>JAFGIS010000583.1 GCA_016929495.1 Polyangiaceae bacterium | reverse complement strand
TTGGTTCCGGCGCCAGGATTCGAACCTAGATTGAGGGGTTCAAAGCCCCTTGTCCTGCCCTTGGACGACGCCGGAGAAGGGCCGCAGCTTAGCAACTTCGCAGGTTGGGGCCACGCGACACGAGCCACCGATCCGGCCCAACGTCCGTTCGGATTGCATGGGGTCGTGCGGTGATGGCCGCTTCGTCCGAGCTACGGGCTGCCGATCGGAAGACCGAGCGCCGCGCGGGCTGCGCGTTGCCCCTGGCGAACGCAATCGGGAATGCCGACCCCCTCGTACGCCGCTCCGGCCAGGTAGATGCCCTCCAGGTTCTCGAGGCGGGTCCGAATGCGCTCCATGCGCGCGAGGTGGCCCACCAGGGGCTGCGGGTTGGACGAAGGGTAACGATAGACCCGCGCCAGTCGCGGTTCGCCGAGCGGCCCCATCCATCGGGTTAGCTCGTCGAAGGTGAGCGCCACGAGTTCGTCGTCGCTCGAGCGGTCTACCAAATCCGCCTCCCGGGCCCCGCCGATGAACGCGCGGACCAGGGCCGTGCCTTCGCCGGCTCGCCCCGCCCACTTGCTCGAAACCCAGGTGGCGGCGAGCAGCCGCCCCTGTCCGTGAGGCACCATGAACCCTACGCCCTTGAGCGGATGCTGGACCTCGGCGCGATCGAGGCCAACGAAAACCGTCGCGGTGGACAGATACACGATACCCGACAACAGCTCGGAGAGGATGGGGTCTGGCACCAGTCTGGCAGCACCGTGTGCCGGAAGCGCGAGCACGACTCGGTCGGTGGTGACACAGGTGCCGTCCTTGAGCCGTAGCGTCCAGCGACGTCCGGCACCGCCCGCTTCGAGGCCGGTGACGGGTACGCCAAGCCGAATGGCTCCCTCGGGTAGCCGGGCCGCGAGCGCGTCGACCAGAGACTGCATGCCATCCCGCAACGAGTAGAACGGGCTCGGTGCGTGTCGCGAGGCGCGGCGGAGCCAACCGAGCAATGCGAACAGCTGACCGAGACGGGAACTCGGAAGGGCCTGCTGCGGCTCGCCTTCGGCGCGCGCGCGTTGTGCTGCGAACAGGCCGAAGATGAGGCTCTTGTGTCGCCGTTCGAGCTCCACCAGCTGAGGAAAGGTGGCCTGGATGCTGAGCGCGGTGACGTCACCCGCGTAGATGCCGCTGAGCAGCGGACCCGCGAGGCGCTCTGCAGCTTCGGCGCCGAAGTGACGAGCCACGAAATCGCCGATGGTTTCGTCGTCGCTCGGCGGGCTCGAGCGACGCCAGAGGTCGCCGAAGAGCCTGAGTTTCCCACCCAGACCGAGCAGCGGGGTGCGCAAGATGGGCCCGAGTCGAGTGGGGACGGCCAGCGCCATCCCCGCCGGCATGGCCACCAGCCGTCCTCGATGTGCGATGAACACGGAGCGCGCCTGCGTGGTGACGAGCCGGTCCCCCAACCCGAGCTCGCGACAGAGCTCGGTGGCCTCCGGTTTGGTACGCACGAACGAATCGGGTCCAGCGTCGATCAGGAAGCCGTCCACGCGTTCGGTGCGGATGTTGCCGCCGACGCGGTCACGACTTTCGATGAGCAAGAGAGAGCGCGTGCCCTTGGACAGCTCGTAGGCTGCGGCCAGGCCAGTGATGCCAGCGCCCACCACGGCCGCCTGTACGTCGATGGGCGCGCTCATTGCTCTTGACTCAGCTCGTGGACCCGATCGACGACGTAGCGAACGTTGCCCGGTGGAGTATCGGGCAGGATCCCGTGTCCCAGGTTGAACACGTGACCGGGCCTTCCCGCGGCCTGGGCCAGGATGGTTCGCACCCGCTTGTCGAGCATGGGCCTCGGTGCTCCGAGCAGCACGGGATCGAGGTTGCCCTGCACCGCCACGTCGTATCCCAGTCGGGCCCAGGCCTCGTCCAGGCGAACGCGCCAGTCGAGCCCGATGACGTGCCCTCCTGCCTCCTGCTGCAGCTCGAGCAGAGCGCCAGTGCCCGTACCGAAGTGAATCACCGGCACACCGGTCGTTTCCAGGTCTCTCAGGATGGTCCTGACGTGGGGCAGAACGAACTCTTGGTAGTCGACCGGCGCGAGGGCTCCCACCCAGGAATCGAAGAGCTGCACCACCTGCGCGCCGGCGTCGACTTGCGCCCTGAGGTAGCGGCGCACCACTTCGGCGAGCTTGTTCATGAGAACGCACCACACCTTGGGTTCGTCGTACATCAAGCGCTTGATGCGCGTGTATCCGGAGCTCCTACCACCCTCGACCAGGTAGCTCGCCAACGTGAAGGGCGCGCCAGCGAAGCCTATGAGAGGCGTCTTGCCTTCGAGCTCCCGGCGCAGGATCCTCAGGGCCGCGAGCACGAATCCCAGGCCTTCTTCCACGTCAAAGACGCGCAGCGCTTCGACGCCGCGCGCATCGCTGACCGGGCTCAACATGCACGGACCTTCGCCGGCCGCGAATTCGAAGGGTGCCCCCATGGGCTCGAGCGGCAGCAGGATGTCCGCGAACAGAATGGCTGCGTCGACGCCGTGAACCAGCGGTTGCAGCGTGACCTGAGCGGCGAGCTCCGGAGCCTTGCAGATCTCGAGCAGGCCCCACTTGGCGCGAATAGCGCGATATTCCTGCATGTACCGGCCCGCCTGGCGCATGAACCAGACGGGCGTCGCATCGACCGGCTCGCGCCGACAGGCCCGGATGAATCGATCCCACATGGCTCTCTAACGCTGTTGCGCGCTGGCGCGTCCAGGGTCGCCCAAAGGCGGGGCCTGGCTTGCCGCGGGGTAGGGGGGGCGGTCGCCTTTGCGCATCTGCTCTTCGTACTTGGAGGGGCACTTGGCCATGATCTGATGGGCCGAGAAGAAGCCACCCTGCTCGAGTACGCCCTCGACCGTCACTCGCACGTCCGATCCGGGTACGTCTCGAAACGTATCCGGAACCACGCACTGAGCGTAGCGCACGGGCACCGCGGCGCCGTTCTTGCTCAAGGAAAAGCGGTACTCACAAGGGCTATCGCGTCGTCGCAGGCTCCCCGAGACGAGTGTTCCGTCGAGGCGGACGGCGCGCCCGGTGAGTCGCGCCTTGTCGGCGATGAGCTGGTCGACTCCTTTTGAGTACACGGCCGCCTGTCCGCTGCTCATCACCACGGCGATGATCGCGGCGGCGATGGCGGTCAGCGCCACCAATAGGCCGGTGTTGCGCCGCCGTTGCGCCGCACCTGAGTCGTCTCCGGTCCTCGGGCTCGTAGCCGAGGCCTTTGCAGGTACAGCTGCGGGCTCTGCAGCTTCCGACTCCGCGATGGCCTGCGCCAGCTGTTCGTCCAGGTCACTCATTTCCCGAAACAAAGCGTAGTCGTGCCCGCCAGGCAGGGCCACTGCTGGGCCGCCCGTCTCTCATAGGCCACTGGATGCTGGCGTCGAGTAGCTCTCTTGGCCGAGCCCGCGCGTGGGGCGGAAGTACCCATTGCCCAGCAGGCCGCTGGTCAGCCGGCGTCTGGCGCTTGGGCATCAGGGAAACTGACCGTCGTCGTGTCCACTGGGAAGTCCGAAAAGAAGCAACCACGCCTGCACGCTGCCGACAAGCACCGTGCCGCCCGAGACGCGTCCCGGGACGGACCCGGAAGGTCCCTGCCGGACCAGCGCTCCCAGCAACGTCCCTTTCCCAACGACCCTACCCATGAACTACTCGGCTTTCGGCCTGCTGTTCGCCGCACTGTGCGTCGCGCCACTGGCTCGTGCTCAAGACGAGATGACCGGGCGGGCGCCCTACGAGCCATGGACAGGGGAGCAGGCGTTTCCCGCCCCCCGGCCGCTGCCGTCGCGCTCGGCCCAGGGTCCGTTGACACCCGAGCCTGAGCTGGCCAGATCAGCGCTGGAGCTTTCGGCCAGTGCCGGGCCGGTCTTTGGGTGGTGCTTCGGAGGGTCGCCCATGAGTTTCCCTTGCCGGGCACTGGACCCGGGGCTGGGGGCCAGCGTGGCCGGCCTGTGGCGCGTGACGCCGTTCTTTGCCTGGGGCGGGCGCGCCAGCACGAGCGTATTCGCATACGAGCCGCCCGCCGAGCTCCAGGCCGAACGCACGCGCGCCCTGCTCGGCGCGCTCGAGATCATGGCTCGCGTGTACAGCTCGGACCAGGGTGTCATCGACCCGTTTGCCGAGCTCGGCTTGGGTGCCGCATTCCTGCGTGCCTCGCTTCCTGCTCGCGCCGGTGCCGACACCGTGCATTCGGCATACGCTCCGAGCGCGCACGTGGGCGGAGGGCTCGACTTGGTTCTGGGGCGTCGCGCCAAGGTGGGGTTTGCGGTGGCCCTGAACCAGGTCTTCGTGCCGGAGCTTCGCCGCTGTCCGGCCCGAGAAGACGGACCCTGCGGAGCCGTGGAGGGTTCGGACAGGGGATACGTGAGCTCTGCACTGGAGCTCGGCGGCAGATTCACGCTGATGCTGGGCAACGAGCTCTGACGGGCCTATTACGTGGAGTCGGCCGCCCGAAGTTGCTCTGTGCCCGGCGAGCCCACCGTATGCGCGAGATAGATCCCCTACAGCTCGATTCACAGATCGCTCGAGCAGCGCACGCGCAGCGTCGATGGCGCGTCCAGCTCAGATACGGCCCCGCTTCGAGCGTCTGCCCGCTTGGCTGCTCGGGAGTCGCCGAGCAGAAGACACTCACCGAGCTCCGGCGAATGGAAGGGACGGGGTTCGCCGAACCGCTTGGGCGCTGGGTGCTGCGCCTGCTCACGGAACGGACCTGCGCCACGGAGCTCAGCACCGTCGAGCGCGAGTTTCGGCTTCGACGGCACGTCGTTGGCGAACCTGTGCGCGTCGAGCTCTCTTTGCTCCAGCTGCTCGAGCGCGCGCTCTACCACGCCGCCGAGACGGGTGCCTGGCTGGGCGAGTATCTCGGATCCTCCCACGAGCTCGCGCGTGCTTCGCGCGCGCTATGGCGGCGACGCGCGGAGCTGGCCGACGAGCTGGGGCACGAGTTCGTCGACGTGCACGAGCTGCCCTGCAAGGATCCAGACGCGATCGCCGAAACCTGGCTCACCGACTCGGCGGACGCGTATCTCTCGCTTGCACCGCACGAGCTCGGTGAGCTTCTGGTCGTTGCGCAGGCCAGCACTGCGTCCGATGGTTGGCCCGGCAAACTGACGCCACGAACCGTGGTGAGCCTGGTCGAAGACCCGGGCCTGCTCCGTGGGCTTCGCCTGCAGTTCACTCGAGTGCCTCGAGCGCTCGGACCGGCGAGCTTCCTTCGAGCGTTGACCGCTCTCGGTGGGTGTTGGTCAGAGGCTTTGTTGCCCGTCCAGATGCCCTTCGCTCTGGTCCACGATCCGCAGCATCTGCGTGAGCACACGTACGGCGCCGTTTTCGGATTGCTGCCGCTGTTGCCGGATTTTGTCAGAGTCCGACTCGGCCTGTCGCGCAGCCGGGCGCGCGATCACGTCCGTGCGCTCGCAACAGCGGTGCTCATCGAGGCCCGGGCCTTGGCCTTGCGTGTCTTGCTACGCAGGCCCGCGCTCGGTGGCCAGGCTCTGGGCGACGCCTTCGAGCACTGGACCGTGCGCGCCTTTGGCTTTCGCCTCGACCCCCCGCTGGCAGGCGCGATCTTTCGCCTTCGTTTCGATGACGCTCAGCGCCTGGCCGGGCTGTTCTTGGCGGCGAGCCTGCAGCGGCACCTGGTCGAAACGCACGACGAAGACTGGTTTCGAAACCCGCGCGCGCTCGACGAACTACGCACAGGAGCATCAGCCGTCGGCACACCGACGGTCGAGCCGGAGCGATTGGCCCACGGCGCCCAGGACCTGCTCGTGTCGCTCAGGGAGCGGCTGTAGCCGCAGCAACGTCCTGCGTCAGAGCTTCCCGATCACACCGACGCGGATACCGGCCATGGAGAAGCTGTCCTTGCGCACATGGAAGTCCCAGTAGACTGGGCCTCCATCCGCGCTGATGTACCCCTCGCTCGGGAGATTCGCCCGGAGGAATAGCTCCGCGCGTAGGCCGATGTGCGGGTGCAGCATGAGCTCGCCACCGGCGTTGAGTCCCAGGCCGAAGCGGTACGCTCGCAGCGTTTGCACGCTGGTGGGCTGGCCCTCGAGCTGGATGTCGGGTGGCAGCGTCTCGACCGTGGCCACCGTGAGCGTCGGTCCGCCTCCGACATAGACCTGCGCCCTCGTGGCGACATCGAAGCCTTTCTCGAGGTTCAGGTCGAGGGCTATGGCCTTGGCTTTGGTGCCGATCCCTTTCGTCCCGGAGAGGTACTCGCCGCGCAAGCGCAGGTTCGAGTTGGGCCAGTGAATGCGGCGACCGATGTCGTAGCCGACGCTCAGGCCGGCTCCGATGTACATCGGCGGAAGCTTGAACTGGAGGAAGGTGCCCGGCCTGATGTTCTGCCCCTGCCGCTCGACCCAGGTGTTCCCCGTGCTCAAGCCGGGCAGCAGCCAGGCCAGGGTTCCATGGCCCATCACGCTAACGCCGCGCATCTCGTAGGGTCCCGAGTCAGCGCCATCGTCAGCTGGCGTGGGCGCCTGGCTCGACACGCTCGCGCTGGCTTCGGCCGGCTTTTCCTCTTCCGGCTCGGGCGTTGGCTCGGGCGTTGGCTCGGGCGCTGGCTCCGGCGCTGGTTCGGGTTTCGGCTCAGGTTTGGGCTCAGGCTTTGGCTCGGGCTTCGGCTTGGCCTTCGGCGGCGGCGGGGGCGCGGCACTTTTGCTCGGTGCAGGGGCTTGCTTCGAGTGCTCCTGGGCGACGATGACTTCGGCCTCGGTCCCCTTGTCGCGATAGAACTCCAACCATGCCTGCCAGCACTGGGGAGCCGGCCCCCTCTTCTCCTTCCGGCGGCACTGCTTGAAAGCCTCCGAGGCAGCTGCGGACTGCTGGGCCGTCGGCTTGGCCGTCGCGGTGGTCGCAAGGCAAACGGCTGCGGTGGCGACTAGGCCACCGATCGCCGCTCGGTACAGGACCGCACGTCGCATGCACTTCTCCTCGTCACCAATGGGCACTCGCGGGGCTCGCATGGCTTCTCCAGGTGCCCAGTATCACGATGTGGTAGCAACTACCACCGGTCAGCGCAGCGGTCACTGCCTGTGGGCGTTCACACCGCGTTGCGGGACGGGCACGCGTGTCGCGGTGGCGGGCCGCCGCGACGTGAGATCGCGGACGCCTATTCGCGACTCGCTGGATCTCTTCCGCGTCTATGAACTCGGGCCATCCGACCGAACCGCATCCCGCGTCGACGGGGACACCACGATCGCGGGTGGGCCCGGTGGCCAAACCGGATACAGCGAGCGCCAACTCGGTGGCCTTTTGGCGAAACCGTGCACTAGCCTCCATGGGGCACGAAAGTCGTTCCATTCGAGTCAAGTTTCGGAACTGATGCCTCGGGTCGAGAGTCGACGGCCGTGAGTCGACAGTCCGGACGACGGCGATTCCGGGCTCTTGACTCACGACTCTCGACTGTCGACGCGGGGCTCCGGCGCATCAGCCAGCACAACCTATCCGTTTCCACCATGCCTGGTCGGGCTGGGCCCCAGACTCTGGGTCCCCAAGTTCTGACGCACGCAGTGTGGCAGGCAACTTGGGGCATTGGCGAAGCCTGACAGCCAGTCTGGGGGGAGCCCAGTCTATGCTTCGGCTGCGCCTGCGCAGACTGGGGTCCCACCAGGCTGCGAAGGCGCAGCCGAAGCATAGCTTGGGCCATGGCAGAGCCCCGCTAGAAGTCGTTGGCGCCCGACGTCCCTAGAGCGTCGACGTGATAGCGAAGCTCGAGCACGAAGGCCGTCATCTTGTCTTGCCCGACCAGGACACGACGGCAAGCAAGCTCGGCAGAGAACTCCTTGGCGGCGTAGCCGAGGCCACCACTGATGCCATGGCTCTTCGCGCCCGAGTCGTAGCGATATCCCAGACTGATCGGGTAGCTGTCCGCCAGCAGGAGCGTGCCGCCAGTCATCGCCCGCCATGTCCGCCGGTCCCACGTCGTGAAGTCTGCGACGGCATCAGCTTCCACCGCGATCGTGTCTGTGCCGATGCCGACCCCTCCTCCAATGCTCAAGGGCAGGAAGCCATGGCTCTGATCGTTGAAGTTGTTGGCGACCAGTCCGATGGAGAAGGTCTCGCTCGGCCGCACTGTGATCCCTGCGTCCACTCCGACCGTGCGGACGATCATCTCGTGCCGGAGGCCGCCGGATGCCAGGCTTGCGCCGAACGGCCCGAGTCCGTTCTGCTGCAGCCAGAGGTAGTGGGCAGCCAGTCCGAGGGAAAACTCGTCCGAGAACGGGTACGCCAGCGCAGCCCGCAGATCGGTCCACTGGCGGTCCAGTCCGTTTCGGTCCTGGATGTTCCACGTGCCTCCGAACCCACCCGCGAGGTGCGAGCTGCTCACGATGGAATCGACGGCTCCGGCTCCGTAGCTCTGGCGTGACACCTCCGGCCAGATCTGTGCGAGGGCGGCCAGGTGGTACACACGCGCACTGGTCATGCCGGAAGGGTTGACGAACAGCGCCCCAACAGAGTTGCCGAGGGCGCGGTGCGCGCCGCCCACGGCGGCAGTCCTTGCTGTTTCGGTCTCGCCGTAATTGAAGCCGACCAGGGACCTATCCTGCGCGCCTGCCTGTGCCACTACGAGCTCGAGTGCAACGCAAGCGCATCCGGCTGCTACCAGTCTTGGAGTTCGACGACAGGTGGCACGTCGAAGGTTCCCGAGTGCCTCGGTCATGGGCAAGTTCCGCCCGAGCTAGCCTTGACAAGACAGCACGGCCAAGAAATCTGCGCCCGGGACGCGGTCGGCGTGGCCTCGCACCGCGTGTGCCAACCGGACCTCCAAGGAACACCGAGGCCACGGCTGGCCGACCCGTACGCGTGCTGGCGAATGGCTCGCGCCGTGAGTCCATACGGGGTTCCTGCCGACCCTCCCGGGTCGCGACGGGCTCGCCAAGACCAGGCAAGGCCAGCACGCTGCGTTCGGCCTTTGTTCGTTCGTCCGGCAGCACAACCCCGAACACAGTTGGAGCGTCTTGTGAGAGGATCGGTGCCGCGTCTCTTGACGAGCGTGATCATGGTTGTTGACGCTCTTGCAGAGAGAGGTGGAGCAAGCGCACCGAAGAATGCTTTGTGTCTATGCGAGCTTAGTGACGACAGCCGTCGACGCGCGCGTCGATCCCAGCTCGGCATCGTTGCGAGCGAGGGCAAAGCACGCCCATCCTTCCGGCATTTTCCGCGGATCACATCTTGCGAGAAAATCGAGCATTGATGTTGGCGATGGACAGATGCTAGCTCCCCCAATCGCAGGCTCGGTCATTGGTTGTTGAGGTCCGAAGGCCCAGGCGGGCGGCCGGTCACGGTCGCGAGCCTTTCGGGGGTTTCGGACAAGAGGGATCACGACGCTCCTCCACACCTTCGACGCTTCCGTGGCTCCACGGACTCGTGTATCGGTTTTCGATGACCGACGTGGTGCCGGGTGCGGGCACTGCATGTCGGATGCTATGGAGCCATCTTGGCCGAGCCATTCCTCGCTCCCCGTTCTGTCACGTAGCTCAGTATGACCTCGACTACTCCAGACGTTCTCGCAAGCTGGCATCTGGCCACCGAGCACACGCGGAGCCGATCACCGGCGACCTTCGACCAGTGGTTCTCGGGGGTCCAGATGGACCGGTGCAACGGCACGGTGCTGGAGCTATGCGCGCGCGACGAGTTCGTGCGCGATTGGGTCAAGGCGCACTTCATTCCGGCGATCCTCGAGCACATGTCCAGTACGCTCGGTGAGTCCGGGATGGATGCACTACGCGTCGAATGGCGCATCTGTCAGCAGATCGCACGGCCTGTATCGGATGTGGCGCTTGCACCCGTCACGGCGCGCCGCACCGAACGCGAACAGGATGAGGATCCGGCCAGGATGTCCGAGCCGTCGGCCGGTTCGCTCCCGCCGCCGTCGAATCGTCCGGGCGACCGTCGCTCGTCGCGTCCGCCGTGGTTTCGAGTGGAGCGAGGCGGCTCGCGGCTTCCGGTCGGTCTGAGTCTCAATCCGAAGCATACCTTCGCGAACTTCGTCGTGGGGCCGTCCAATCAGCTGGCGTACGCGGCGGCGTTGGCCTCGGCCGGAGGCGGCGGGCCACGATACAATCCACTGTTCATCGCGGGCACCACGGGCCTGGGCAAGACCCACCTCATCCACGCCATCGCCCATCGCGTGCTTCACGAGCGCCCCGAAGCGCGCGTCCTCTACGTTTCTGCCGAGCGCTTCACGAACGAGTTCATCGAGGCGCTGCAGCACCAGGCCATGGACGCGTTCCGGGCGCGGTACCGAGTCGACTGCGACCTGCTGCTGCTCGACGACATCCAGTTCCTGGCGGGGCGGGAGCAGACCCAGGAGGAATTCTTCCATACGTTCAATGCGCTGCGCGACGCGGACAAGCCGATCGTGGTTACGAGCGACAAGTACCCTCAACAGCTCTTGCGCATGCCCGAGCGTCTCGTTTCGCGATTCACGTCGGGATTGGTTGCGGATATCCAGGTGCCACAGCTCGAGACGCGGGTAGCCATCGTCAAGAAGAAGGCGGAGCTAGAGGGTATTCCGGTGCCGGATCAAGTGGCGGTCCTGCTCGCACAGAGTGTGCAGAGCAACGTCCGCGAGCTCGAGGGCGCGTTGATCCGTCTGGCAGCCAAGTCATCGCTAACGGGCCGGCCCATCGACGAGGATTTTGCCAGAAGCGAGTTGGTGGCTGTCGCGCCGCGCGCTCCGGCGCTGATGAGCGTCGAGGACATCCAGCGCGCGGTGTGCACGCACTTCCGCTTGTCGAACGCTGAGCTCCTCAGCAAGGACCGGCACAAGAGCGTGGCCTTCGCCCGTCAGGTTGCGATGTACCTCTGCCGACAGCGCCTCAAGTGCAGTTTTCCGGAGCTCGGGCGGGCGTTCGGCAACCGCGACCACACGACCATTATCAGCGCCGTCCGCCGGGTCGAGGCGCTGCGTCAGAGCGACCCGAGAGTGAACGCGCATCTCGAAGCCATCGAGAAGCACTTGGTCAGTTCGGACGAGGGCTAGTTCGGACGAGTCGTGGCGAGCTACGATGACTCCCCGCCGTAGATCGCTTCCGCCAGCTCGAACGTGGCCGTTTCGAGCGTCGTGTAGGCGTCGCGAATCGTGGCCAAGTCCGAGTCGCCTTCGAGCAGCGCCTTGAGCGCCTGCAGCGCGGCGCGCACGTCGTTGCTGCGTTCCTCTCCCACCAGATCCGCGTATCCCTCGAGCGCTTGCTCGGTCGTGTAGACGAGTGTCTCCGCTTGGTTTCGGAGTTCGGCCAGCTCTTTGCGCAGGGCATCGGCCTTGCCGAATTGATCGGCCTCACGTACGATCTGCTCGATCTCGGCTTCCGAGAGACCGCTGGTCGGCGAGACGCTGACCGACTGAGAGCGGCCGGTCCCCAGATCCGTGGCCTGCACGGACAGTATTCCGTTGGAATCGACCCGGAAGGTCACCTGGATCTTGGGCACGCCGCGCGGGGCGGGAGGCAGCCCCGTCAGCTCGAATCGCGCGAGACTGCGGTTGTCGCTGCTCATCTCGCGCTCGCCCTGCAGCACGTGGATCGGCACGAAAGGCTGGTTGTCGACGCTGGTCGTGAAGATCTCGCTTTTCTCGGTCGGCACCGTCGTGTTGCGCTCGATGAGCCTGGTGAACACTCCGCCGCCGGTTTCCACGCCAATGGAGAGCGGCGTCACGTCGAGCAGCAGAACCTCGTCGATGTGTCCACTCAGCGCCGCCGCTTGGATCGCGGCGCCGACCGCGACCACCTCGTCCGGGTCTACGCCCTTGTTCGGGTCACGCTCGAACAGAGCCTTCACCGCCTTGTGCACGGCCGGCATGCGTGTCATCCCGCCGACGAGCACGACTTGGTCGATCTGTTTGGGCGAGAGTTTGGCGTCGGTGAGCACCTGCTTGCAGCACTGCAATGTCTTGTCAATCAGGTCACGCGTCAGGATCTCCAGCTCGCTACGTCGAAGATCCCGCTCCAAGTGCAGTGGGCCAGACGGCCCCGTCGCGACGAAAGGAATGTTGATCTGGGTCTCGAGCGACGAGCTCAGTTCGTGCTTCGCTTTTTCCGCGGCTTCCCGAAGCCTCTGAAGCGCGACTCGATCCTTGCGCAGGTCGACCGCGTTCTGCTTCCGGAACTCGTCGGCGAGTTTGTCGACGAGTCGAACGTCGAAGTCCTCGCCGCCCAGATGCGTATCGCCGCCGGTTGCGCGGACACTGAACACACCGCCGGAAAGCTCCAGGATTGAGATATCGAACGTGCCCCCGCCGAGATCATACACGGCGATGACCTCGTGCTCCTTTCTATCGAGACCATACGCCAGTGCTGCGGCCGTGGGCTCGTTCAGTATGCGTTTGACGGTCAGGCCGGCGATTTTCCCAGCATCCTTCGTAGCCTGGCGCTGCGCGTCATCGAAGTAGGCGGGAACGGTGATGATGGCCTCGTTGATCGGCTCGCCGAGGAAGCTGTCGGCGACTTGTTTCAGGGCGGACAGGACCATTGCCGCGATCTGCGGGGGAGAAATGTCCCGGCCCTGTACGTGAACCCAGGCGTCTCCGTTGCTGTGCTCCACTACCGAATAGGGGACGGAGCTCGCGTGCTTCTCGACCTCCGGATCCGAACGCTTCCGACCCATCAAGCGTTTGACGGCGAAGACCGTTGTCGCGGGACTTGTCGTCGCTTGTCGCTTGGCGACCTGTCCCACCAGTCGTTCCCCCGTGCTCGAGAAGCCGATGACCGAGGGCGTCGTTCTCGCGCCGTCCGCGTTTGGGATGACGCGAACCTCGGGTTTGCCAGCCGTCGAACTGGCCTCGACCACGGCGATGCACGAATTGGTGGTCCCGAGGTCGATACCAACGATTTTTCCCATCAGAGCTACAGCTTACCTCGGTATTCGGCACGCGCGAACCCAGGATCTCGGTCTTCGGCCCTCCGCCGCGGCGCTGGAGACCTTGAGGCGGGCAGCGGACAGAGACGAGTCGGGCAGCGTTCAACGCTCGTGCGCACCATGGCCTGGTGGCGAGGCTCCGGGTCGGCTCGATTCGGGCGCTGCGCCGGCGGCCCCTTCCTACGGGTCCCGGTCTTCCGGCGTCTCGTGGGGCGGGTCGGTAGTCGTGGATCCGCCGTTGTCTGCGCTTGACGGGGCGGCCGCCTCGGCGGGTCGCTTCGCCACCACGACCATAGCCGGGCGGACCAGCCGGTCACCCATCTTGTACCCGGGGAGTACCTCGGCCGCGACGGTCCCGGGTGGGAACTCGGTGGTCTCCAGGTTCTGTATTGCGTCGTGCAAGGATGGGTCGAACGGTTGACCCACGGCCTGCAGACGCTCGATACCGATTCTGGCGCACGCGTCCAGGAACTGCTGGATGACTAACCGGACTCCGTCAGCGACTGACTTCGCGTCCGTTGCCGTGTCGGCGTGCGCCACCGCGCGCTCCAGATTGTCGAACACGGGAAGCAGCTGTCGAAGTACCGACTCACGTCCCTGTCGTTCACTATCCACGATCTCCCGTCGCGAACGTTTGCGGTAGTTGTCGAAGTCGGCGGCCGTACGCAGAAGCTGATCGCGAGTCTTGGCGAGATCGGCTTGCAGGGTCAGAACTGGGTCTGGTTCTGCCGCCGCTTCGGGCTGATCCGCCGCCGTGGCGTCAGCAGACGCCTGGCCTGGCTGCTCGGGCACCTGCTCGGCTGACGGGGTACTCCCAACGGCCGCGCCCTCGGTCGATTCCAATGCTTCCGTGACGGGAGCGACGCCATCGTTCGGTGCGGATGAGTTACCTTTGGAGGATGACACAGCGTCCGAACTATAGTCCGTCGAAGCCCCGCGACCAATCACTCGCGCTTCGGACTCAAGCTCGGAAGCCTGCTTGACACTGGAGCGTCCGCGCAACGACCTTGGCGCAGAGCAACGAGCACGCCTCCGGTTGAACGAACGCCCGGTGAGGCGGCCGGCGGGTTAGGTGCGAACCAGGTGTCGAGGTCCGTGGGCAGCAGCCAGAAACGATCCTCGTCGACGAGCGGTTCTACTTGCGACGCAGCCTGTCTGGCGTAGTCCGTCGTCTCCAGCCAGAAACAAAACGTGGGGCTCGCAGGGGCATAGAGGTGCTGCCGGCCGGCCTGGACGAAGGCGCTCGTGCGTTGCACCATGCGGCCGTCCTGGGTGCGAACCTCCAGTGTCCTTCTGCCAGCCGGGATGCGAACGTCTACGCCTGCCGCCGGACTCTCCGCGCTCGACGGCTCGATCACGGCCAACGGATGGCCGTCTGCGCTGAGCACCAAGCGCGACTCGGTGAGGTTGAGCACGCGCAACTCGGCGCGTTGGTAGGAGAGCCAGAAAGGCGCCGCCACGACGCCCATGACCGTGGCGCTGAGCATCCACGGAGACCACAGACGTTCGCGAACATAGCAGGGCTCGATGGGCGCACGGTTGGCATGTGCCAGCTCCGTCGCCCATGCCCTGTTCGTGCAGGTCAATCCGCCGCCGCGCGTCCACCATGCTGCCCGGCCGGGAGCGTGCGGGTGGGCGCCGGGTCCTGTGCGAAGCAGCGGGCCCACCGCGGCTGGCAGCGCTGCCGCGAACAGCACGGAGAGTAGGTACACGGGTGCCGTCACCCAGTCCCAGAGCAGTGGCAGAGCCGCTGCTGTACCGATAGCGCACAGGAGTCCCGCGAGCGACAAGGCCAGCACACGTGTCTGTGCCGCGGACGCGTGATCGTGGCACGCCCCGCAGTAGGGCACGATGAGCGTTTTCGCGTCATCGCGGCGCCGCTCGGCTCGACTCAAACTCGCAGCCCTACCGCAACAGGCGCAGCGGGTCGGGACGATGGCGCCTGCGGGATCGAGCATCACCCGGAAGGCCTCGATTGCCGCTGCGCGACCGGTCAACCAGCCCAATGCAGGCTGCCGCCTTTGCGTGGGAGCCGTCCATGGGTTCTGTACTGGGCCGCTGCTTTGAGTCGCCATGTCCTCGCACGAGTCTAGTGCATCGTTTCAATTGAAACGATGCTAGGAACCCTTCACCTCGATGGATTCGCGGCACGGGTCGGGTTGAGCTGCCGGCCCGACGGCGCTAGGAGGCCCAAGGTCCCGCGACAGTCCGTGCGGTGGGACGGTTGCCTTCCTGCCCCGAGCCGTTGCTGCACAGGAGCCGCGGGGCTCATGCCACCTGCGACGGCGAGCCAACGCCGAGCGCTACAAGCCGTCGGAGCCATCATGGAGAGGCCAGAACTCAACGAGCCCCAGGCCACAGCGGTCGCCCACAGAAGCGGACCGCTCTTGATCTTCGCGGGCGCGGGTAGTGGCAAGACCCGCACCATCACCTATCGCGTCGCGCGGCTCATCGCCGAGCACCGTGTCCCTCCCTATCGCTTGTTGGCGGTCACGTTCACGAACAAGGCCGCGGGGGAGATGCAGGCTCGCCTGGCGACCTTGATCGGCGCACCCATCGTGCGAGACCTCTGGGTCGGTACCTTCCACGCGACCTGCGCGCGCCTGCTGCGGCGCTATCACGCCGAGGCAGGCCTCGGCGAGAAGTTCGTCATCTACGACGATTCGGACCAACGTGCTGTGCTGGCGCGCATCATGAAGGAGCGGGGAATCGACGAGCGAGTCTTGCCGCCCAAGATGGTGCTTGCCCGGATCCATGCGCAGAAACGTGAAGGCAGGACGCCCGAGCAAACCCGGCGTTCGGTAGGTTTCGATGCAGCGCATTCGGAGCTGTACGAACGCTACCAAAGCGTCCTGCGGCAATCGAACGCCGTGGATTTCGAGGACCTCATTCTGGAGGTCATGCGGCTCGCCGAGGACGAGCAGACTGGCGTGGGTGAGGCCCTGCGGCGCCAATTCGACCATGTGTTGGTCGATGAGTTCCAGGACACGAACATCACGCAGTATCGCCTGCTGCTGGCCTTGAGCCGCCGTACGCGCAACCTGTGCGTGGTCGGCGACGACGACCAAGCCATCTATCGCTGGCGCGGTGCCGATGTGCGCATCATCCGCAACTTCCGGCGCGATTTCCCGGATGCGACCGTCATCAAGCTCGAGCAGAACTACCGTTCCACGGCGAACATCGTGGCCGCCGGTCTTGGGGTGATCCAGCCGTCCGTCGAGCGCGAGCCGAAGCGCCTATGGACGGATGCGGCGCCGGGAGACCGAGTGCGTATTCGGGCCGTAGCAGACGAGCGCGAGGAGGCTGCACACGTCGTGTGCTGCGTCGAGCGCCTTCTCGGTGGTGGGCTCGACCCGCGTCAGGTCGCCGTGTTCTATCGGGTCCACGCGCAATCGCGCGTGCTCGAGGAGGCCTTCCGGGCTGGGCGCATTCCGTACCAGATCATCGGCGGGATGAAGTTCTTCGAACGCGCTGAGGTGAAGGACCTGCTTGCCTATCTCAGGCTCGTCGAAAACCCGCGCAGCGACGCCGACTTCTTGCGTATCGTCAACGTTCCCGCGCGCGGAATCGGGACGACCACGATCGAGCGCTTGCTCGAGGTGGCGAGCTTGCGTGCACTCAGTGCCTATGATGCCATCGAGCCTGCGATCAGCGAGAGCAGAGTCGCCTCGGCCGCGCAGCGGAAGCTGCAGGCATTCAAGGAGATCATCGAAGGTCTGCGCGCGCGCACCGACAGCCTGGGGCCGCACGCCCTCGCCGACGAGGTGCTGGAGCAGACGGGCTATCGCCGTGCTCTGCGTGAAGCCGACACTGCGGAAAGTGACGCGCGGCTGGAGAACATCGAAGAGCTCTTGGGATCCATCGCCGAGTACGAAGAGGAGGTGGCGCTAGCGTCGGGCGCCGCGACGATTGGCGGCTACCTGGAACGGATATCGCTCTACACCGCTTCGGATGCGATGAAGGACGTTCCCAGCGTCGCGCTCATGACCGTGCACGCTGCGAAAGGCTTGGAGTTCGACACTGTCTTGCTCACGGGCATGGAGGAAGAGGTCTTCCCGTACCTGCGCCTGGGATCGTACGAAATCGAAGACGTGGACGAGGAGAGGCGCCTAGCGTACGTTGCCATCACTCGCGCCCGGCGCCAGCTCCTGATCACGCACGCGGCCGCACGCACGTTGTTCGGGCAGACCCGCTACCTCGATGCGAGTCGCTTCCTCAGGAGCATTCCGGACGAGGTCGCTGTGCGCGAGGGCCTGGGCCGTGAGGGGTTTGCCGGCGCCAACGCGTTGCTCGGTCGCTCTTGGTTCGCCTCGAATCGGAGCGGCGGCACCGCGAAGCCTGCCCGTGGACCCGCTGGGCGAGTCATCGACCGGAGCGAAGCGCATCCGATACCGGACGACGAGCCCGGTATCGTCGTACGCGAAGGGGACAGGGTCCGCCACAGGCGATTCGGCAATGGTATCGTCGAGCGAGTCGAGACGGGCTCCTCGCTCACCGTGGTGGCGCGCTTCCCCGGATGGGGACAGAAGCGCATCCTGGCGGAGTTCTTGGAGCGCGGGTAGGGCTCCGAAAACCTCCGAAAACCCCAACCGACCTGCCGCGCGGGTTTCGGTCTGGAGCCGCGGCGGTCAAGCGAGCTGCATCCGTGCCACCATGTCTAGCGGCGGGCCGGCCTGCGTTGATTGAGCCTTTTCCGGCAGGTTGCGCCATACTGCGGATTCTTGACATTTCCGATAGAGATTATATGGAACCGTGACAGCCATGGCACGCATCTACGACGACAACAGCCTGAGCATAGGAAATACGCCGCTGGTCCGGCTGAACCGGATCACCCGAGGCGTTCACGCCACCGTGGTCGCCAAGGTCGAGGGCAGAAACCCCTCGTACTCCGTCAAGTGTCGGATAGGGGCCGCGATGATCTGGGACGCGGAGCGCCGCGGGACGCTTCGGCCGGGGTCGGGCGAGGTGAGGGTCATCGAGCCCACTAGCGGCAATACGGGGATCGCGCTTGCATACGTGTGCGCGGCCCGTGGCTACCCGCTCGTCCTCACCATGCCCGAGACCATGACAGTGGAGCGCCGCGCGATGCTCCGAGCGTTTGGAGCCGAGCTCGTGCTGACCGAAGGCGCCAAGGGCATGAAGGGTGCGATTGCGAAGGCAGAGGAAATCGTGACCTCTGACCCTTCGCGGCACTTCATGCCGCAGCAATTCAAGAACCCGGCCAACCCCGGGATCCACTACAAGACGACCGGTCCCGAGATCTGGAACGACACCGCTGGCGCGATCGACATTCTCGTGTCGGGTGTCGGGACTGGTGGGACGATCACGGGCATCAGTCGCTTCATCAAGGAAAGGAAACCGATCCTTTCGGTTGCCGTAGAGCCGGAGAATTCCGCGGTACTGACCGCCGTCCGCAACGGGCGGCCGCCCGAGCCGACACCGCACAAGATTCAAGGCATCGGAGCGGGTTTCAAGCCGGACGTGCTCGATCTGGACTTGGTCGACCAGGTTGCGACGGTCTCGAACGAAGAGGCCTTCGAGTTCGCCCGTCGTCTGCATCTGGACGAGGGCATCACGTGCGGGATCTCGTCCGGCGCAGCCATGGCCGCAGCACGCAAGCTCGCGGCCGATCCGGCGCACCACGGCAAGCTCATTGTGGTGATCCTACCCGACGCCGGGGAACGCTACCTCAGTACGGCGCTGTTCGAGTCACCAGGGTAGAGCTTCGAGCTAGCGAAAGTAGTTCTGTACCGCCCACACCTGGCCGTCCGGACTGACGCGTGGTGTTCTCACAATCGTTGCTCCCTTCGAGCGCCACTGGGCCGGTCGAAGCGGCGCCGCTCATCGCATCACATGGAAAGCTGACCCATCGCCGGGAAAATGGCCACTTGCGCGCGATGCGCGGCGCAACCGCTACGCTGTAAAGATCCTCCGTGCGGATGCAGGAGGCGGTTCGGATCTTCGGTGTGAGGGAACATGCGCTGGTGTCTCCGCCAAGCGTTTCGCGGGTCTCGAGGCGTTCCATACGCACGGGGGATACCCAGCGGCCACGCCGGCTGTGTATCTTTGGGGCATACGGTGCCGTTCAGTGGTGTCTCCCTTCTTTCGGTGCGAGGTCTAAGATGGTCATGCTCCCCATTCATTTCGACATCGATGAGGGGGTACTGGCGCGGATGAAGCTCGAGCCCCGAGAGTTCGCCCGCGAGCTCAGGATCACCGCAGCCGTGAAGTGGTACGAGCAGCATGCCATCAGCCAAGAGTGCGCGGCGGAGATCGCCGGCCTCTCGCGTCGCGAGTTCATCGAAGAGCTGAGCCGCCACGGCCTATCGCCCTGTCGGGATACGCTCGAGGAGCTGACTGAGGCCGCTGAGCGCCGATAGACCACGTCTTCGGACGGGCTGGCGGCGTCCTGCGCGAGCGAGAGCGCAGTGAGCTCAACCCCGCTCGAGCTCGAGCGTGCGGGTCGCTAGATCGCAGACCTCGCTCGGGCCGAAGTACTGGATCGGGCCAGGGTAGGCAAAGCAGTCTTCGCGCGCCCAGCGCAGGCGATTCTCGGCGAACTCCCTGAACGGCTTGCCGTCGAGCTCCACCAAGGCCTTCTTGATGACGGGTTTGTCGTCACCGTGGCGTCGCTCCAGATTCATCATCATCGTCAGGGGTATGCCGCCCGCGATCCATTCCTTGGCCGGCCTGGTCAGGCCGCGGACGCTGGACACGTAGCCTGTCTTGTTGGCGCCGATGAGGCTCGCTGCGGTGAAGCCGAGGCTGTAGCAGTAGTCGGCGTCGAAGTTGGAGGGGGCGGCGCAGCGCCCCTCGTAGCCGAAGAAGTGGTTCTGCGACGAGAACTTGCCGGAGTACCGCTTTCTCTGCTTCCACTCTCGCAGCAGGTCTCCGACCAGATCGATGAGCAGTTTCTCCGTCTCGATACGCGACACTTGTACGTTGCCGTGTGGATCGCGATCCATCATCAGCTGGCGCTGGATGGTACCCGGAAGGCTGAGGAAGGCCTGGACGGATGCCGGATCGAGCTTGTTGGCAATGTACTGCAGCTTGTCGTCGTCGGTATTGAGCGTGTTGAAGTACTCGTCCGCCATGAGCTCATTGAGCTCCGCGATCATGCGCTTCATTTCGGGTATGAACTCGATCAGCCCTTCGGGGACCAGCACCGTTCCGAAGTTCCTGCCGGCCTCGGCACGCTGCTGCACCAGCGCCGCGATCTCCTGGACGATCTGACGCAGCGTCTTGCCCTGAGCCGCGACCTCTTCGCTGATGATGGCGTAGTTGGGGTGAGTCCGAAGTGCACACTCGAGAGCGATGTGCGAAGCGCTGCGACCCATGAGCTTGATGAAGTGCCAGTACTTCTTTGCGCTGTTCGCGTCGCGCTGGATGTTGCCGATGAGCTCGCCGTAGACCTTGGTGGCCGTGTCGAAGCCGAACGACGCCTCGATCCAGTCGTTCTTCAGGTCACCGTCGATGGTCTTCGGGCAGCCGATGACCTGCAGGTCCGCACGCTGCCTTCTGGCGTACTCCGCGAGCACGCACGCGTTCGTGTTGCTATCGTCGCCGCCGACGATGACGATCCCGGTGACGCCGAGCGCCTTGCAGTTGGCGATGACCTTGTCGAACTGGGCGGTCGTCTCGAGCTTGGTACGACCCGAGCCGATGATGTCGAAGCCACCGGTGTTGCGGTACGCGTTGATGATGGCGTCATCGAAGGCCATGTATTGGTTGTCGACGAGCCCGCTCGGGCCGCCGAGGAATCCATACAGCATGCTATCGCGGCTCAGTGTCTTCAGGCCGTCGTATAGGCCGGCAATCACGTTGTGGCCGCCGGGAGCCTGCCCGCCCGAAAGGATCACGCCGACGCTGTGCGCTTTCTTGGCGGAAGGTTCGGCCTCCGAGAAGGTCACGACGGGCAGGCCGTACGTGTTGGGGAACAACGTGCGGATCGCGTCTCGGTTGGCGATGGACTGGGTCGGGGAGCCCTCGGCAGCCCGAACAGCGGCGCCGTGCTCGGCTAGGGCCAAAGGCAGCTTGGGGGAATAGCTACTGCGCGCTTCTTGCAAGGGAGAGATGTCAGTCGACATGTCAGAGCTTCGCTCCTTACGAGGCTGAGGATGCTGGCTGGATCATTCCCGGCCCGCTCGAGGTGCGGCCCCGAGTCGGCCTGGGCTCCGGGGCCGCGGTGTAGCAGCTCTGCCAGACAGGCGGTCCGGACATAGCTTGGCCCTGGGCGTTTGTAAAACGCCCCGCCATCAGCGAGCGGCCGTGCTCGGAAACGGACTCCAGCTCCCAAAGGACAGTAGTCTGCGTCAGAACGAATAGCCGGCCCAGCGGTTCGGGTTCTCAGGTATCGGAGACAGGCGGTTTGGAGTCCAGAAGTTCACTGGGATCGACGAGCGCCGTCACGGTGGGTCTCGCCGCGAACGCGCGTCGGAGCTCGTCATCCCGAATGTTGGCGAACAGGCCTCGAACGTAGTTTGCGCTTCGTGCCCGCGCCGCCGCTGCCTCGGGCGCCTCGGTCGCATCGAGCACGTGGCAGCACAGGACCCGTGTGGCGAGGCCAAATTCGCTGCCCTGCAGCGCCTCGACCGCAGTGAGCGCGCCGAGCGCGGCAAGCTTGCCCGCTTCGCGCTCACCGAGATCGAGGCGAGCTGCGGCTTCGAGCGACGAAGCATACAACCGGAAGGTGGTGTTGGCCAGGGACTCTGCCGCCTTCTGAGCTTCGGTTGCTGCCACGAGGGCGATGTCCGGCTTGCCTCGAGCGCGTGCCAGTACGGCGCCGAGGAGATGTCGGTACATCTGGTCGTGCACGGAGCCGGTAGTGCTCGCCAGCGCTCCTGCATCCGTCACCAGCGCCTCCGCCTCACCGACCGCTCCATGCTCGATGAGAACTCGGGCCATCGCGAGCAGCGTATCCATTCGAACGGCATGCGCGTTGTTGCGCTTGTGGGTCTGGCGCACGCGTTTCAGATAGGCCAGGCCTCGCGGCACGTCCCCCAGAGCGGCGTAGCTCTCGCCAATGGTCGTCAGGGTCTTGGCCAGTTGGGCCCTTCCGCCGAGGGCCAGCTCAAGACGAATCGACTCCAGTCCCAGAGCCACGGCGTCCTCGTACTGGCCGAGGACGAACATGGCGAAAGCCAGGGAGTTCTTCGCTCTGGACTCGAGACGTTGAGCGCCGACCTTGCGTGAGACGGCAATGGCCTCCGCGAAGGTCCGCATCGACTCGTCCACTCGCCCCAATCGCCTGAGAAGGATGCCGCGTCCGCGCAGTACCTCCGCCCTCAGGCGCGCGGGCACCTCCGGATCCTCCGCCGTCTCCAGGGCGCGGTCCACGGCGCCCAGAGCGTGCTCCAGGTCGCCGAGATCGCGATAGACATCGGCCGTCAGTGACTGAGCTTGGACCTCGGAGATTGCCGAATGCACGCTGCGCGCGACATGTCCGGCCTGCTCTGCGGATGCCAGGGCCTTGGAGAGGCGGCCAGCTTCAAGCTCCATCCTCGCGGTCCTGAGCAGCGCCGTCACGACACGATGGCTGTTGCCGCTCGCCCGCGCTTGCTGGCGTAGAGCATCGAGGTGCTCGCGTCGTTCTCGCTGCCGACCCTGCACGCGCGCGATGGCCTCCAGAGCCTCGTGCACGTCGAACATGTGCTCGTCGTCAGGAGCCAAGAGGCCGCCGGCGCGGCGAAAGCAGCGAGCAGCGAGCTTGAGCTGGTAGCTCGCCCGCGCCGCGCGTCCCGCAGTCAAGTAGCAGAGCGCGGCCTCGCGCTTGGCATGCCCCCGCGCGAGATGACGCGCCACGATGGCGGCGGTGAGCCCAGTGGCCAGGGGCGTCGTCGCCAGGTGTTCGCCCAGACGGCGGTGCATGGCCACCCGCGTGGCCGAATCGAGATTGGAATAGGCGACGTCGCGGGTGAGTGGCTGCCGCACGTCGATGCTGTTGCCCGTCCGGTCACAGAGGCCACGCGCGCAGAGGCGCGTCACGACCTCGTCGCTGTCTTTCCGCAGTACGACCCCAAGGTCCGCCAAGTCGAGCGGCCCCCCCGCGACCGCGAGCCATTCGACGATTTCCTGCTCTTCGATCGGAAGCTCGTTCAGACGGTCCGCAACGAGTTGCTCCAGCGTCGAGGGAATGCGCAGCGCTTCGTCGTCGGCGCGCTCGGAGCGCAGAAGCTCGTAGCTCCCATCCCCGCGCTCCCGCAGCTCCAGCGCTCCGCGCTCCAGGAGCGCATCGACCATCTCCAGCAGCACGAAGGGATTGCCCGCCACTCGAGGCAGGACATCGGCGCATGCCTGTTCCACACCGTGCGTGGCTCCCAGCCGCGTTTGTAGCAATCGGATTTGGTCGTCAGAGCTCAGCCCGCGCAGTTCCATGCGCACCATTCCGTCCGTGAACGGAACGACGCGGTCGTCGGGGCGCGATACCACGATCAGCAGGACAGGCAGCTCCACGGCGACGTGTCTGAGCTCCGAGACGACCTCGAGAGTGGGGCGATCGCACCAGTGAGCGCCCTCTAGCACGAGAACGACTGCCGCCTGTCGGGCCGCTTGCGACAGCAACGACCGCAGCCCAGCCGTGATGAGCAGTCGATTCTGAACGGCGTCCGCTTCGTCCGCCGCCGTGACGATGCCGCCCGTCAGGATTTCGGCGAGGCAGCTGACCGCCGCGTCCGGGTTCTCGAGGCTCAGGTCGTCTCGCAGCAGTTCGCTGAGCACTTCCGTGGCCTCCGACACGCGTAGGCCACCTCGAGTCCTGGCGAGTTTCTGAATCCATTCGGCCAATGCGGAGTATGCCAGGTCGATGCGCGAGGGGGAGGCCTCTGCGCGCACTACGGGTGTCTCCGGCGGCAGCTCCGAGATGAACGCAGAGATGAGGGCCGTCTTGCCGATCCCCATTTCACCGTAGACGACTCGTGCGGCGACCTGGCCGCTGCCGGTGCCTGGCTCAGGATTGGCTGCGCGATGGTAGGCCGCATGCAGGTCGGCGAGTTCGGCGCTGCGCCCGACGAAATCACTCGATGCATGCGCCATCTCCTTCAAACGCTCTTCGCGGGTGAGTGGACGTAGCAACGAATGCAGACGCATCTGCCGCGGCAGATTGCGCTCGACGCCCGCCTCGAGCTCCAGGATAGGTGCGTCGCCCCACACGAAGTCGCGACGAACGAGGCGGTACAGGCCCCCGGCCACCCACGTGCTCGACGCGGGCGCCTGATTGGCCAGGATATCCGCGAGCTCTTGCGTGCCTTCCTTGAGGGTGTGGCGAACCAGATGCCCCGCCGGATCCCTGCGTCCCGTGGCGATGGCGCGCACCATCCCGACGCTTGCCTGAAGAAGGACCGGCATGTCCTCGACGGCCCCCTGGATGGCCTCGTGGATGTCCACGGCGAGCCAGGCGGCGTCGGCAGCGGAGCGGGCTGGATCCGCCATCAGGCCGATCACGGCGCGAGCGGTGCCCGAGAGCTTGCCGCGCGCGGAGGCCGGTATGCCCTCCCACGAAAGGCGGGCGCCGCGCTTGAAAGCGATTTCGTCGAGGATGCCGCGTAGCTGTTCGACGAAGTGGCCAGCATTGCCAGCACCCGCCGCCTCGTCGAGCTGCTCGAGCCCGTGTATGCGAACCGTGAGCACTGCAACATGTCGCACCTCGCGGCCGGCGCGCTCACGCAGCCTGCGATGGAACAGCCGGGACGCCTCGGAGAGATCCTGCGGATCGACATGCGAAGCGGGCTCGCGCCCGACTGAAGAGCGGCTGTCGTTCGAGCCCTCGGCGGACGAGGAAGAAGAGGCAGTGCCCGGGCCCGGCCGCACCCCTGGTGACGTGTGTTCGCGGTTGACGAACTCGGCGATGACGCTTTCCAGCACGTGCATGTCGACGAGCTGCTGCTGCTGGAACAACGCCCGAGAGATCGCGGCGGCCATGTCGCGAGCCGTCGTGAAGCGGTCGCTTGGCTGCCTCTCCAGGGCCTTCATCACGATCGATTCGAGGGCTGGAGGGATCTCGCGCGCGAAGGTGCTGGGCGGCTCGACCACGCCCTCGCGTACGGCCTCGAACAGCTCCGCACCCTCGGCGGCACCGTGCAAGGGTCTGCCGGTGAGCAGCTCATGGAAGACGACTCCGAGCGAATAGATGTCCGTGCGCCGGTCGACCTTTTCGCCGCGTGCCTGCTCGGGGGACATGTAGCCCGTCTTGCCCTTGAGGACGCCGGGTTCCTCGCGGAATAGATTGGCCGAAGCGATGCCGAAGTCCGCTATCTTGACCGCCCCGTCGTAGCTGAGCAGCACGTTCTGCGGAGAGACGTCGCGGTGGACGATGTCCATCGGTTTGCCCGCCTCGTCCCTCCGCTCGTGGGCGTAGTGCAGCCCTTTGGCGACCTCGCCGACGATGCAGGCTGCCACGTACGGCGGAATGTGTCGGTTCTGCGCGCGTGCTGCGCGCGCAAGCTTGCGCAGATCAGGCCCCTCCACGTATTCCATCGTGAGGATCTGTCCCTCCGGGCCGTAGTCCTGGAAGTCGTACACCTGCACGATGTTCGGGTGATTCAGACGAGTGGCGAGTTGTGCCTCTTCGGCGAACATCGCCTTGAATCGCCGAGAGGTGACATGCGAAGGGAGAATGCGCTTGACCACGAGCAGCTTGTAGGTGCCCTCCGCGCCGCGCTTCTTCGCGAGAAACACCTCGGCCATGCCACCGGCGCCCAGGCGGCGAATGATCTCGAACTGGTCCAGCTTGGGGGGTGTGGTTGGCTCGCTCATGGCAAGGGGCCATCTTCGGACGTCGAGGGGTCGAGCCGTCGGGCAACAAGCCGCGGATGGAAAGCGTCTGTCTGCGATGCAGCTGGCTCCCAGCGAGCGGCATGGGGCCCCGAGGGGACTCGGGCGATGGACGATGCCTCCTCTGTCGTCTGCCGCAAACACTCAGGCCTGACGGGCTCGGACATTCGCGAATCGAGCTTGGTCTTTTGTTCGGGTCGCATCTGCTCCCGTGTTGGCCCTGAGGCCGGAAGTCCGCCGGCTCCCGGGAGCACCATGGTGCAACGGATCAGCGAGCGTGTACACTTCGGAACGATGTCACGCACCGTGAACGCCGTGCTGTTCGCTTCGCTTGGAGCCCTGACCGCATGCGGTCCGGCGCTGCACGGCCCTGCTCGTTCCCCAGCGGAACGGGGTGCACAGGCTGTCACGGCAGCGGCCCGGGTCAGCGATACGGATTTCGCACGGAGTGCCTACAAGGTTCTCCTGGACGGCGCTGCCACTTCGGAACGGGCGAGCCTGTTGGCCGGAGTCGTCCGGCGCCAGCTCGCCCGCGCCGGGGCTCGCTTTGAAGCTCGGAAGGCCTCCGCTGGTCTGGACGCGTTCCGGGGCGCCATGTACCTCGTGCGCGCCGGACAACAGCGAATGGACATGTTCGAGGGGATGCGTCCGACCCTCCGAGCAGCCGCGAAGGAACTGGCACGTCTCGGCAACGAGGGCCAGGCGCGGGCCGTGTACTCCTTGCTGGCGCAAGCAATGGGACCGGGCCCCGAGCGCGACGACGTGAAGATGCATCTGGCCGCTCTGGGGCGGTGGACTGCGGGTGCACCGCAATGGGGTCCGTTGCGCAGAGCGGGCGAGCGGGAGCGGCTCGAGGTACAGCAAGCGCTCATCGAGGGCACGGATCAGGCGTTCGACCGGGCCACGATGGCGACGTTGGACTGGATGCACCTGGCCATGAGGTCGGACTTGGGAGAGCTTCCAGTCGACACACCGCAGCAGCGCGAGGAGGCTCTCGAAGCGTATCGCGCCATTCGTGCCGGAGGCGCCACGCTCATCGGGCTGTACGTTAGGCACGGGCGCTCGCGCGAAGCTCTCGAGCTCATCGAACGCGAAGAGCTGACGGGTATCGTTCCCCGGGGGCCGCTTGAGCGGCTGACCCGCGCCGCTGACGATGACGACCCACAGGCCTGGGCCGAGCTGTATTCGTCCTTCGAAGCGATAGACAAGTCGGAGAGCCCGGAGACCTCGCTCGAGGTCGAGGTGGCCCGCGCGGCGGCATGGGGCGCGGCGCTCGAGCTGTTTCGAACCAGTCCCGGCAGCCTGGAGGCGGCGAAGCCGCTGGCGCAGCTTCTGGTCGAGCAAGGGATGGCCGAGGTGGCGCCGCTGGTCCTGTCCAGCGC
>JAFGIS010000582.1 GCA_016929495.1 Polyangiaceae bacterium | reverse complement strand
CCCGGGCAAGCCCCAAAACGGCCGAACATGGAACATGGAAGAGAGCGCGAGGTCGCAAGTGTCCAGGAAGTGTCCAGGACCGACCGCGAACCAAGCTGAGACCAATGCTCAGGCCCGGTCGGGGGCGGCGAGAAACCCATCGCTTCAATCGAAACGCGGTACTACGCTTGCCCCGTGCTTCATCGGCGATGGCTCGCGGCTCTGGGGGTGCCTATCGCATTGCTGCCGCCGCGCCATGCCGCCGCTCAAGTCTCGGTTGCCGCACTGGGCCGCGCCGTCCTTTCCTCGTCACCCCAGTCCTCGGTTCCTTCCGGCGCGACACAGCTGCGCCGCGCCTTTCACAGCGACGACCATGGCCGGCTCTCGGCCCTGGTCGAGCTCCCGCCCGGCGAGCGCGATCTGCCGCCGGAGCTCGTGCGTATCTCCGAGACAATGGCAGCCGCGGAAGCGCCGCTCGAGGAGCTGGTCGCGCTCGAACAAGCTCATCCGGACTGGAGCATCAGCTGGGCGCCGCCCAGGCGGCTGCTGCTCGACGAGGCCGCGGGATGGACCGGAGCGAGGCAGGCCCGCGAGGCCACGGGGCACGGCGGAGACGGCGTGGCCATCGGTATCGTGGATGCTGGGGTCGACCTCCTCCACGGCGATTTGCGCACGTCCGACGGCAAGACGCGGGTCGCATGGCTCATGGACTTCTCGAAGCGACCGCTCGGACGCCAGCCCGAGCTCGAGTCGGACTACGAGTGCTCGGGGACCGTCCCCTGCGCCATCTTGAGCCAGGACGACATCGACGAGCTGATCAGCGACGACTCGGGCCCTTGGCTGCCGCACGATTCCCTGGGGCATGGTACGCACGTCGCATCGCTGGCCGCCGGAAACGGTCTGTCGAGCCCGAAGCCGCGCTACGTCGGCGTTGCGCCCGAGGCGACGCTCATCGTGGCGAGCGTTCTGCGCGCCGGCACACAGAGCATCTTCGATTCGGACATCCTCCGCGCCGTTCGGTTCATCTTCGACCGCGCGCAAGAGATGGGCATGCCTGCCGTCGTGAACCTCAGCCTCGGGAGTGATTTCGGACCGCACGACGGCTCGACCGCTCTCGAGCGCGCGCTCGCGCGTTGGGTCGGGCCGAAGCAACCGGGGCGCGCCATCGTGGTGGCTGCGGGCAACAGTGGGGCGCTGCTTCGCGTCCGTACGGGGCACCGTGTGGAGCAGAGGGGGATCCACACACAAGTCCACGTTCCGTCCGGCGCTTCTGCCCGTGTACCGCTCGTCATCCCGGCGACGGGCGCGGACGTGGGCTATCTGTACGTTTGGGTTTCCATGAGGGAGGGCGACCGGATGTCCATCGGCCTGGAGCGCGAGGGGGGGCGTTCGTGGATCGATCCCCTGCCGCCCGGCTGGGGGGCGAACGTCGAAAAGGGCAACCTCCAAGCCACTCTGCTCAACGGAACCGGCAATGCCGACGACAGCGAAGCCTTGAGCGCCGACGCCGCGGTGCTGATGCTCCAGGGCTCGTGGAGCGAGCCAGTGCAGTACGCGCTCCGGTTCGAAGGGGGCGGCACCGCCGACATGTGGGTTCAGAGCGAGGGTGCGCTGGGGCCGGGCGCCGGCAGCGAGGGAGCGCTGTTTGCCGCTGCGTTCAAGCAGGGGACCATCACCTTGCCGGCCACCTCTCCCGGCCTCGTCGCCGTGGGTGCCACGCTCAACCGCGTGTCCTGGACCGACGTTTCCGGAAACAGGACGAAGATTGGTTCACACGGATCCATTGACGATCCCGATCCGGACATCGTGGCCTATTTCACCTCGGCGGGCCCCACCACGACAGGTCTCATGAAGCCCGACATCATCGCTCCCGGCGCATTCCTTGCAGCTGCGATGTCGAGCGCCGCGGATCCGAGAACGCACCCGACAGCGGGTTTCTTCGACAGCCCCATGTGCCCCCCCGACCAATACTGCCTTGTCGTCGACGACAGCCACGCCATCAGCAGCGGTACTTCGATGGCCGCTCCCCAGGTTGCGGGTGCCTTGGCATTGCTCTTCCAGGAGGACCCGACGCTCACGCAAGCACAGGCTCTGCCGCTCCTGCAAGCCGGCGCCCGGGCACCCCACGAGCCCGTGCTGCTCGAGCAGCAGGTCGGGCCCGGCGAGCTCTACATCCCAGGCGCCTTGGCCGTCCATCGTGCGACACAGTCCCAGCTCGAGCAGGCGCCCTCGGCCGAGCAGAGCTGGATCGCCGTCTGCAACGATTTCGCGTATCCGGACCCGAGCCGCCCGCTGACGGGCGTCGTTCAGCTGCGTACGCGGAGCGGAGAGCCATCGGACTTTGCCAAAGCCGCGCGCCTGCACCTGGTGGCCGAGCCATCCCTCGGCGTTCCGGCGTTCGAGCGAGCGGCGCCGGGGATGTGGCGCTTTTCGATTGGGGTGCCACCCGGCACGGGCGGACAATCGCTCGCGATCGGCGTCGACTTCGACGGCAAACGGCTGATGCAGCGAACCCTGCCGATCGCCGTCGACCATTGGGTGGCCCAATCCGGCTACAGCCCGCGTGGCGGGTGCGCGTTGCCTTCCCAGCCGCTCGGACGGGGAGCGCCCGCAGCTCTGCTGCTCGGCCTGCTGCTACTCACTCGGCGCCGGAGAGCGCTAGTGCCTTGTCTCCGTGACTCGCCGCAGAATTCGACGGCCGCGAACGGGGCGAAGCTACCGAGTTCTGCGGCGAATGCCCGCCGTCTGAGCCAGGACACGGGTTTCTGGTCATGCGGCGTGTCCTGGAGACACGCCACGAGCAGGTCGCCGATCTGCCCCTCGGGCGACAGCACCAGCGCGCCAAGCGGTGGAAGATCCAGTCGAACGGACCAGTCGAACCCGTGCATGGGCTCGGGCTGTGCTTCGACGAGCTTGTGCGTCGGGTAGCCGCTTCCGCCGAACCGCGCGTCGTCCGACGAGAGCCGCTCGGCATAGCGACCGGGGCCGGGCACGCCGATCGCGTAGTCGTCGCGCGGCACCGGCGTGAAGTTGAGCACCACGACCAGGTGTGCGTCACCCTCGCGCCGCAGGTAGCTCACGATGGTGTTCTCGCGGTCGCGGAAGTCGATCCAACGGAAGGACTCGGGCTCAGGATCGGTGCGCCACAGGCAGGGATTGCCGAGGTACAAAGCCGCGACCGAGCTGATGTAGGTCTGCAGAGCTCGACGCGGCGCCTCTTCGGCCAGATGCCAATCGAGGCTCACTTCGTGATACCACTCGCTGTGCTGGGCGAGCTCCGTCCCCATGAATACGAGCTGTTTGCCGGGGCGTGTCGTCTGATAGGCGAGCAGCAGGCGCAGATTGGCGAGCTTCTGCCAGAAATCTCCGGGCATCTTGTCGATGAGCGAGCGCTTGCCGTGCACGACCTCATCGTGCGAAATGGAGTTGATGAACCGCTCGCTGTGCTCGTACACCATCGAGAAAGTGAGCTGGTCCATGTGGTAGCCCCGGTGCACGGGCTCCCGCTGGAAGAAGCAGAGCGTGTCGTGCATCCAGCCCATGTTCCACTTGAACGTGAAGCCCAGCCCGCCGTGAGCGGTAGTCTGCGTCACGCCGGACCACGAGGTCGACTCCTCCGTAATGGTCACCACCCCCGGGAACTGGTCACGAACCGTATCGTTCACGAGTCGCAAGAACTCGATGGCATCGATGTTCTCACGCTCGCCGTAGGGGTTCGGGATCCACTCGCCGCTGGGGCGGCTGTAGTCCAGGTAGAGCATGGAAGCCACGGCATCCACGCGCAGCCCGTCGACGTGAAACTCCTCGACCCAGTAGAGCGCATTGGCCAGCACGTAGTTTCTGACCTCGGAGCGGCCGTAGTTGAAGATGAGCGTGCCCCAGTCGGGGTGCTCTCCGCGCCGCATGTCCTCGTGCTCGTAGAGCGCCGTTCCGTCGAATCGGCGCAGCGCGAAGTCGTCTTTCGGGAAGTGCGCCGGCACCCAATCGATGATGACACCGATGCCATTCTGGTGGCAGCAGTCGACGAAATGGCGAAAATCGTCCGGGCTGCCGTAGCGCGCGGTGGGAGCGTAGTAGCCCGTCACCTGGTAGCCCCACGACGGGTAGTAGGCATGTTCCGCGACGGGCAGCAGCTCGAGGTGCGTGAACCCCAGCTTCTTCGCGTGCGCCACCAAGCGCGGGGCGAGCTCGCGATACGTCAGCATGCGGTGGTCCTCTTCGGGGACGCGGGCCCACGACCCGAGGTGGACCTCGTATAGGTTCAGCAGCGAGCGTAGCGGCTCGTACGAGCGACGCGCACGCATCCAGTGCTCGTCCTGCCAGCGGTACGCGGAGTGTGTGACCACCGACGCCGTGGCGGGCGGCGGCTCCATGGCTCTGGCCAGAGGGTCGCTCTTCTCGCGCAACAGGCCGTCGCGCGTCTTGATTTCGTATTTGTAGAGCGAGCCCACCGACACGTCCGGGATGAACAACTCGAACACGCCCGACTGGCCCAGAGCGCGCATGGGCCGAAGCCGTCCGTCCCACGCGTTGAAGTCGCCGACCACGCTCACGCGACGGGCGTTGGGTGCCCAGACCGCGAACGCAACGCCCTTGATGCCGTCGATCTTGCGTACGTGTGCACCCAGGGCCCGCCACAGCCGATGATGCGTACCCTCGTTGATGAGGTGCAGGTCGACGCTGCCGAGGCTGGGCTCGAACGAACAGGGATCGCCGCATTCCCACGAGTTGCCGTCCGGGAAGTAGAAGCGAAAACGGTGAGTTGGCGGGGGCAATGGCCCATCAGGGAGAAACAAGGCGAACAGACCGCCTCCGACGGGTTTCATCAACCGCGCGGGCTGGTCCGGCAGCAGGCACTCGCAGCTCAAGGCATCAGGGTGATAGCTCCGGACCACGACGCCCGGTGTCTTCCCCAGGACCAAGGGGTGCAACCCGAGGACGGAATGGGGATGCGGGTGGTCTCCGGCACGCAACATGTCCAGATCGACCGGGTTGCCGCCAAGATCGGGGCCGCCGGCGTCCATGGCGAAGCGATCGTCAGATTCCATCATGCATCTCCGTAAGCTAGCAGAACCAGGGAGTGCGGAGCCACGTTGACGCCCGTGCCCTTCGGCGACCTACGAACCGCCTGCGCGGTATTCACGAGCTCCCGCCAGTGTCCTGGTTCGGGTAGCTCGGGGAGCACGAAGCGCCGGGCACGATTGCTGGCGTTGAGCACGAGGAAAAGAGTCTCTCCGGGCTCGAGGTATCCGCGCTCGTCGACGTCATTCGCAGCCTCGCCATGAATGAGCATCGCGAGCACCCGATTGTGTCCGGCGCTCCAGTCCTCCATCGTCATTTCGTTCCCGTCGGGACGAAGCCAGCAAACGTCCTTGAACCCGTTCTCCGCCGACGCACGCCCGCCGGAAAAGAAACGCTGTCGTCGGAACACGGGATTGGAGCGTCGGATCCGCATGACCTCCCTGAGGAAACTCAAGAAATTGCGCTCCGACGCGTCGAGCTCCCAGTCCAACCAGCTGAGCTCGTTGTTCTGGCAGTATGCGTTGTTGTTGCCGTGCTGCGAACGACCGAGCTCGTCGCCGTGGGAGATCATCGGCACCCCCTGCGAGAAAGCGAGCGTGGCGATGAAATTGCGCCGCAGTCTCGAGCGCAGACGCAGCACGGGCGCACAGTCCGTGGCGCCCTCCGCGCCCCAGTTGCGGCTCCAGTTCTCGTGGGCCCCGTCGCGGTTGTCCTCGTGGTTGTCCTCGTTGTGCTTGCGATCGAAGCTGACCAGATCCTGCAGCGTGAAGCCGTCATGACATGCAACGAAGTTGATGCTCGCGTAGGGTCCGCGGTCCCCGGACTGGAACAGGTCGCTCGACCCGGAGAGCCGCGAGGCCAGGTCGGGAACCTGTCCCTCGTCCCCCCTCCAGAACCGTCTCACCGTGTCACGATATCGGTCGTTCCACTCGGCCCAGCCCGACGGGAACCCGCCCAGCCGATAGCCACCGGAGCCGAGATCCCAAGGCTCGGCGATGAGCTTCACCCCGCGCAGTACCGGATCCTGCTGCACCGCCGCGAAGAAGCACGAGAATGGGTCGAACTCGAACGGCTCCCGGGCGAGCGTCGGCGCCAGGTCGAAGCGAAAGCCGTCGACATGCATCTCGTTGACCCAGTAACGGAGGCTATCCAGCACCCACTGCAGAACCCGAGGCTCGCCGATGTTGACGCTGTTGCCGCAACCGGTGCTGTCCCAACAGCTGCGGGCCTCACCGGGAACCAGCCTGTAGTAGGACGCATTGTCGATTCCCCGGAAACACAAAGTCGGGCCGAGCGCGCTGCCCTCGCCCGTGTGGTTGTAGACGACATCGAGAATCACCTCGAGGTTCGCCCGATGCAGCACCTTCACCATCGTCTTGAATTCGTTCACCTGCTGGCCGAGGCGCCCCGAGGCGTACCGGGGATCGGGCGCGAAGAACCCGATGGTGTTGTAGCCCCAGTAGTTCGAGAGCCCCAGGTCGTGGAGGCGTCGCTCGTCGACGAAGTGGTGGATGGGCAGAAGCTCCACGGCCGTGACGCCGAGCGCGAGCAAGTGGTCGATGACTGCGTCCGACGCGAGCCCGATATACGTGCCGCGCAAGTGCTCTGGTACGTCCGGGTGTCGGGCGGTCATGCCCCGGACGTGGCATTCGTAGATGAGCGTTCTGCTCCAGCGCGTGCGCGGCGGGCGATCGTCACCCCAGCTGAAGGCCGTGTCGACGACGACGCATTTGGGCACGTAGAGCGCACTGTTGCGTTCGTCCATGCTCAGATCGACGGCCGGATCGCCGATCCTGTAGCCGAACGCTGCGTCGTGCCAGCGGACGTGCCCGGCTATCGCCTTCGCGTACGGATCGAGCAACAGCTTGTTCGGATTGAACCGGTGTCCACGGTCCGGCTCGTAGGGACCGTGCACGCGGTAGCCATAGAGCTGGCCAGGGCGCACATCGGGCAGGTACGCGTGCCAGACGTGATGCGTACGATGCCGCATGCGCACGCGCAGCGCTTCCGTTTCGTCTTCCGAGTGGTCGAACAGGCACAGATCGACCGCCGTGGCATGCCGCGAAAAGAGGGCGAAGTTGACGCCCTCGCCGTCCCAAGTTGCGCCGAGTTGCCGCGCGTCGCCTGGCCAAACGCGTAGCCTCACCCGCGGGCCTCCTTCATGAGCCCGGCCTTACGATGGAGAGGACGTGCCCGACCCGCATGCGCGGGTCGAGGCGTACGTAGTTGGCCTCTCCCTTCCAGGTGTAGCGCTCGCCGGTCAGCAAGTCGCGGACCTGGAAGGGCTGGTCAGGTCCGAGCCCAAGCCGTTCCAGCGGAAGGTGCACCATGGTTTCGTGAGTCGCGTGCGGATCGAGATTCACGACCACGATGAGATCGTTGTCGGGAGCCGTTTTCCAGTACGCGAGAACGCCGTCGAACTCGGTGTGCAGCAGCGTCAGATTGTCGAACCGACCGAGCGCTGGGTTGTCGCGCCGGATCGAGTTGAGCCGTGCAATGTCTCGCTTGATGTTGCCGGGCGTGTTCCAGTCGCGCGTGACGATCTGATACTTCTCGGAGTCCAGGTACTCCTCGCTGCCCGGGCGTACCGGGACGTTCTCGCACAGCTCGAATCCGCTGTAGATCCCGTAGGAGGGCGACAGGGTCGCGGCCAGCAAGAGTCGCACGCGAAATGCGGAGCGTCCGCCGTGCTGCAGGTACTCATGCAGGATGTCCGGCGTGTTCGTGAAGAAGTTCGGGCGGTAGTACTCCAGACACTCGGGCTCGCTCAGCTGTCTCAGGTACTCGCGAAGCTCCCACGCAGTGTTCTTCCAGGTGAAGTACGTGTAGCTCTGGGAGAACCCGAGCTTGGCGAGGTGGTTCATCCGATGGGGTCGGGTGAACGATTCCGACAGGAAGATCGCGTCGGGGTGCCTGTGACGAACCTCGGCCAAGACCCACTCCCAGAAGGCAAAGGGCTTGGTGTGCGGGTTGTCCACGCGGAAGATGTGAACGCCGTGCCCAATCCAGAACAAGAACAGCCGCAGGCATTCCTGCCACAGCGCCTGCCAACCGAAGCACCAGAAGTTGAGCGGATAGATATCCTCGTACTTCTTGGGAGGATTCTCCGCATAGCGCAGCGTGCCGTCGGGCCGCACGAAGAACCACTCCGGATGCTCCTTGACCCACGGATGATCCGGGGAACACTGCAAGGCGTAGTCGAGTGCCACTTCGATTCCAAACTCGGCTGCCGTGCGCACCAAGCGATCGAAGTCGTCCAGAGTACCGAGCTCGGGGTGGACCGCATCGTGCCCGCCCTCGGCGGCTCCGATGGCCCACGGGCTGCCGACGTCGTCGGGCTGCACCTCGTTCTGGTTGTTCTTGCCCTTGCGGTGGGTTCGGCCGATCGGATGAATCGGGGGCAGATAGAGAACATCGAATCCGAGTGCGGCCAGTGCCGGAAGGCGCTCCTCGACGTCTCGGAAAGTCCCGTGGCGACCGGGCTCTCCGCTCTGGGAACGGGGAAACAGTTCGTACCAAGCGCCGCACGCCGCGAGCTCCCGCTCGACGATGACGCTCAACGTCCGCTCGTAGAGCGTTGCGTCCCCCTCGCGCAGGGGCCCAAACGCGTCGTCGAGCAGATCGCTGCGCAGGGCCAGCACCGCTCGATCCGCGACCGGCGCGCTCGAGTCACGCAAGATCTCCGCAGCCCTTCCCAGCCGAGCCGCGCGCTCCCCCGTGTGCCGTGCTTGCGTCTCCTCGAGCAACGCCGCGCCTTCGAGCAGCTCCGACTCGAGGTCCTGACCCGCCGCGAGCCGCAAGCGCAGGTCCCTGCTCCAGCTCTGATAGTGGTCCGGCCAGGCCACGACGGAGTATTCCCAACGCCCGAGGCGGTCGAGAGTGATCTCCCCGAACCAGCGGTCCGGGTTGACTTCGTACCTGAGTGCAACCGAGCTCCACGGCTCGTCTTCGCCCGGACCGCGGTAGAGCAAACGCGCCGTGATCGCGCCGTGTCCCTCGCAGAAGATGGCGGCGCTGACAGCTAGCATGTCGCCGACGGTACGTTTGATGGCGTGGCGTCCGCCGTCGAGCTGCGGCGCCACCTGTTCGATGACGACACGCGGGAAACGACGTTCTGAAGAAATGGCCTGCTGTTGATTCATGGTGCTGGGCATGGAAGAGGCCTGCGGTCACAGGTCGATCGGCGTCGTGACGTCGTCTGCCAAGCCGACTGCGCTCATGCGCGCGCCAACCATAGAGCCCGGCCGTCCGAGCTACAAGCAATCCACCTCCTCCGCCGCGGCGCCGTGCCGTCCGTGGCCCCATCTCGGGCCGCGCGTGCCGTTGCCTCGCCCAACCTGACACCTCTGCGCCGTTTGCCGCACCCGAAGGCCCCGATCCGGCAGCGCGGGATTGGCATGGGTACTCGGGACGTACGGGTTGTCCGCGCGGAGCGGTATGTGCTGTGGACTGGCCGCCTGTCCGGAGAGAGCTATGTTGGTGCGGACCCGCTCATCGCGCCGAGCGGTTCAGTGCGGCGCGGAAGTCAGCGGGCGCCTCGCTGCTCACGAGCCACTCGAGCCAGTAGGACACCCCTTGCTCGAGACTCACGCGAGGAGCATAGCCAAACACGCGGCCGGCCTTGCTCACGTCCGCTGCAGTACGGGGCGATTCGCCGGGCTTGAGCGTCCCCACACGCACGTGCGCCGTGACTCCCAGCGCAGACGCGAGCAGGTCGATCAAGCGCGAGACTCGCACGGGTTCGGAGCGGCCCAGGTTGAACGTGTCGAAGCCGCGCTCGCGTACGACCCAGCCCAGCGCCCCGATCACGCCATCGACGATGTCATCGATGTAGGTGAAGTCGCGCTCCGTGTCCTCTCCGTGAAGCTCGATGGTCTCTCCCGCCAACAGCGATCGGGTGAACTTCGCGAACGCCATGTCGGGCCGCCCGCGCGGACCGTAGACCGTGAAGAACCGGGCGATGGCGATGGGTTGAGCGTGGACGTGGTGGAACGCGTAGGCCATCAGCTCGGCGGCGCGCTTGCTGGCCGCATAGGGCGATAGCGGCTGCATGGCCGCGTCGTCTTCCGAGAACGGCGCCTGCGCCGTGGACCCGTACACCGAGGAGGTGGAAGCAAGTACCAGCGGAACCAAGCCACGCCGGCGGCACTGCTCGAGCACGTGCAGTCCACCGAGCTCATTGACCTCGACATAGGACTGAGGCACTTCCACGCTCGAGCGGATGCCCGCGCGTGCGGCCAAGTGGACCACCGCGTCCGGGCGGGCCACGTCGAACACGCGACCGAGCGCCTCGACATGCCTCACATCGCATTCGACGAATCGGTAGGCTGCGTGCTCCCGTGCCTCGGCGATGTTGCGTCGCTTCTGCTCCGGGTCGTAGTAGGGGTCGAAGTTGTCGAGCCCGGTAACGCTGTTGCCCTCGCGAAGCAGATGGTCTGCAACGTTGGACCCAATGAAACCTGCGGCACCGGTGATAAGGACGCGCATTTGGCGCCATCTATAGCCTCGACCCACCCGCATGGCCAGCGTCTTGATGCCGTGCCGGCGCGAAGTTCGAACTCGACGCCGGAGCGCCGGTCCGGCTCACGGAACGGTCTCTGCCGCGTCGAGCTTTCGGTCTCGCCGGAACCGCCGTTCATGTCTCAGCTCGCCTCCCCGGGTTGGTTTGCGACAGGACTTTGGGTAGAGTGGACGCGGTGTGCCGCTCGCTGGTCTCTAGGTCGTGGGTCGTCGTCGCACTCCTGTGCGTCGCGCTGTTCGACTCGCAATCCGCACTCGGAGCCGGCCTCACGTGGTCTGCGCCAGAGGCCTGCCCAACCGACGCCGAGGTGCGGGCGCGCGTCGAAAACGGTCTGGGGGTCAGGCTCGCGGACCTGCCCGACATTGCCTTCGAGGCCTCCGCACGCCCAATCGACGGGGCCTTCGAGCTCGAGCTCAAGGCCCGAAAGGGCGAGGCGACACATGTGCGCCGTGTTCGTGTTACGACGTGTGCCGAGCTCGTGGACGTGCTGGTCGCGGCCATGTCCCTCGCCGTCGAATCGCTCGGCTCGCAGCAACAGGGTGAAGACCCCGGTCTTCCTTCTGGCGAAAGCGCCGAGCCCGAGAGTAGCTCGTCGTCGCCTCCCGATTCTGCCCAGACTTCGGCTCCAACACCTCGAAAGCAAGTGCCACTTCCCAGCGAGAGCGCCCGGCTATCGGGGTTCGCCGCTGCGGGCGTGCTCGTTGACGTGGGAGCGCTGCCGGAGCCAGCTCCCGGTGCCGAAGCTCACCTGGGGGTCGGCTGGGGTATGTTCAAGGCGCGTGCACTCGGGCTCGTGATCCCCAAGCAGCGTGCGGCCTTGAAGGGAACGACCGAAGGAGACTTCGATCTCGTCGCGGGCGGCGTGGGGCTGTGCGCCGCGTCCGTTCGTGCGCCCTGGGAAGCTCGCTTGTGTCTGGACGGTGAGCTCGGCCGACTCCGAGGAGAAGGCGTCCACGTGCGCAATGCTCGCAAGGCGAGCGCTGTGTGGCTGGCCGCGGTACCCCTGCTCGAGCTCGTGGTACGGCCGGGCGTTCGGGGGTGGGCAGTTTCCGCCAGCTTGGGTGTACCGATTCTCCTCCACCGCAGGTCCTTTGTGTTCACCGAGCTCGGTGACGTACACACGCCTGCAAGCCTCGGCCTGCGTGCGGCTATCGTTCTCGAGCTCGAGCTCTGGTGATCTCCCGAGCGGTCCCCAACGGATCGTGGGCTCGTCGGAAACTACTCTCCAAGCAGAACCATGCCGGAACGGCTTTCTCAGACCCGCGCCGGGCAGCCGCTCGATCACGCGAAGGTGGTTGAGCTGTACCCGTGCCCAGAGGAACTGGCCGACCGGTCAGCTCTGTTGCTCGCACATCAGGCGCAGTTCGAACGGATCTATCAGGAGCAGTTTCCGTTCGTGTGGCGGTCGCTCGGCGCCCTGGGAGTGACCGGACCAGGTCGGGACGATGCGGCGCAGGACGTGTTCCTGGTGGTGTACCGGCGACTCGGGGAATTCCAGGGGCGGTCCTCGCTCCGGACGTGGATCTTCGCCATCGTCGAGCATGTTGCCTTCAACCATCGCCGCGCCGACCGACGCAAGCGCTCCCCGCTCACGAGGCTGGACGAGGCGCAATCGAGCGACGAGCCCGATCCGTTCGAGCGCGCTCAGGATCGGGAAATCGCTGAGTTCCTCGAGCACTTCCTCAATGGATTGCGCGCCGAGCAGCGCCTCCTGTTCGTGTTCGTCCTCGTGGAGCAGATGTCCGCTCCCGAAGTGGCAGAGGTCCTCGGCATTCCCCTCAACACCGCCTACACCCGCATCCGGGCCATCAAGCAGGCCTTCCGCAAGGCCGCCGCGGCACGCCAGGAGCCCATGCCATGACCAGGCACTTCGACCAGCAGCAGCTCGTGGATTCGGAGCAGGAGCTACTCGCGGGGATCCAGCGGATCCTGGGGCCCAGCGCCTCGGACCAGGCACGTGTCCGGCGCGGGCTGTCCGCGTGCCTGGCAGCAGGCGCGCTCGCGCCAGAGCTGCCGGCAAGCCTGCTACGAGCGCGGCACGGCACCCGTTCGGTCTTTGGCTCCGTGGGGGTCAAGGGCCTGGGCAGGCAGGTCGTCGCCGCGATCGCGATTGGCTCGGCCGGCTTCGGCGCGGGGCTCGCAACGGGCCGCGTGAGCTCTGTTGACACGGAAACCCGGGCGGGGGCGCACGTGGCCGTTTCCGTTCGACCGCACGAAGTCCTTGCCCCTGAGGCGAGGGCCGGGTCCGTGCCGAGAACTCCGGACACGCCGGACAAGCAACACCGAGCTCAGAGCACGACCGCGAGAGCGAGTGGGCCCTTGGCGGACGGCCGCGCCGTGAACGCTCGCTCCCTGACAGAGGAGGCGGATGCCCTGCGCCGCGTTGGCCAGGCTCTGCGCGAAGGGCGGCCCCAGATGGCCGGGCAGATGCTCGACGACCTGGATGCCCGGATCCCGCGCGGAGCTCTCGGACAAGAACGTCGCGCTGCGCGCCTGATGGTTCGCTGCCGCACTGGGGACTCCGGCGCTCGGACCGCAGCGCGGACGTGGCTCGCTGGGCATGCGCGCAGCGTATACGCACCCCATGTTCGGGCGTCCTGTGACGAGCAAGCCGCCGACGGCGGCGACTCCGAGGGGACCGAGTGAAGGGACGGGTGCGGGTGAGTCAGGGCAACGGGATCGGCGCAGCGCGGAAACTAACCCTCTCGAGGAGGCCAGTATGGTCAGAAGAAGAGAGAAGAGCGTGCTTGGGTCCACGGCGCTGGGGGTGTGCGCACTCGCGTGCGGTCTTGCTGCGGGATGCGCGAGCAGCGGAACCGCCAATATCGGCGACGGCGAGCTTTCGGTGGACAAGACCGAGCTCAGTTCGTACGCAGCCGCTTGGAACGGCTACGTCGAGGCTTTTTCCTTCCCGTCCGGCTCGGACCGCGTGCGCGTGACATTGGACGAGCAGGGCGATGGGTGGCTTCAGATCGGCGATGTCGAGCAGCTGGCCGCGCCCACCAATCCCGACGTCGGATGGCCCGAAGGAGTCTTTGGCATCAGGTCCGAAGTCACGCCGGGCATGGATTTGATGGAGGGCGTCCGCTATCCGATCACGGGCGCCGTCGTCCAACAAGAGCGGATTCGACTCTCCGTCGACCCGTACGACGCGTTCAAGGCCTGGTGCGAATTGCAGACGTCCGTCCTGCACCAGGGCGAAGTCCCGGCACGCTACGGTTGTTCGCTGAACGCGGGCTATGGCTGGAACGAAGAAGACGGAGGAGTGTGCACGGTTGGGACGGACAATGGCGAGTCGATACCGATCGACTGCGGCAAGGCAATTATCTGCGCGGGCTCCGTGTGCGCTTGCGACGAGACGGCGTGCACGGCAGGCGACGGCGACAGCGTACCGTTCGACGCGGCGCTCGACGACGACGGGCAGAGCCTCACCGGCAGCATCGTGCTTCCGGACGTAGGCGCACGCATCGTTCGGCTCCAGCGCTAGACGTGGCGGCGGCAACGCCCGTGGCCCGGCCCAACGGGGCCACGGGCGCGTGCAGCCATCGCCGACGCCGGCTCCCGCGCAGCCTACGCCGGCGCATTGGATCAAGCGTGCTCGAGTCGCGCCGAAGGAGCCGGACTCGGCGTCTGCGGTCGCGCGAGCCATTTGCGCGGCTCGCCGATAGCCTCGTCAGCGTAGTCGTAGTGAGCGGGGTCTCGCCAGACGCGGCGGAGCATCCAGCGCAGCCGGCAATAGGTCACGGTCATACCCGCCAGCGACCGAGCCAGCATCGCGGCATAGCTCGCGTAGAAAGTGACCCGGGGCTCCGTGGGCAGTCCCGGGCGCCGATCGCGACGGAACTTCAGGCGAAACAGGCCTCCGTCGAAGCCATGAACGTCGGCGAGCCGGAGGTAGTCGCGAAACCAGGTCATCCGATGAACCGTCGTCAGCTTCTTGTTGCTTCTGAGCGCCACCATCCTTCTCAGGATCGTGTCCATGTGCTGGAAGCTGTAGAAGGTGGTCCACGCCTCACGGTACACGGCGGCCCATTCGGCGTCGCTCATGAGCGGGTGGCGGGTGACCTGGTGGTTGGCGTCGAACTTGTTGAGATCCGGGTCCATCCACACGCCCTGCTCCCAGAGCCGCTGGTGGTCCTGCGAGCCCGGGAGCGGCGTCAGATTCGTGAAATAGAGCAGATCGATCGGTAGCTCCTTCTGGATGATGGCGATATTGCGCAGGACCGACTCCCGGGTGTCGTTCGGGAACCCGATGATGTAGCCGCCGGTAATCACGACCGGGTACTTCTTCCACGCGAGCAGCATCTCGCGGTATTCCTGGATCCGGTTCTGTGTCTTGCCGATACTGCGGAGACTGTCGGGATCGATGCTCTCCAGGCCGACGAAGAGCTGGTCGACGCCCGCGCGAACCGCCTTGTCGACGAAGCGGGGCACGCGATGGCTCAGCATGTCGACCTGCATCAGCAGGCGAACACCCCATCCTTCGGCTTCACGGATGGCGATCAGGCGATCGAAGAAGGCCTCCCAGTTCTTGTTGCGCGCGAAATTGTCGTCCGTCAGAAAAAAGCTGTGAACGCCCAGTGCATGGTGGTGCCGCACGATGCGTTCCAGGTCGTCGGCCGTGCGATAACGGCTTTCTCGGCCGTGCACGTTCACGATCGTGCAAAAAGAACAGTGGAAAGGGCAGCCGCGGCCCAGATCGAAGCAGGGGAAGGCGCTCTGGGTGCGCGTGATCTCGTCGATCGGAAGAACAGGGACCGGCTGGTCCGAAAGGTCCGGGCGCGGGCTCCGGTAGTCGTACAGCTTGCCCCGGCGGCCTGCGTACGCGTCGCGAAGTACCTCGTCCAAGCGGCCCTGTTCGGCCTCCCCGGCGAACAGCGAGATGCCCATGGCCAGAGCATCGACGAGTTCGGAGGGGAGCGTGGGAAGCATCGCGAGGCATCCGGTGACGTGAAAACCTCCCACGCAAACCGGAATGTCGGCCGCGACGAACGACTGCGCCAGGTCGAGCGTTCGTGGGAACTGATTGGACTGAACGCCGACGAACGCCACCAAGGCCCTGGCATGCTCCCGGCGGAACCTGCCGATCCAGCGCTCGGGTTTCACGCGACGGTTGGTTTCATCGATGGTCACGAGCCTCAGGTCGACGCCCTGTCCCAGAACCCGTCGCGCGCGGCAATCCAGGGCGATGCCGTACAGACACGCGAGCGAGCCGGAAGGAACCTGCGAACGCAACCACTGGATCGGATAGCCGTCGTCGTCGTAGTGCGTCGGCCTGATGAGAAGGAGATAGAAGACCGCGGTGGCCTGCGGAGATAGCACGTTTCCTTGCGGACGGTCGGCCCGTTCGGACTCGGCACATGGGTCCACGCTCGGCATCAGCGTCTGCCGGTATGCCATCGGCCTGTGCGCAATGCACGCGCCACGAGCGGCCGAGACCCTGGGTCCAGACAGCCGGACGGACGTGGCCGGAACCGGTCCGTGCGCCGGTTCGGCCTTGCAGCATGCGTCGACAGCTGATAGTAACCACGGCGTGTCTGGGTGTGGCGCGCTGGAGGCGGCTGTGTCAATTCGAGTGCATTTCGTCCTCCTGCGCGGATCGTGATGGAAGCGATCGCCGGGTCATTCGTGGTGTGGAGTCACTCAACGGCAAACGAGCGCCAAGGCGGCGGCATGGTTGAAGGAGAGGGTCTATCGTCATGAAACGGGATGCGGTGCTGAAGTGGATAGGTTGGCCGTGCACGGCGCCGTCGGAGTCGGCATGGCTCGTCATGGCTGTCGCCGCGTTGGTTGCGCTGTCGAACGGCTGCTCTGCCAAGCAGCGCGTGTTCGAAGATGGCAACGCTGGGGCAGCCGGCGCCACCGGCGGCGACAACGGTTGGTCTGCCACGGGCGGCCGAGACGACGGCACGTCCGGCGGCACCGAGTCGGGCGGCCACGAGCAGACTGAAACCGGCGGTACGGAGTCAGACGGCCACACGCAGACTGACACCGGCGGCGCCCTTTCTGGCTCGGGCGGCGATGATGCGGACTCAGGCGGCAGGGACAGTGGCTCAGACGGAGGTCGTCCGGTGACGGGTGGCTCGGACGCCGGGTCGGGCGACCACACTGGCGCCGGGGATTCCGGCACCGGTCCCGGCTCGGGCGACGGCGATGCGGGAGCCGCTGGAACAGGGGGTTCGGAAGCAGTCTGCTCTTCCGGGCAGGTGCGCTGTGATGAACTGGTCCCGCAGCAATGCTCCGAGCTCGGACAATGGGTCTCGACGGGCGCAAGCTGTGCGGTCGACTGCCTCAACGGCGAATGCGTCGAATGCACGGAGGGCGCACCGCGGTGCAAGGATGGCGCCGTTCAGCAGTGCGTGGCAGGCAGCTGGACCGCGGTCGAGCTCTGCGACAACGCCTGCGAAAACGGCACCTGCGTGGCCGCGTGCACCGAGGGCCTCTATCAGTGCAATGGCGATCGTGTTCTTCAGCAGTGTGTCGGTGGCGAATACGTGGACGACACCGAATGCGAGTTCTTGTGCAGCGGCGCCGAATGCACCGGCGAGTGCGTGCCGGACGACCGGCGGTGCAATCCCGACGCCGACAACGAGTCGCAGGCCTGCAACGCGCAAGGGCTGTGGGACGAAAGTGCGCCTTGTGGCAGTGGCACCTTCTGCGTGGCCGGCGATTGCAGGCCCTGCAGTCCCGGCAAGAAACGTTGTTCCGGGTCTGTCCCCCAACTCTGCAGCGACGCTGGTGAATGGGTCAACCAAGGTGCGTGTGCCAGTCCGCGCGCGGCGTGTTTCGAAGGTGCCTGCGTTCCCTGCACACCCGACGAAAAGCGCTGCAGCGAGAACGCCGTCGAGCAGTGCCTTGCCGACGGCAGTGACTGGGAGCTGCTCGAAACCTGCAGCGGCGACACCCCCGTCTGCCTGCAGAGCACCGAGGCCTGCGGCAAGTGCCTCGAGGACGATACCCAGTGTTACACCAACAAGGTTCAAACCTGCGACGATACAGGCAACTGGCAGACCACCGAGACATGTTCGGGTTCGACACCACGGTGCGTCGACGATGCGTGTGCCGAGTGCGATCCCGACGCCAAGGAACGCCGTTGTCGGACTCAGAGCAGCTTCCAGGTATGCGACGCGGACGGAAGCTGGGGTAGCGAGACCAGCTGCAGCGGCGATACGCCGCTCTGCCGCGACGACCTGAACTTCGCCTGTGGGTGCGAGGAAAACCAACGCCGCTGCCGCAACAGCACCGTGCCGGAAGTCTGCCAAGGCGGCGCCTGGGTGGCCCAGAGCGCTTGCACGGGCACCCTGGACTACTGCTTGCCCGAGACCGGGCATTGTGTCGACTGCAAACCGGATGCGACGGAGTGCCAGGACGGCGCAGCCCACCAGTGCAACAGCGAGGGCTCGTGGGAAAGCCTGAATTCGTGCGCTGGACCGAACATCAACTGCGGGGGTTGCAATCTGGGCGAAGACTGCGGGCAGAACTCGGATTGCACGTCCGGCTACTGCGTCAACGGCAAGTGCGCCGTGTGTCAACCCACCGCGCGCGAATGCTCGGGTGACATGCCGCGTGTGTGCTCGAGCAGTGGCACCTGGACCGACCAGAGCCTCTGCGCGGAGCCCACACCCAAATGCCTGCCGAGCACTGGGCAGTGCGTGCAGTGCCTGACCAGCGCGATGCGCACCGGCTGCGGCAGCTGCAATTCGGGCACACAGACCTGCGGCAGCAACAACCTGTGGGGCAGCTGCGTGGACGCAATCGATCTGGAGACGGACCACGACCATTGTGGCTCGTGCACCACCCAGTGCGGGACGAGCCAATCGTGCTGCAGTTCGTCCTGCGTGAACCTCCAGACGAGCTCGAGCCACTGCGGTGAGTGCAACAAAGCCTGCGGCAGTAGCCAGTACTGCTCGAGCGGCAACTGTGTGGCTTGTGGCAGTAGCGGCCAGGCGTGCTGTTCGGGCGCGTGCGGAAGTGGTCTCATCTGCAGCAGCAACGTTTGCATCGCATGCGGCAGCAGCGGCCAGCCGTGCTGTTCGGGCGGGGCGTGCGGCGGTGGTCTCACGTGCAACAGCAGCAACGTTTGCACTGCCTGCGGCGGATACAACCAGCTCTGCTGTCCGGGCACCAGCTGCAACAGCAGTCTCGCGTGCATCGGCACGACATGCACGTGCGCAAGCGGGTCTCACTGGTGCAGCACGGGAAGCTGCAAGTCTGACACCGACGTCAGCAATTGCGGTCCCGGACCAAGCTGCTTCAGCTGCGTGCAAGCGAACGCGATCGCTGCTTGCGGCAACAACAAGTGCAACAACAGCTGCCCTTCCGGAGGAATCATAGAGCTGTGCCCGGCGGGAACGGACGGGAAGGTGAACTGCGGCCTCTGGGACTTCGAAACGGGGACGGATGGCTGGGCCTACACGACGCCGCCACTGCCCACCCTGGAGCCCGCTTACATCGGCGCGCTCACGTCGTCCACCTCGACGTGGCAGTCGGGCGGGCACTCGTTGGCGATCTCCTACGACTCGACGAGCATCAGCTCGCCTACCGCCGACGTACGGATCCCCCTGTGTGCTTCCGTGAACATGACCAACCTGGTCATGTCCGCTTGGGTGCGGTTCGTGGCCGCCGCAGGCAGTCCAAAGCTCAACGCAGCGAACGGCATAAACGGCGTAGTCTGGTACTCGACCGACTCCGTTCGAGCAACGGCGGGGAGCGGCTTCTTCCCCAACCCGGATACGGGCGGAGGCGAGTATGCGGGAAGCTGGATGCACCTGCAAGTCGACGCTGGGGACTTCATTTTCTATCCGGATGTTCCTCCCGCGGTCACTCATATCGGCTTCCATTTTGGTGTCGGCAACTGGAAGGGCACCATCTACATGGACAACATCCAGATCCAGTAGTCAGCCGTGCTTGCGCCAGTGCTCCGGTCGGGCCATCCCCGGCTTAGGGGAAGCTCACCCCGTCTTGCGCGCCGTCCTGCCCAGAACCTCCTTCACCTTGTCTATCAGGGCCGAAGCATGGAACGGTTTGCCCAAGAAGTTCGTGCCGGGCTCGAGCGTCCCGTGGTGAACGATCGCGTTGTCGGTGTATCCCGACGTGTAGATCACGCCGAGGTTCGGGCGTTTTGAGAGCAAACGCTCGACGAGCTCACGTCCGCCCATGCCGGGCATCACCACATCGGTGAACAGCAGGTGGATTTCGCCGGCGTGCCGTTCGCACAGGCTGAGCGCCTCGTGACCGCTCGACGCGGTCAAGACCGTGTAGCCCGCGGCAGCCAGGATCCGCTGGGCGACGCTGCGCACGGCCGCTTCGTCCTCGACGATCAAGACGGTCGCCGGGCCACGGACAGGGGTGGAGGGGCGCTCCTTGGCTCGAATCGAAGGCGAGCCGGCGGGTTCGCGCGGGAGATAGATCCTGAAAGTCGTGCCCTGACCGGGCTCACTGTACACCCAGATGCTGCCGCCGCTCTGCTTGACGATACCGTAGACCATGGCCAGGCCAAGGCCGGTTCCCCTGCCCGCCTCCCGGGTCGTGAAGAAGGGCTCGAACAGGTGTTCTCGGGTGCGCTCATCCATTCCGCATCCTGAGTCGCTCACCGACAGCAGCACGTACGATCCCGGTTCGACAGAGACGTGTGTGGCCGCGTAGTCCTCGTCGAGCTCGACGTTTGCCGTCTCGATGGTCAGTTTGCCGCCCCTGGGCATGGCGTCTCGCGAGTTGACCGCCAGGTTCATGATGACTTGTTCGATTTGACCCGGATCGACCTTGACCTTGCTGAGCCCATCGGCGAACACGACGCTGAGCTCGATATCCTCCCCGAGCGAACGCCGGAGCAGGCTCTCCATCCCGTAGACGACACTGTTGAGGTTCACCACCTCCGGCTGAAGCAGCTGCCTGCGACTGAACGCCAACAGCTGCCGAGTCAACACCGCGGCACGCTGACCCGCGTCGCGAATGGCCACCATGTCGTCATGGAACTCCTCGCCTTCGCGCAGGCTGGACAAGGCGAAATCCGCGGTCCCCACGATCACCGACAATAGATTGTTGAAATCGTGAGCGATGCCGCCGGCCAGGCGTCCTATGGCCTCGAGCCGCTGGGCGAGCTTGAGCTGCTCCTCCGCCTGCCGCTGCAGCGTGATGTCCTCCGTGTACAGTACCACCATCTCGTCCGGCAAGAACCCGTAGGTCAACACGAGATGGCGCGGACCCTGCGTGCCCGGGAGGGCACACTGCACCTCTCGCCGAACCGCGGCTCGCTCGCTGCAAACGCGACCGAGGTCCTCGCACAAGTGCGGGAGCCCGGGCAACAGCTCGTCCGGCAACCGTCCGGCACAGTCGTCCGCGTCCCTGGCCACCGCGCTGCGTGCCGCCTCGTTCAGGTCGACGAGCGCGAACGTGCCCTCCGTGCGCTGCCACACCAAGGTCGCTCCGGGCAGGTGGTCGAAGATGGCCCGCGTCTTCTGTTCTGCGTGCTTGCGCTCGGTGATCACGTCGACCACGGCAGCGAAGTGATCCGGCTCGGGGCTGAAGGCGGAAACGCAGAGCCACTGCTCGACGGCGTTGACGTAGATCTCGAATCGTTCCGGCTCGCCTGTGCGCGCCACCCTGCAACAGATTTCGAACAGCGCCGGATCGGACTCGCGGATGGCCGGAAACAGCTCCGTCAGCCTCTTGGCTGCAAGCCCGTTGTGACCCGTCAGTCTCTCGAAGGCGGCGTTGACTGCCAGAAACGCGAAGTCGATTGGCCTGTCGGCATCGTAGAGCACACGGCAATACGCCGCGCCTTCGTTCATCTGCTCGAACACGAAGCGATGGTGTTTCTCGCTCGGCCCCGGCTCTGAGGACGCCAATTCGACGATTTCTGCTGACTGACCGTCGACATCGGCGTCTGCGTCGTCATCGCGCACGCGCTGCCTCAGCCCGGAGATCCGAGTATCACGCCACGCGCTGCCCGTACGGGGATCTGTCGCTCCGCTCATTGCTGCTGCCTTGCGCTCGAGAAGTTCGGCGAGCTCGCACGCGTCGCTATGGGGCCGATGCGCGCAAGTCAACAGTGTAGCTCTCGACATACGGCCGACGCCAGTTGGCCCGACGGTTCTGTCGACGACTACGCACGATGGTGTGCCCACCGCCAATTGTTTGACGCTGCTCCTCTGCCGACTGCGATGTGGCGGCGAGCTCTGTTCGACACAAAAGCGGCGAGGAGCGGCGAGCGGCAGGTGTGTGTCCGTATCGCCGACCAGGGTCACCGGGGCTGCCACACCGGCACTCATCATTGCGCACGGGTCCGTCGCAGCAATGGCGAGAGTGCGCCCATACGTCCGACCACGCCTCGCTCGAAGACGCGAGTCGGGATTGCCCACTGCGCTTCGCCCGGCCCAGTGCACGAAACCACGGCTCCCGTCTCTTTCCAACACTCGAAAGCGTGCGGACACCAGGTGGAAACACACGCCCGCTAGCTTGTCGCTGTATGACACCTTCACGCCCCGAACGCCGAGCTCGAGGCCATGGCTTCGGATCGAGCAAGGAGACGTCTGCATGAATAGGCTCAGCGTGCTGATGGTTGCCTGTATTCTCGCGACTCTGGCCTGGGTGGGCTTTTTGCCCACGGCGCGTGCCGCCGAGCCGAACGCTGGTCCCTCGGTCGCGTCGCTGGAGCAGCGCGTCCAGGATCTCGAAGCCTACGTGAACAACGGACCCCGAGTCGACGACGCCCAGTCCAAGATTGCGGCTCCGGGTCCCGGTCACAACGGCTTCATGATGATCTGTGCCGCCCTCGTGCTCTTCATGACGTTGCCCGGGCTGGCGCTGTTCTACGGCGGCCTGGTGCGCTCGAAGAACGTCTTGTCCGTCATGGCGCAGTGCATGGGCATCGCAGGGCTGGTCACGCTTCTGTGGTGGGCCTTCGGCTACAGCATCACCTTCGCGACCGGGAATCCGGTGCTGGGCGGATTGGACTACGCCTTCCTCAAGGGCGTCGGGTCAGCCCCGAACACCGCGTACTCCGGCTGGGTTTCGCAGAGCACGTTCTCCATGTACCAGCTGATGTTCGCCATCATCACGCCGGCGCTCATCGTCGGTGCCATCGCCGAGCGCGTCAAATTCAGCGCGCTGGTTCTGTTCATGACCGGCTGGATGCTCATTGTCTACTTCCCGTTGGCTCACATGATTTGGGGCGCTGACGGCCTCATGAACGGCGTCTGGAACGCCAAGGCCAGCATCAAATCCATCGACTTTGCCGGCGGAACCGTCGTGCATATGTCCTCCGGTTGGTCGGCCCTGCTGTTCGCGCTCATCGTCGGCAAGCGCAAGGGCTTCGGCCGCGAAGCGTTCATGCCGCACAGCCTCGTGGTCACCATGATCGGCACGGGCATGCTGTGGGTCGGGTGGTACGGCTTCAACGCCGGAAGCGCGGTTGCCGGGGACGGCATCGCCTCCCAGGCGTTCATGACCACGACCATCGCGGCGGCGGTGGCTGGCATGAGCTGGGCGGGCATCGAGTGGGCCACCCGCGGCAAGCCCACCGTGCTCGGCTTCTGCTCCGGAATCGTCGGCGGCTTGGTCGTCGTGACCCCGGCGACGGGCTTCATCACCGCAAACGGCGCCGTACTCATCGGAGTCCTCGCCGGAGCCGTGCCGTTCGTGGCTTGCACCAAGCTCAAGAGCTGGTTCGGCTACGACGACGCGCTCGACACGTTCGGCGTGCACGCCGTGGGCGGGACGCTCGGCGCGTTCCTCACCGGGATCCTGGCGACCCCCGAAGCGAACCCGAATCTCCTGTTGAACCTCAAGGATATCGTCGGCCAAACGCTTTGGGTCGAACAGCTCAAAGCCATGGGAGTGACACTCGTCCTCGCCCTGATCGGTACGGCACTACTGGGCTTCGGCCTCAAATACACCATCGGGCTCCGGCCTTCTCTGGAAGACGAAGAGGTTGGCCTCGATGCCACCGACCACGGCGAAAGCGCCTACCACATGAGCTAGATGTCTCCGGACTGACGCCGCAACGCCGCGCGGAGCACGCGGAGCACCGATGCGACACGCGGGACCGCTCGACAATGGGCCTCGATTCCATTGAATCGAGACCCCATATCCGGACTACGTTGACTGTTGGTGTGCGAAGAGCCATGAATGCAAGGCATGGCTCCGACGAAACCACGCCGATACGCTGCAACGGCTCTCGGCCCTTGCCTTGCCGTGGGGGCACTCGCTGCAACGAATTGCGGCGATTCCGGAGAGACAGGTGGGGCGAGTCACACCGGGGGCGAGAGCTCTGTTTCGGGTGGCTCCGACTCGGTCCCTGCAGCGACCGGCGGCGGTCCGGCCACGGGCGGGGCGGGCGGATCCGCGGCTGGAGGAACCCTCCCAAGCGGCGGGTCCTCTGCCACAGTGGGCGGCTCTTCCGCGAACGGTGGCGCCGCGGGTTCCAGCGACGCGTCGACGGGCGGCGCATCCGCAGGCGGCGCGAGCACGGGCGGTGCGGCAACGGGCGGCGTGGCGACCGGTGG
>JAFGIS010000581.1 GCA_016929495.1 Polyangiaceae bacterium | reverse complement strand
GAGTCGATCCAGTCCTCAGGCCAGCTCTGAGGCGTCGCTTCGAGCTCCTGCCAGGTCACGACGATTTCCACCTTACGCCGAGGGGTGTGACGTCTCACGAGATCCGGGCGCTGAACTCTCAGCGAACCTCATCGACCTTGGCCAAGAGCCGGTAGCGCACATCGATGAGCGGCTTGCCCAAGACGGCTATGTAGCGATCCGGCGAGGCTTCTGCTCGGTCGATGGCGGCAGCCAGCATTTCGGAAATCTCTGCCGAGCCCCTTGGCTCCAGGGCGTCGATCGCTTGGGCGATGGCAGAGCGCACGGCGTAGCTGATTACGGCATCGACCTGGCGGGCGAGTTCTCGCGCGGTCTCGTCGGAGCCGTGGATGGCCGCCATGTGACAGGCCTTGATCGCGAGGAACTCCCTTTTTGTCGTGGTTCTCGGGAAGGAGAGCCTGTCGAACGTGACACGAGACGTCGCTCCCACAGGTGCGGAGCTCCTCCTCGGCGAGCGCAAACATATGCTTCTCCACGAGAGAGCCGTGTTTCTTGACCGCCGGGCGAACCGCGTCGAGCTGATTCGGCTCTGCGAGCTTGATCGCCGTCCCCAGGAGCTCATGTCGTCTGGCTTCGACATCGCCGGGGTCACCGACGCGCACTCTGCGGATCTGTGTCAAGAGCCGGGGAACGAGCGAAGGATCGTAGAAGCGGGCGGCGGTCTCGGCGAGGAGCGCGGCCGCGGCCATGCCCGGCGGAATCAACGCCTCGAGGGATGTCCTCTCGCACACGCGTTCGAAGGCTGCCAGTGCCTCCGCCGACTTCGGCAGCTTCGCCATGTCGCTGGAGATCTGGGCACGGATCGACTCGTTCGTTTCGGCCTCCAGCGCGCGCAGGAACGCGGGCAGCGCCTCGGCGCGCCCGATGGCTCCAAGCACGAGCGACGCCGCGGGCACGACGGATGCTTGCGCCGGGCTCGGATCCGGGTGGATGACGGCTCGCACGCGCTCACGACGAAACTGCTCGAGCGCCGCGTTGTGGCCTTCGAGCAGCTCGAGCGTCGGCGTGACCGCGGGGCGACCGATCCTCACGAGCGCGAGCAGCGCGGGCGAGGCCACGTCGCCCTTCGTCGGATCGAGCAGGACCCGGAGCAATGGCTCGACTGCGCCCGAATCGCGTAGGCCTCCGAGAACCTGGGCCGCCGTCGTTTGCCAGAAGAGCTGATGCCGGTACGCATCGATGCCCTCCGTGTCGTTTTGCGAAGTAGGCAGCACGATCGGAGCGGCAAGCAGGCCCCTCAGGGTGCCCGCCCAGGAGGGCGAGGCGACCCTTTGCGTCGCATCCTGGAAGTCACGGCAGAAGCGGCCGTCGAGCTGAGTACTCGCCCGCAACTCGAGGAACGCCTCGAGCAATGGCTCGCCGAGCGAGGGCACCGGCTGCTCGGCGACCGCCCGGACCGCCCATCGGACGTCCAGCTCTCGTACGTCGGTCAGCGGCTGCCGCGCGAAGCGTTCCAGGGCCATACGTAGCGCGGGCTCCGTTCGCGGATCGCGGTACGAGGCGAGGAGCTTCATAGCCGCGAGTCGCGTCCCCGCGTCCATCGCGTCGTATTGGTCGACGTACGTGCGCGTGAGCGCTCCGACGCACTCGTCGATCAGCGCTTTCTCACGGCGGTGGGTCACTGGGCCGAAAGATCGCATAAGATAGCTTATGTAAACGAATTGCATCCAACTGGACGAGCCAACCATGCTAGCACGTTTGGCCTCCTTGGCCTCAAGCGACAATCGACCCGAGAGCGATGTCGAGCAGGCCCGAGGACTCGGCGACCACGACCAGCTCGAGATCGGCGTGTCGCGGCCCGGTGACCCGCCGGGCTCGCCGCGAGGTCCTCGATGGGACGCTGAGGACGTGCGGTCGGCCAGGTCTGCACCCTGCGTGACCGAGACTCAGGGCGTCGTCGCCTGGCTGCGGGAGCGGACTTGTGGGGCTCTCGCACTTTCCGCGCAACTTGGTCTCCGACCGCCCGAGAGGGAGAGCCTGACACGCGAAACCGAACAGCGACGCTGCCTTTCACTGCGCCAGCGCGGCGTGACCGGCTTGCCGTCTGCGTGCCCACCGGGCGTCATTTCGGCTGTCAATCCGCGATGTTGGAATGAGTGTCCCTGATCGCAGTCGTGGCCCGTTACACTGGGGTCGGTGCCCATGGCGACACGTCCCCGTCCGCGACGTTCCGTTGGTCTCGTTCTACTGGCCGCGACAGCGCTCGCAGGTGGGTGCAAAGCGGACGACAAGCCGTCGTCGCGGCCGGCCGCCGTGTCTCGGGAAGCCGTGTCCAGCGCCGCGCTGTCCGGTGCGGCGAGCACCGCCGAGGCGCTGAAGAGCGCCACACCGAATCCGTCAGCGAGCACCGACGCCCAGGCCGCGACGCGTTCGGACCCGGGCGCCGCGCCGGCCACGACCGCGCCGTGCAAGGCCGTGGGCAAGCGAGGCCAGCTCGCCTTGGCGACTCAGAGCGGGACGTTCGTCTCGCATATCTTGAGAACCAGGGGCGACCACCTCTTCCTCCTGATCAGTAGCCAGCCGAACGCACGCTTCACGCTGCTCCGAATCATGCGCGACGGTTCAACCAAGACGGCGCTCGGACACCTCCCCGGCGTCGGCTCGCCCGACGGGCTTTGGCTGACTCCGGACGGCGCGTACACCACGTTCAAACGCGACTTGTGGCGCTTCCCGCTCGCAGGAGGTGACGCGGTATTGCTGGCCCAAGGCTTCTCACGTTCCATCGCTATCGAGGATGGACATGTGTACGGTATTCAGTGCGGCAAAGCCGACAAGAAGGAGGCCAAAACCGGCAAGACCGACGCTCTGGTCCGCGCGGCGATGGGCGGCGACCGTCTCGCGGTCCTAGCCAAGATTACTCGCAGATCGAAGGAATGCGACTATCGCGGGCTAGCAGTGGATGGGACCGATGCCGTCCTCACCGACTGGCCCGGGCGAAGGCTCCTGTCCGTCTCCCTATCGGACGGCACCGTACGCGTAGCAGCGACGGGTCACGCGTTCCCGAGAGACGTCGTCATGGGTCCGCAGGACATCGACTTTGCCACGTCAAAGGGCCTGTATCGGATTGCCAAAGCAGCAGTCCGAGCAGCCCCGATCTCGGACATCGGCGCCGCGCCGGCCATGGATCTCGCCGACGAGTCCAACGGCCTGTATCGGCCTGCCAAACGAGCAAGCCCGGCAACTCGGCTCTCGGGCGTCGGCGCCACACCGTTCATGGATCTCGCCGGCGACCAGACCCACTACTGGATCTTTCAAGGCGAGCCCTACGAGCCCACCGAATCCATCTGGCGCCTGCCCCGAAGCGGCGGGAAAGCCACCAAGGTCTGGACCTTCGCGAACCGTGGCGCAGAACAGGGCACCGGCATCGACGCCATCGCCGTCGACGAGCAATGCGTCTACTACTTGCAGTACGCGAAGAGCGGTGACTACTTCACGGTCTTCGCTCGTGCGAAGCCCGAGTAGCTCTACTGCAGCAGACTCGCAGAAAGCCCGCCCGGCAAGCTTGGTTTTGCTGGCGCTGTGCTACCAAACAACTCGAAATCCCAGCCAAACTGGCCGTCTGTTGCCCCCGGCCGGCACGTCAGCGAGACAGGCTGAACGTGGCCAAGTTCCTCCTCAGAACGCTCGAGTTCGCCTTCTACCACCTGCT
>JAFGIS010000580.1 GCA_016929495.1 Polyangiaceae bacterium | reverse complement strand
CATGAAGGGCATCGTGACCGTCGACGACATCGTCGATGTCGTACAGAGCGAGGCCACGGAGGACATTCACAAACTCGGTGGCATGCAGACCCTCGACACCCCGTACCTACGCACCAACCTCCTGCCGATGGTTCGCAAGCGCGCCGGTTGGCTCTGCCTGCTGTTCTTGGGCGAGCTGTTCACGGCGACGGCCATGGGACGCTACGTGTCGGAGATCGAGCGAGCTGTCGTGTTGGCACTGTTCGTGCCGCTGATCATCTCGAGCGGAGGCAATTCCGGCTCCCAGGCCACGACGCTGATTATCCGCGCGATGTCTCTGGGCGAGGTCCGGATCCGTGATTGGTGGCGCATCATGCGTCGAGAGGCGGCCACCGGCCTTTCGTTGGGGGTGATTCTGGCGGTGCTCGGTCTGATACGGATTGTCGGGTGGCATGCGATGTTCGGCAGCTACGGCGGTCACTATGGCCAGGTCGCCGCGAGCGTTGCGCTCGGTCTGCTGGGCGTAGTCACCTGGGGGACGGTCATGGGGTCCATGCTTCCCTTCGCGGTTCGGCGCGCTGGCTTCGACCCCGCGATCGCGTCCGCACCCCTGGTGGCGACGCTGGTCGACGTCTCGGGTCTCATGATCTACTTCAACGTGGCGAGGCTGATGATGCAGGGAGCCGTCTCATAGTGCGTTGTTTCCAGAGAACCAAGTGCCCTGTCTCCACCCCTACCAAATGCTGAAGTCCCCGCTGACACTCGCGTGCCAGCCACCGAGCGTTTCGAGATCCGTGGGCACCAAACGGTAGCCGGCTCGGCCGCTCAAGAAGACATTGGGATTCGAGTAGAAGTGCGCGCCCACATACGGCGTGCTCTGGAAATGCGCGCCCATGTCACGGTGCAGCATGCCGCCCAGATCGAGACCGTATACCGGGATGAGCCAGGTCCGCCGAGGGTTGCGTTCCAGGGAAAGCGAGAAGCCCAGGGCATAGGTGAACAGTATGGGCACGCCGTGCTCGGTCGAGTTGAGCAACTCGGTGCTGACGTAGATCCGACCGTGGCTCGGCCCTCGGTTGTTGTTGCGATGGATCCATGCTCCGCCAATCACTTCCAGCGCAACGCCGTGAAGTAGACCCCACTGGCGCTTCTGGTGCGGTGCGTAGAGCGCATAGCCGAGCCCGGGCAGGAGATACGATTCCCACTCTTCCGAGGTGTCGTCGTCGGGGAGCTCCACCTCCACGAACAGGGTCTGGGTCACCCGCTCGATGCCGTCCGATGCAGTGACTTCGACTCGTAGTGCGCCAACGTCGCTGTCGGCTGGCTGCCAGCTGAAGTTACCGGTGTCCCGGTCGAGGTGCGCGCTGGAAGGGAGGTTGCTGGCGCTGTACGTCAGCGGATCACCGTCGGGATCGTCTGCAGAGAACGACAGCAGCGTGGCATCGCCCACTCTCGCCGTGTAGTGCGTCTGGCTGAAGCGCGGGGGCCGATTGTCCCCGACTCGCAGCGTGACGGTGTGCGACGCCTCGCGGGCGCCGTTCGAGACGACGAAGCGGATCGTGTGCACGTCGCGCTGGGCGGCGCTCGGTGTCCAGGTGAACTTGCGAAGCGCTGCGGAGAAGGCAGCGCCCTCCGGCATGCCGAACGCGCGGACGCTGAGCGGTCTTCCTTCGGGGTCGCGCACTCGCAGGAAGAAGCGGACCGGCTGTCCCACGTGGACGCTCACCTCCGGTGCTGCGTAGCGTTGCGGCGAGATGCCATCGATGATGGGAGGCTTGGCGTCCTCCACACCCGGAGCCACGGCCAGCGTGGTGTGCGGCCCTGTCTCGACCTGTGCAGCGGCCGGAAGGGAGACGAGCAGCATCGAAAACGCGGCGGGCAGGTCGAAGCGGGTGAACACGGTTCGGCATCGTATACGCAGGAGCTCCGGCCGTGACTGAAGAAATTGCCGCCCTGCGCCCGACCGCGACCCTGGCGCCGAGTGTGCGGCGAGGTGCGAGCGCTCCGCTGCGTCCACGGAAGCCTGCCGACACTGGTTTTGCCGCGGATTTGCGGAGGGCCCGCGCGGGCGCGCAGGCAGCGCTTGGGCCGGAGCGCCCGGTCGCGCTACGCTGGTGCGCGGGCACTCGGAGCGCGCCTGCCAAGGCCGGGCGCACTGCCGGGTCGGAGGCTCGAGCAGGCAGTCCGAGCGAGGAGCACGCGAACATGCAGAGCGAACGGTCGGCGGCGGTCGTAGCGGATCGAAAGGTCTCGCGGCGCTGGGTGAGTGTCATCGTAGTGGTCTTCGTGGCGGGCGCGCTGGTGCTCGCACTGGTTTTGCACCTGCTGCGTGGCGAGCCTCCACGGAAGGCTGCTCCGATCAACGCGCGGCTGGAGCTCGCAGCAGGGGATGTGCGGGTCGCTGTCGGCGGTCGGGACGACCGCCTCGTGAGCGGCGTGCCACTGCTCGCGGGCTCGACGCTGCGAACCGGTCCAGGCGCACGCGCTTTGGTCCTACTGCCCGACGGATCACGCATTTTTCTGAGGTCCGACACCGTGGTTGCGTTGCACGACTCCGAGATCGTGCTCGACCATGGCGAGTACTGGCTGGACGCTCCGGCGGCGGAGCGCCGCGCGCTGACGCATCGAACGGGCTCCACCGAGCTGACGGCGAGTGAAGCGGGTCTGAGTTTCAGCTCGGCGGATGGCAAGATTGGGATCTACGTGGCTCGCGGCATGGCGACGCTCAGCAGCACGGGAGGTCGCGTGGAGGTGGCGGCTGGCAATCGAGCGACGATCGACGGCAACCGTCCCCCCTCAGTGAGCCCCGTGGCCTTCTGGGACGACTGGACGGGCGGCATGGCCGATTTCGATTCTGCTGCGCTGGCGCCGGGCGCGGGCAGCGGCACCCTCTACGGCGTCGACGCTCAGGCGCCGCCGGGCAGCGAGGCTCGCCCGCTCGAGATCGCGCGCCAGAACGTGCGTGCCGTGGTGCGTGCGGGTCTCAGTGAAACCGAGGTCGACCAGACCTTCTTCAATCCGTCGGAGCGCCCCGTCGAGGGTTGGTACTGGTTCACGTTGCCGGCTCGGGCCAGTGTCACGAGCTTCTCGGTGGAGACCGACGGGCAGCTCGTGGAGGGCGAGCTCATCGAGCGCAAGGCAGCGGCCGCAGAGTACGGCGAAGCGAAGTCCACCGGGCATTCTCCGGCAATACTCGAGTGGATCGACGAGACGACCTATCGCGCCCGCATCTACCCGATCGCTGCGGGCGGCACGCGGCGTGTGGTGCTGCGGTACCTGGAGCTCAGACCCATCATCGACGGTAGGCTCGACTACGTGTTTCCGATGGGAGAGGGACCGCCGGTCAGGATCGGCGAGTTCTCGCTCAGCGTTGACCTCGGCCCCACGGGTACGAAGATGAAGACGGCAACATTGGCCGACGCCCGTGTCGAACAGGGGGGGCGCTGGGTCACTCTGCGGCGCTCCGGCTACACCCCGCGGGCGCCTTTCCAGCTCGAAGCCACGCTGACAAGCCGTCCCGGTGAGCTGACCGTGACCCGCTACGCGTCCGGTTCCGAAAGCGCGGACTACGTACTCGCGCGCTACGTGCCGGACATCGATTGGTCGAAGCTTCCGCCCCCCTCGGGCGATGTCGTCGTGGTGGTGGACACCTCTGCGGGGGGCGACGAAGCCGAACGCCAGCTCAAGAGCGGTACAGCCGAGGCGATACTGCGTACGCTGAGCGACCGCGACCACTTCGCGCTCGTCTCACTCGATGTGCGTCCCGAGGTGCTTCATCCCACCCAAGGGCTGGCTCCGGCCAACGACGCCGAGATCGCGAAGGCGCTCGAAGGGCTGGCCGGCCACACCGTCGGCGGAGCAACCGATCTCGGGGCCTTGCTCGGTGTGCCGCTGGAGCGTTTGCACGGCAAGTCGCAGCCTGCCGTGGTGTACGTGGGCGACGGCGTCTCCACCTCCGGCAGCCTGAACGGCGAGAAGCTGCTCGAGCAGCTTCGTCGCAGTCTGCGCACGTCCCCGGCTCGGCTGTTCACCCTCGGCGTCGGCGCAGACGCCGACCACGCGCTGCTCGAGGAACTGGCGCGCGCCGGCGGCGGAACGTACGGCCGCGTGGAGCGCCTGGAGCAAACCACCCAGCAGGCTCTCGACGTGGCCGCAGCGCTGAAGACGCCAACCATCACCGACCTCGATGTCGATCTCGGCGCCGGTCTGGACGAACCGTACTACTCGAGCGAGGGCACCCTGTCTCGCGGTGGTGAGGTCGTGCTTCTGGCCCGCACGCACCATCCCATTCCGGACACGGCGAAGATCCACTATCGTGTCGGCGGCCAACTCGTCGAGAAGCAGGTGCCCGTGCGGCGCGATGACAGCATCGTCAGCGCGTTCGTGCCTCGGCTGTGGGCGGCCGAACAGACACGTCGGCTGCTCAGCACCACGACGGAGCCGGACTCCGTTCGCGGTCGCGTCGTCGCCCTCGGGCTCGAGTACGGACTGATGACCCCGTACACCAGTATCCTGGCACTCGAGAGCGAGCAAGCCTATCAAGAGCTCGGGATCCCGCGGCGACAGCGGACCTTGGGGAACGTGCGCCTGAGCGGGATCTCGCCAGCGCTCGAGCGACGTCTCGCGGCACGCGCCGGGGGTCTAGTGCTGCAGGGCGCGTTTGGCTGCAAGAGCGAGGAATCGTCGCCGTCGCTACCCGCAGCGCAGACCGAGACGGAGTCCGCCCCGTCCGAGTCACGCGAGCGAGCAGCGGCAGCGCCGGCAGCGATCGCGCCTGTCCCGGAGTCGACGGCGAACGCAGCCACAGGCGCGAACGATGGGCAGCGCTCTGGCGCGGCCAAGCCCCCCGCAACCACGGCGGCTGCGGCGCTGCCCGACGAAGAGCTGAGCGCCGAACCGAAGCCCGTGGCAGAGCCGGGGTTGGATATCGCGCGAGAGACTGGCGTGGCCGCACCCGGGGCCAAGGGTGGCGACGCCGTTCGCGATAGGCTGGCGAGCGCGATGCGCTCGCGTGGCGCCAAACGAAAGGCCGAGGACGACAGGTCGACGAAGACCCGGCCGGACGCGCCGAAGCAGCCCCGCGCCGAGCAGAACAAGGTACCCGAACCCGTGCTCCCGGCGCTCTGCAGCGACGCAGCCGCGCGGCCCCTATGGCACAGGATCCTGCTCTGGAAGCAGCGCCTGAAGACGGCGAGCACGCCTTCCGAGCTCATCGAACGCTACGACAGCGCTCGGCGCGCCTGCGAGCTCGGCGACTGGCGTGCGGAGCGCATCTTCCTGCAATTGATGCAACGACTCATTCGGAGCGAGGACGCGGCGCGCCTGGTGCTGAAGCACTTCGACGGACGCGCGGACGTACAACGCTATCTCGCCAGGCTCATTCTGCGCCGTGCCGTGGACGAGCGGCTGATTGCGGCCGTGCAGGGCGCTGTCTTCGGCATGTCCCCGAACTGGACCGAGCTCGATCTGAAGCTCCAGGCGATCGCCGATCCCAAGAAGCGTCTGCAGGAGCTGCGTCAGGCTCTGGCCACGGCTCCGGGCGATCCGGAGGGCACCGTTCGCCTGGTGCGGTTGCTTGCCCAGTGCGGCGAAGGTGTGCAAGCGCTCAGCTTGGGGCGTCGTCTCCGTGACGAGGGCTTGGTCACGCCGCTCATCGACCGGCAGATCGGCGATGTCCTGGCACGTGCAGGCCTGTCCGACGAGTCCGTTCGAACGTACTCGGAAATCGTGGAGTTCGACGCACGGGATCTGGGCTCGCGTCGACTGCTCGGGGACATCTACCTCGGTCACGGATGGTACGATGCGGCCTACCGTCAGTACGCCACCCTAACCGATGCCCAGCCGAACGACCCGCTCGGCTGGCTCCGGCTCGCCGCCGCGGCAGCGGGCGCCGGCCGCGTCGACGAGGCTCTACGGCTCGAGCGCCGCGTCTCGAGCGCGGAGGGCAACCCGGGTCCGGGCGATCCGCGCCGCTGGGCCCGTTTGCTGTCCGCAGCGCGATTGACGCGTCTCATCGAGGGTGCGCACGCTGTTCCCTCTGCGCCGGGAGCGGCCAATGCGGGCGGTCTCGAGCGTGAGCTTCGAGCGCTTCAGCTGTTCTCCGGAGCAGGCACGCTCGTGCTGCTCACCTGGGAAGACCTGTTCACCGACCTGCAGTTGGCGGCGCGCGTCGGCGACGAAGACCTGGCGCTCGGTCAGGCCACGGACGCGGCTCCGGTCGGCCTTTCCGCGCTCTTGGTTTCGCCCGAGGACGCGGCACGTGCCTCCTGGGTCATCTACCGCCGTTCTCGCGGCAGCGAGTATCCGACCAAGGTCGAGCTGTTGTGGCTGAGCACGGATGGCAAGACGTTTTCGGTGAAGCGGCAGAGTACGGAGGTCGCGGTGACGGAGCCGCTCGTGGTGCGGATGTAGATCAGGCTTGCACAACGCTTGGTTGCGCGAGTCTGCGGCCCCAGAGCCCACGGCCAAGGAATTCGCGCGACAAGGGTCCAGTCAGGTGGTGCGCGTGCAACGGCTAGTCGCCAGGCATTGGAGTCTTTGGGGTGCCCTGTACGACCTTCGTCAGCCGCTCTCGGCATCTCGTGCGGCATTGCCGAGCAAGCGAAGTACCCATGCCAGGTTGAGGGGCCAGCTCCGCGGCCTGTTCGCCGTCGTTGCCGTGGCCTGCGTGTCCCAGCGCACGGCCTTGGTCCGACCGGTGCCGACCGCTTTTGGCCCTGGGCTGTCGCTCGAGACCGCACCGAGCGCGTTCGTGCCGGAGGGTCCGCTGCGCGTTCTGCACGTCTCCCCACAGGGGCCGGAGCAGAAGCCGCGCGAGGTCGCGATCGTGTTCGATCGACCCATTCGCGCTCTCGGTGTCGATGACTCGGGTCCGGTCGGGTTCACCATCCAGCCGCCCATCGAGGGGCGCTGGGCATGGATCGGCACGCACGCCGTTGTCTTCGATCCGAGCGCGCACGAGTTCCCGGGCGCGACCGAGTTCTCGGTCCGCGTGCCCGACGAGGTTGCGGGCATCGATGGTTCTCGCCTCCAGCAATCGGTGGGCTTCCAGTTCGCCACCGAGCGGCCGAAGGCCTCGCTCCGCGGCTGCGGACGCGACTACGTAGAGCCCAGGTCGACGTTTCGCGTGGAGTTCTCCCTGCCCACGGATCCGGCGGAGGTCGAGCGCGCCGTTCGCGTCGAGTGCCGGCCCTACCGTTCCGGGTACCCGTGGGCATCCTGGCCCGTGCGCTTCGTCCCGCGGAAGCAGCAACCGGACCGGGTCTATCGCGTCGTTCCGCAGACGCCCTGGCCCACGGACAGTACGATCCGGGTGCGAGTGGACTCGAGCCTCACGTCGAGAGCCGGGCCACTCAGCGCCGCTGACACTGTGGAGACACACTGTTGGACGTACCCGCCTCCCTACGCAGAGGTGTCGTGCTACGGCAACGCTCAGGACAGCTGTCCCCCGAACTTGGACGTCACGATCCGGTTCGACAACCCTCCGCTGGACACGGCGCCGCTCCGCGCGATTCGCGTCGAGCCCCGGGCAGCGGTCGCGGTCGACGAAAGCGGCTCTGTCACGCTGACCGGGCTGTCGGCGCTCACCGACTACCGGGTGACGATCCCCGCGGGCCTGCGCGGCAAGCACGGGGGGATCACCGAAGAGCCGCAGATCCTCGAGTTTCGCACGTCCGAGCAGCGCTACCCCGCGTGGACCGGCCTCGGGGCATCCAACGGTCGTCTCGAGCCCAGCCTGCTGGGACCCATTGGTTTTTCCGTCAGCAACACCCCCGAGTACTTCTTCGCAGTCCGCCCCGTGACGGCTCGGGAGCTCCTCTCGCTGAGCACCGAACGGGCCGAACAACTCCATGCGGCCTACGACCTGCTCCTGCAGGACCACTGGACTCACACCCGCCTTGCGTCGGCTGCGCCCAATCACCACAGGGCGACCGTCGACATCAAACCGTGGCTCGACCCGAGTTCCGGAACAGGTGCGGTGCTCATGGACATCTCTCCGACTCCCCGCAGACGGAGCGAGGACGAGAGCGAGCAGGAACTCCGCGCGTTTCCAACGGTTCTATCGGTCTCGGATCTTGCACTCACCACGAAGCTCTGGCTCGACGGTGGACTCGTCTGGGTCACCTCGCTACGCGAACAGCGTCCGCTGGCCGGGGTTCGCGTGTCGCTCCTGGAAGGGGACGCTGTCACGCTCGTTGGTGTCACCGGGCCGGACGGAGTGGTGACGTTCCCACCTTCCGTGTTGAAGAAGTACTGGATCGTAGACTCGACCTCACGCTGGGAGCGCAGCATTCGCAGCCGATCCGGCGTGGCGCTGCTGGCACAGAGCGGAAAGGACTGGACCCTGCAACAGCTCCGGTCCGGCGGGGACACCATCACCTGGGCAGTCCCGAGCGTCGAATCACGCCAACCCAGGCTTTCGCTGTTCCTCGATCGTGGGGTCTATCGACCCGGAGAGCCCCTCTACGTCAAGGGCTACGCCGAGCAGCAGACGAGCGGCAAGAGCCATCCCATCGTTCGACGACCCGTCAAGGTCACCCTGGTGAGCTACGTCGGCTGGCTGACGCACGAGCACGCGTCGCGACAATTGACGACGAACGACTACGGTGCCTTCTCGACGCGGTTCCTCGTACCCCTGGACGCGTCGACGGCAGAGTTCTACGTCTCGGCCTCACTCGGCGAGCAGGGCGCGAGCGTGCCACTGGCCGTATCCGCCATCCGCCCTCGAGAGTTCGAGGCTGCCGTGTCGGATCCGAAGCCCGGCGTGGCCAGGGATAGCACGCAGTTCCTGGTCTCCGGCAAGTACCTGTTCGGCGAGCCGATGCGCGGCGCGCGCGTGAAGTGGCGCATCTCGCACAAGGGCGCCGAGTACGCCCCCCCGAACTCCGAGGGGTACGACACATCAGCATGGAGGTTGGCCGGACATCCGCCGTATGAGCAGCAACGGCCGGCGCCGATACTCGGCGAGGGGCGGCTTTCGGACGATGGCGAGCTCCGCGTCGAAGCCCGTTTGGAGCAGGATCTCCTCTTTCCGCATCGAATGACGCTCACCGCAGACGTCTTCGACGTGGCGCGCCAGGTCGTGCAGAAGGCGGGCAGCGTGCTGGTTCACCCGGCGCGTCACTACGTCGGCATCAGAACCAACGGCTCAGCCGTGGTCCATCGCCCCTTTGCCGTGGAGGGTGTGGCGCTGGGCTGGGATGGGGCGAGGATCGGCGGCCGGACGATCGACGTCGCGCTCTTGAAAGAGCAGGAGCCGACCAGAACACCGGACGACAGTGACGACGAGGCCCCGTCCGAGGACGGGCCGCTGTCTCGGGTGGGCGGCTGCCGGATCCGGTCTGCAGCCGAGGTGCGGCGCTGTTGGCTCGTTGCTCGGGAACCGGGAGATTACGTGGTTCTCGCCGAATCGCGGGACGACACCGGACGGCTGGCTCGCGCGACCACGAGCTTGAATGTCGATGCGAAACGAACGCGTACGCGTGAGCCATACGTTCACCACGAACTCAGCTACGAACCGCTCAGCGTTGATCTGGAGCTCGACCGAGAAGCCTACCACGTGGGGGATGAGGCGCGGCTCCGCGTGGATTCCCCGTACGAGCGCGCCTTGGCCATCGTCAGCCTGGAGCGGGACGGGGTCTACTGGCACGAAACACGCGAGGTCGAACGGTCTTCGACGTTCCGTATCCCGGTGCTCGAGAGCATGGGCAACCATGCCACGGTGGACGTGCTTCTGCTGCGCCGTCCCGGCCGGAGCAGCGTCTACCGGAGCCGAGAGGTACCCGACGAGGTCACCTCGGCGCACGGATCGGTTCCCGTTCGCCTTGCCGATGACCAATGGCGCCTGTCGGTCGAGGTCACCCCGAGCGTAGCCGAAGCCGCCCCCGGAGACACGTTTCGCTGTGATTTCCAGCTCAGGGATCGCCTGGGCCGGCCGAAACCCGGCGAACTGGCCGTGTGGGCCGTTGACGAAGGCGTCCTTCAACTGACGGACTATCGAATTCCAGATCCGCTCGAGGACTTCACCCGAGACAAGCCGCACGAAACCTCGACTCTCGACAGCCGGCGCTCCCTGAGTTGGCTCGACCCTTTGGATGGGCAGGGCATGGCGATCGGTCTCGGCAGCATCGGCACACTGGGACACGGCTCGGGCACTGGCACTCGGCCGATGCCGGCGCGCAAGCGTGGCCCAGCCACTGTGCTCTTCGAGCCCCACGTGCTGACCGATGCCCAGGGGCGCGCCGCTCTCGCGATCCGTCTTCCCCAGCAGCTCTCGCGCTTTCGGGTGATGTCGGTCGCTACGACCCAGCGCGGCGAATTCGGCTCGGGTCAGGCAGTGGTGACGGTCCGAATACCCTTGGCAGCGCGCCCGATGATGCCGCGCTTCCTGCGCGTGGGTGACGAGTTCGACGCCGGGGTCGTCGTGTCTGCCGACGCCGACGTGAAGGCCACGGCGAGTATCACGGTGACGGCCTCGGGGATCACGCGGGTGTCGCCCAACCACCAGCAGGCTCTGCTCGAAGGCGGCCGCGCCCAGGATATCGCATTCCGCTGGCGTGCCGACAAGGTGGGGACGGCGCGTTTCCGCTTCGACGTTGCGACCGGAGACCATGCGGACGCGGTGACCCTTGCGCTTCCCGTTCTGCAGCGGACCCCTTCCGCGACCCTGGCGCTCTACGGGGAAGCACGGGACGTCCGCGGTGAGCGCATCGCTCGCTTGCCCCGAATGGTTGGCAACCGAGGCACCCTCGCGCTGTCTCTGGGCAACACTCCGCTGGTCGGGCTATCCACCGCCGTCGAGGCGCTTCTCGGCTACGAGCATGAGTGCACCGAGCAAGTTGCCAGCCGTCTGCTCGTGCTCGGACCGTTGCGCGCGTTCGCCGAGCAACAAGGGGCCAAGTTTCCCTCCGATCGCGAGCGGCAGATCCAGAGGCTCATCGAGCGGATCCACGAGCGGCAGCACAGCAATGGTGGTTTCGGCTTCTGGTCGAGGGAGTCCCCTTCGGTCTGGCTGACCGCCTACGTGACCTGGGTTCTGCACCGGACGGGCACAGCAGGCATCGCGGATACGAGCTCGCTCCTCGAATCTGCGCTGTCCTATCTCAGAAACCCCCGCAAGGAGGTGGAGCCCTACGAGCAGGCCTTCGTCGCCGATGTCCTGATGGAGGTTGCTCCAGCGCAGCAAGACCGAAACGTGGTCGACGGCCTGGTCGCATCGAAAGGATCGCTTCCCCCGTTTGCCGAAGCGTGTCTGCTGCACACCCTGAGCCTTGCGCCGCGCCCCCGCAAGAGCTGGAGGGCGACGGCGACCGAGCTCGCTCGTCACCTGTCCGGCGCGCTGACGCTTGCAGGAGACCGTGCCTACGTGCGCCCGCGGACCGGGGACTTCTGGAGTGTTCTCGACTCGTCGGATCGCACGCAAGCCCTGGTTCTTCGTGGTCTCTTGGCCCATGATCCGCATCATCCGCTGGCCGCTGCCCTGCTCAAGGGGCTGCTCGCCAGCCGCCGTGGCGAAACTTGGTCTTCGACCCAGGCGACAGCCTGGGCTCTGAGCACGATAGCCGAGGCTCAGGCGGTCCACCGCTGGGGCGAGTCGGAATCCGAAGAGCTCGTCTGGCTCGGAGGACAGCGCATCGCGCGTCTGAGACTGGACGCGAAACGCAGGGAACAGAGCGTGCAGCATCCGTGGGCGGCACGCTCGACGAGCACCGACTTGATCTTCGAGCATTGCGGTCCGGGCTCGCTCTTCTACGCAGCCCGGCTCAGCTTCGAGCCTGCCCAGTCGGCAATGGGTCCGAGCTCGCACGGGTTCGAGATCACGCACGGCATCGCTCCCATCGCCGACACCGGCGCCTTGCCTCAACCCGCTCCGCTGGGTTCGGCGATCTGGCTGGAGGCGGGGCAGGCCGTGCTCGGAGAGATCCAGCTGTTCTCACCGGGTCCTCGTCATCAGGTGGTGGTCGAGGCCCCGCTGCCTGCCGGCCTCGAGCCGATCGACCCGCGGCTGTCGGACGACCCGTTCCGTCCCGTCGAGGACGACCGAACGTCCCGTTTCGCTCGCTTGTCTCATGGCGACTACGAGTTCGTCATCCACGACGACCACATCAACTTCTACATCGAGCAGCTCGAGCCGGGGATTGCCCGTCTGACCTACAAAGCGCGTGCGACGACGAAGGGGAACTTCTTGCTCCCGCCGGCTCGTGTACAAGAGATGTACTATCCGGAGCACGAGGCATCGACCATCGCTACCCGGGTGACCGTCGGGGATCGGGCCGATGGGCTGCCGCCCAGCAGTACGTCCGAACCCGACGGGTAGCAGCACAGGACGGCACGGTCACCGCCTTGGTCGAGCGCGCCCTTCGCGTCGTACCCCAGGCCTCCTCCCAGTCGGCACGTCCATCGAGGAGGCTGCCTCCGAACGGCGATCGACTCGACTTCCCCGGCACTGCCTTGCGTGTCGTGGGCACGGCGTTGCCTTCCGGTGGCAAAGCGTTGCCTTCCGGTGGCAAGGCGTTGCCTCTCGGTGGCAAGGGTTTGCCTCGATCGGGCACGGCGTTGCCTTCCGGTGGCAAGGCGTTGCCTCTCAGTGGCAAGGGTTTGCCTCGGTCAGGCAAGGCGTTGCCTTCCGGTGGCAAGGCGTTGCCTCTCAGTGGCAAGGGTTTGCCTCGGTCAGGCAAGGCGTTGCCTCTCAGTGGCAAGAGTCTGCCTCGGTCAGGCAAGGCGTTGCCTCTCGGTGGCAAGGCGTTGCCTCCGACAGGCAAGGCGTTGCCTCTCGGTGGCAAGGCGTTGCCTCCGACAGGCACGGCGTTGCTCCTTGGTGGCAAGGTGTTGCCTTTCGGTGGCAAGGCGTTGCCTCCGACAGGCATGGCGTTGCTCCTTGGTGGCAAGGTGTTGCCT
>JAFGIS010000579.1 GCA_016929495.1 Polyangiaceae bacterium | reverse complement strand
CAGCAGCTTGATACGGCACGGGACCTCCGCGATGAGGCCCCACTCCGTAGCCTTGTTCAGCATGACGGACAGGACCGAGAGCACGTTGTTCACGGTCTTGGGGCTGCGCTCGGTCATGGCGGCTTTAAGCTGTTGAACGCGGGCGTTCGTCACCCGGTCCAGCACTACCCGCCCCAGCGGCGGCTCGATGTGTACGCGGAAGGCGCTCTTCATCCTCTCGATGCTCGACGGCTTCAAGCGCTCGGCTTCGGCATGCTCCTTCATGAACTTCGGGAAGAATCCCGTCAGGGTAGGCGCCTTGGCCCTTTCCTCCTCGGCCTGCTTTCCCCTGACGATGGTCTCCCGTTGTAGCTCTTCACCCCAGCGCCGTGCCTGCGCCTTCGTGTTCACCGGCGCCTTGGCTCTCTTGCGGAATTGGGTGCCATCGGGCCACTTGAAGCGGATGTCCACTTCCCAGCCTCCCGATCTGAATTGTCGGACGGTTACTGTCATGCATGTTGCTCCTCTTCAGGTTGTTGTTCGCCGGGACTCGATCCACTTCATCAGCACGTGGCGATCCACGAGAGTTCGGCGGCCAAGTTTCAAAACGCCGGGCAAACTGCGGCGTTGCGCCATGGCGTAGACTGCCGCTGGCGCTTCACCGCCGGTCTGACGGGATCCCTCTGCGCCGGTGCGGAGGGATCCCCAGTAGAGGGGAGCCGGGGGCGCATCTGTTTTTTGACGGGGCCTGGCGGCCCCAGTGTGCTGCCCCATGGCAGCAGCGCGTACGAGGAAGCGGCGGCAGCGACGTCGGGTGTGTCGGTATTGCGGGGAGCTGTTCTGGGCCCACCCACGAGTGGGAGGACGACAGCACGTTTGCGGTAAGCCGGAATGTCAGCGCCGGAGGCAGCGCGACGCGGACCGCAAGTGGCATGAGCAGCATCCGGACTACGACGTGGAGCGTCGGTTGCGAGTGCTGCGCGAGCGGCTGGAGAGAAGCGAGGATCCCTGCGAGGTGGTGCGCGGGGAAGCAGAGCCGATGTGTCGCTTACCCGCCGATGTCGTGCAAGAGGAGTTTGGGGTTCAAGGTCTTGCAATCCTTGTGGTCTTGGGCCGGTTGACGAGCCGGTCGCGCAAGATGAGATAACGGGATAACCGAGGGGGATCGTTGCGGAATTCGGCAACTAAGATCCCGGGGCTCGCAAGAGCAGATGGGCGGGTCGGACACGGACGAGCAACCTGCGCGCACCCCCCAAGGAGGGAGGCAGCGGTGGCGCCGGGCGTAGTCCGGAGCCCCGCTGTCTCTCTTCGAAAATGTGGGGCGCAGCGAGTGCAGCATGCAGCTACGTCACATCGATCCGAAGGACCTGTCGCTGACGCTGCGGCGTCTGCGGCAGGTACCGGAGGCGGCAGTCCGGGAGAAGCTCGAGTCGCTGCGGAGCAAGGGGCAGATGAGCCCACTGGTTGCGGCCGAACACGAGGGGGAGCTGGTGCTGGTGGATGGCTTCGCGCGTCAGGCGGCAGCCGTGCGGCTGGGGATGGCGACGGTGGCGGTGGAAGTGGTGCAGCTGACGGCGGTGCAGATGAAGGCGCAGCTGTACCTGCGCAACCGGGAGCGGGGACTGGCACTGCTGGAGGAATGCCGGCTGGTGCGGGAGCTGTGCGAGGTGGACGGGCTGAGTCAGGTGGAAGTAGCGGCGGTGTTGGAGAGGCACAAGAGCTGGGTCTCGCGGCGATTGGGGATGTGGAAGGCGCTCAGCCCGCGGCTGCTGTCCGAGGGGGTAGTGGCGGAGCTCGGAACGGGATCCATTCGGAGGTTGGCGCTGTTGCCGGTGTGCAACCAGGAGGAGCTGGTGGCAGTGAGTTGTCGCGAGGGGCTGGGTGCGCAACAGACGGCGCAGCTGATCGAGCTATGGCGCCGTGCCCCCGACAGCCAGACGCGACGCTACCTGCTAGAGCACCCGCGCCGGGCGCTAGAGCTGGCGCAGGCCGAGGCGCAAGAGGCGCTCGACCCGCGACTGGGCAGGTCAGCAGCCAAGCTGCACACCAGTTTGGTGGTGATGCGCCAAGCGGCTCTGCGGGCCATCCGCCAGACGCAAGTTGGGGTGGAAGAGCTACCCGAGTCAGGGGTGGCGCTGCTGCGCACGGCCTGTGAGCTGGCCGAGCGGGACTGTCCGTGGGCGGTGCGGGAAGTAAGGCGGCTGCTGCCGGCGGCGGAGGCGGAACGATGAAGGTCAAAGACCCCGAGCAGCGGCGAGCACGCATCTTGGAGTGCTTCGCGTCGGAAGGGACCATCAAAAGTACGGCACGCAAACTGCGGGTGAGCATCAATACGGTGCGCAAGGTGCTGCGCGGCGAGCAACTGGGCCGAGCGGTGGTGGCGCAGCCAGCGCCACGTCCGAGCAAACTGGACCCGTACCGAGCGGTGATCCAGCGGCTGGTGCTGGAAGAGAAGCTGACGGCGGTGCTGGTGCTGGAGGAGCTGCGCCAGCTCGGTTACCTGGGCGGACACACGATCCTGCAGAGCTACATCCGGCAGATTCGACCTGAAGCACGGCCGCAGCCCACCACGGTGGTGGAACACGAGCCCGGCAAGGAAGGACAGGTCGACTGGTCGCCGTACCGGGTCGAGCTGGCCGGAGAGCAGCGCGTGGTGCACGGCTTCTCCCTGGTGCTGCCGTGGTCGCGGTACATGGTGCTCCGCTTCGCCCTAGACGAGCAACTCGAGACGCTACTGGCGCTACACGAGGAAGCCTTCGCGGATATCAGCGCCATTCCGCCGCTGATGACGTATGACAACATGACTACGGTGGGCCGGCACGTGGGTCCGGGGAAGGTATGGATCAACCCGCGCTTCGAAGTGTACATGCATGCGTGCGGGTTTTCGCTGCGACTCATCGATCCCGGCAAGCCGAACCAGCATGCTCCAGTAGAGCGCCCCTTTCACTACGTCGAGAACAACTGCCTACGGCGTCGGCGTTTTCGCTTCGAGAGTCTCCCGAACCTGCAAGAGCACGCCCGCTGGTGGTGCGCCGAAGTGGCCAACGTGCGCATTCACGGCACCACGCGGGAACGTCCCGTTGACCGGCTGGCCCGGGAACGCCCACTGATGCTGCCATTGCCGAATACTCGACCGGAGGTGTTTCAGACCCTGAGTCGGCTGGTGGCGCGCGACTACTGCGTACGGATCGCCAACAGCCGCTACAGCGTACCACCGCGCTTCGTAGGGCAAGCGTGCACCGTGCGCCTGTACGCAGAGCGGCTGGAGGTCGTGATCGGCGGCGAAGTAGTGGCGGTGCATGCACGGCAAGCCGAGCCGTGGGGTCGGCACGTGTTGCCTGAGCATGAGGAGCAATTCAAGCGCTGCACGCCAAGTCGGAGGCTGCTGGAGCAGGCTTTCCTGCGGCTCGGCAACACCGCGCAGGACTACTACCAGGGACTGGTGGCCGAGCGCGGCGTGGGTGCCGGCTACCATATCCAGCGCATCCTGCGAATGGCGGATCGGTACGGCTCTTCGGTCGTGATCGGCGCGATGGCCCAGGCCGCCCGCTACGGGAACTATAGCGCGGATGCCGTGGCCCGCGTGATTGCAGGCAAGGCTCCGCACCACCGCCGCGGGCGCACACGCCCGGACGGCGTCGTGCTGCCGCCCGAGTCGGTCCGTCGATGGCTCGAAGGCATCGACGTGGAACAACGCGACCTGGGGGACTTCGACCGGATGTTGAAGGACCAGGCCCGGCAGGATGACGCCCCAGCGAAAGCAGCGAAGGAACCCGATGGCCAAGAGTAAAGACCTGCCGCCTACTACGCTGGACGAACTGAAGCGCAACCTCGAACGGCTACGGCTCTTTGCCATGCTCGAACACCTGGAGGCTGCGCTGGATGAGGCCAGTAGCCTTGAGCAAGGCTATGTTACCTTCCTGGCCGGACTGGTCGACAAGCAGGTGCTCGCGCAAACCGAAGCCGGCGCTGAACGTCGCATCCGCAATGCCGGCTTCCCCAAGGTCAAGACTTTCGACACCTTCGACTGGCACTTCCAGAAAGGTCTGAACGTGACCCTGGTCAAGGACCTGATGAACCTGCACTTCATCAAGCAGGGGCGACCCGTCCTGATGCTGGGGCGCCCCGGCACCGGCAAGAGCCACCTGTCGACCGCCTTCGGTGTGCTTGCTGCCACGCTCGGCTACTCGGTGCGTTTCGTCTCAATCTCGCGGCTGCTACCAGAGCTATATGCCTCCCTGGCCGATGGAACCACCGACCGCCTGATTGCGCGTCTGGCGCGGCCCGAGTTGTTGATCTTGGACGATCTGCGCTCAATCCCGACCAAGCCCGAGTACGCCAACCTACTCTTCGATGTGGTGGACGCGCGCTACACGAAGCGGTCGACCATCCTCAGCAGCAACCTGAGCGTGAAGATGTGGGGGAAGGTCCTCGGCAATGTGGCGCTGACGGCCTCGCTGGTGGACCGACTCATGGATCGCGCCCACGTCATCAACATCCGCAAAGGACGCTCATGGCGCTCGGAGGGCCCCGATGCTCCACCCGAAGATGACCGTCCCGCAGATCTCGCCTCCAAGGCCGACGACGACTGAAAGCGTCCCTCTCGTCGTCTTCACCAATCTGCTGCATGAGACTGCAGGGGCTGCGACGCGCCCTCCTACAAGCACGAGGCTGCCCTGTGCTTGGGCCACTCCGTCGTCATGGCGCCCTGCCGCCCCCGACGAGGATCCACGTCCACCGGCGTTGCGTCGACTGGGCCGCTACCCCCTCGCGTTGCATCCGTCCAACGCGAGGGCGCTACGAGCGTGCCGGGATTCCCCGAGCCCGGTCCCCCGGGATCGGATCTGACCTGCGTCGGCGGGGGGATCCGGATTTCGGCGGCGGTGATGCGAAGGGCGTTCACGGTGGGGGCTGCTGCCGTCACAATCGTTGCGTAGAGTTCGAGATAGCCATGGAGCCGTTGAACGTTGGGCGTTGGCTTTGCCAATTGGGCCCCGACTCCTGCCAATGCAGCCTTGGCTTCTTGCTTGTCGCTCGTGTCTTCCACTGCATCTGCTTGGAGTCGGAGTTGGTCAAGTAGCTTCTGCACTTCCTCACGCTGTTCGACGGGAATTGCAGGCGAGAGCGTGATGGAGCCAACTGAGAGGCTTGCGTTGCCCTGGCTTCCGAGAATGGCTTGGCCTCCGCCCTGAATCGTCACGTTGAATATGTTGGTGACCTCCTCGTGCGGAATGGGGGCTGGTTCGTTGACGGCTGCTTCCCCGGCATCGGGATTCTGGCCTTCGATTGCCAGCGCGAAATCAAGCACTTTCGTTCTAACAATGTCGAGGACGCCCTTGGTTAGCGACGCCGGAACCACGCGCCAAGCCTCCGCTAGTGCGTACCCCTCGAAAATGGGCGTCTTGTGCTGAACGTAGGCAACGACGTCTGGAGGCCACGCAATGCAAAGACTGTCCTTCTCTTGACCGACGATAGTCGCTGCCAGAGTGCTCACGGACGCGGAAAACACCTGCCCGCCTGCGATTGTGCGCACACCCTCGGGGAGACAGCCCTGCGGGATGCCAGCGTCTCTTATGGCCGCCCCCATCGGGCCAACGAAATTCCCCCGAGAGAACGTCCTGAGTCGTCGGTATGCGGGGACCGAGTTTATGTCGTCGTACCCGTTCAGTTCTTTCGAGACCCAGGCTGCGAACTCTTGGTGCTTGAGGCGGGCTGCGAGCACTTTGCACTTCCGAAGCAGGTCGGCAAGGTCCACGCTAGAGTCAACCGCAGCGTCCTGAATGTCGCGGAGCAAGCTCATCGCCCTTCAGCCT
>JAFGIS010000053.1 GCA_016929495.1 Polyangiaceae bacterium | reverse complement strand
TCACCTTTGCGCCGGCGGCCACAGCGTTCTGCAGCTCCTTGAAGCCGGTCTGTGTGTGCAGGCGGACGGAGGCCCAGTGGCTCGAACCATCGAACGCTTGCGCGCTGTCGTCTCCATACTCCTCTGCGGACGGACGCTCCCCGACGACTGCGACGACCGTGTCCCCGCTCACCACGCTGGAGGTGGCCTCGACATCTACGGCACCCGCGTTCACCCTGTCTGGCACGGAGGTCGGCTCAGGACCCAACGTTCACCGGCCGGCGACCATTTCCTCGACCCTGCGCTCGAACTGTGCGCCGAGCTCCTCGTAGACGCCACGGACGCTCGGATCCGGGGACACGCGCCGGAGCGGGTCGGTCGCGGCGAATTGGTCGAACAGATCGCCCCACGGCAGCTTCTCGGTCGCCTGCGCTGCGCGTAGCGCTCCGCCGAGGGCGGAGGAGTTCGCTACGGTGAGCGGACGGATCTCAGCCCCGAGCACATCGGCCAGCACGCGCAGGATGCCACGATTCTTGGAAGCACCGCCGGTGGTCAGAACGGTTTCGGGCTTCTCTCCAATCCAGCTCGAGTACAGTCGCATGCCCAGGGCCTGAGCCTCAACGATGGCGCGCGCCGCCCGCGCCGCGTCGCGACCCTCCGTGAAATCTCGCGACCCGAACCAACACGGTTCCGGGTGCAGCAGGCGCGGCGTGATCTCGGGCACGAAGTAGGGAAGCATCATGTTGCCGTCGTTGCCCGGCCGCGTATGCTCCAGGATCGCACTGGCGAACCCGTCCCAGCTCAAACCGAAACGACGTGCGATCTCTTCACGCGCCAGCGATCCGTTCGAGAAGCAGATCAGGGACATGAAGCCCCCGGCAGGATTGCCGAAGACGTGGCCGTAGCCACGCGGATCGGTGCGCGGTTGGCTCATGGCAGCGAACACCGTGTCGCTCGTCCCCAGACTGATCACCATGGATCCCGGACGGCTCGCGCCCATCCCGACCAGGCTGCTCGGATTGTCACCGGTGAATGCGTAGACCGGCGTCTTCGGAGCGAACCCGAATCGGGATACGAAGTAGTCGGCAAGCGGCCCAACCGCGGTACAGCTGGGCACGGTACGCGGCAGCTTCCGCTCGAGCCCTGGCGCCGTTGCCTGGACCATGACCGGGCTCCAGTCCCCTGCGGCCAGGTCCAAGAGGTTCATCCCCGCCCCGTCGCCGAGATCGATACCAGCGGTCGTGGCGACGAGCATCGACGCCATGAACGAGCTCACTAGATGCACTTCGACCGTGGCGTCCCAGGCCTTCGGCTCCGTCTGGGCGAACTTGCGTATTTGCGCGGCCGTGAAACGCTCGATCGCACGCGAACCCGTGATCGTCACGACCCGCTGCTCTCCGCCGGCAGCCGACGTGATTTCGGCGCACTGCTGGCTCGTCGAGCTGTCCATCCAGATGGGACCGACGGCCCGGCTGAGCAGCGGACGCACTTGGTCCACCAGAGACGCACCCTCTGCCCAGCGCCCCACCGTCACCATGGACCGCCCGAGGTACACCGAGCCGTGTTGTTGACCGGCGCCGCTGATGCCACGGATCTGAGACAGGTCGAGGCCGCTCGACTTGAGCTCACCAAAGAGCAGCTCGAGAGCCTCCACCCACATCAGCGGATCGCTCTGCTTGACCTTGGGATCCTCGGCGGGCAGAAAGCCGCTGGGGCAACGGTAGCTTGGCAGCCTCTGCCCGAAGTTGAGGGTGCGTTCGACCACGACTTGTCCCGTGTCGCTGTCGATCACGATGGCCGAAAGGCTCTGCGTGCTTGAATCCAGACCGAGATAGCGTCCCAAGGGGGCCCCGTTTCTGCCGAAATCGATGGCGGCCTGCAGGGTAGTACGCCCCCCGGCCCGACGCCAAGCCCACTGGAGCACACTGCCGGCCACCGGACCGGTCCACCTGCGCACCCGGCGTGCGGGCGTTGCCTTCGACCGTCCAGTGTGTGCAGTCGGTGGCCTCGTGTGCGCGCGCCTGCGTCAGCTGCATGACAGCGACAGCCGCACGCCTCGCTGGTAGATTGGGCATAGCCTGACTGACGAGGGGCAACATGCGTGGCGCTCGCCGTTTGCTATGGGTTTTCGTGACAAGATTCTGGGTTGCTTCGGCGCTCACGACGCTCTGGTCGCCAGTCGCGCGTGCTCAGGAAGACGCGCCCACCTGGACCAACAATCGCACGGATCCCGGGCAGGGCGAGCTCATCGCGGTCGACGCAACGGGCGAAGCCCGATGGCCATACGGGCGCGAGAGTGTGCTCGACAACGGCAACGCTTTCACTCCGGCCGAGGCGAGCATCGATCTACGTACCGCGTACGCCGACACGACGGGCACCGAGCTCTGGGTCAGAGCGTACACGGTCGGGGCACCGCCCGCGACTTCGCTCAAGGTGGTGTTCTTCTTGGATGCTGATCACGGAGCTTCCACCGGCGGCAGCGCTGTCGCTCCCGTCATCGACGAGCATTTCGACAGTGACCCCACCGACGGCGGATACGAGTACGCGCTGCTCGTGCCCGCGGATCCGGCTGTTTCGGCCGAGCTCTATCAGTGGGGTACGTCGTCGGATTGGACACTCGTCGCTTCTCAACCGGCATTGGTGAAGAGCTCGGGCACGGCTACCGACACGCTCCGAGACGCCGGAGACCAGCACGGCTACGTTCAGGTCCGTACGCCGCTCGAATCGGTCGGTCTGACACGGGCTTGCGACGCGCGGATCTTCGTTCGCGGCGCCGACGAGGAGAGCCATCTCGAGCCCGGCGATCTCGCGCTCGGCCAGCCCGGCGATTGCGTTCCGGTCGACGCCAACGACAACGGCGTACCGGACATCGAGGAAAGCGGACAGAACTCCGGCGGAGCTGGACCCGACGGCGCCGGGCTCGGCAACGCGGACGCCGGAGCCGGCCCCGACGTCATCACCATCGCCGACGACGAAGAAGTGCGGGGAGGAGCCTTCACGTGCGCCCTCGGTCACCGAACGGCGCACCTGTACACGGCCCTCGGCGTGGTCGGACTCGGCCTAGCGTGCCGTCGGCGTCGGGCTCGGCGTCACCAAGAACCTTCTTCCCCTCTGCTGTGAAGCCATGCGTGCCGATGCCATGCGCGTAGCCCGGTGTCTCCTGCCCCGTCTCGCCTCTTGCGCTGTCCTCATCTCGCCGAGTATGGCGCTCGCTCAGCAGACCGAGACCAACACGAACGTGGATGCCGAACGATTCAAGCCGGCCGTGACCCCGGACGGATGGGTGACCGCCGAAGGTAGCGGTCTGCGTCCGACCGCCGACCCCTGGGAGTTCGGCCTCTTTCTGAACTATGGCCTCAACCCGTTGGTGGCCGTCGACGCACAGAACGATCTGTCGCGACAGTTCGTCGGAGGTCGCCTCGGCTTCGACGCCATCGCTGCGGTGACGCTCGCGGATCCCTTCGTGCTCGGCCTGGACATGCCGCTGTACGCTGCCCAGTCCGGGGATTTCGACCCGTCGTTCGCCGGGCTCGGGGACCTGCGTCTGGTGCCGAAGTTCCGGCTCACCGATGATCGCGAGGACGCGATGGGATTTGCGCTCACGCCTGAAGTGCGTCTGCCGACCCACACGGGCGACTTCTCGGGCGGCGCCCGCAACGTCGTTGTCATACCCAAGGCCATCCTCGACCACCGCTTCCGCAGCGGCATCCGAATTGGCTTCAATCTCGGCGCGTTGTTTCGACAAAAGACCGAGCTATTCAACGTGGAGGCCGGGAGCGAGCTCGTCTACGCCGGTGCGCTCGGATACACTTTCGGTGGGCTCCAGGGCAAGACGGAAATCGGAGCCGAGCTCAACGGAGCCGTGGGCCTGACCGCCCACGACACGGAAGAGCTGCCGCTCGAGCTGTTCGCCTACGTCCGCCAGGTCTTGAGCCCTGAGTGGGACCTCGTGGCCGGGCCCGGATTCGGGCTCATCGCCGGCTACGGCGTTCCCACCTTCCGCATCTTCGCGGGTGTTCGTTTCCGTCCTACCTCCCACGACGCGGACCATGACGGCATCTCCGACGACGCAGACCGCTGCCCGAACATCCCGGAGGACCGTGACCGCTACCAGGACACCGATGGCTGCCCGGAAGAAGATCCAGACGCTGACCGGGACGGCGTCCCGGATTGGGACGACCAGTGCCCGGACGCCAAAGAGACCATCAACGGCTACGAGGACGAGGATGGCTGCCCAGACACGGGCAGTTCGCAGGTCATCTACGAGGACGGACAGTTCCGGGTGCTCGACGCCGTGCACTTCGAACACGGGTCAGCCAAGCTGGACGAGGGCTCGCACACTCTTCTGGACCAGGTCGCCCTGACCATCAAAGCCCACCCTGAGATGAGAGTCCGCGTGGAAGGCCACACGGACGACACTGGGCCAGAAGTCGTCAACCGGCGCCTTAGTCAGAATCGTGCCGAGAGCGTGAGGCGCTACCTCATCAGCAAGGGCGTGCAGCCCCATCGTATCGAAGCCAAAGGCTACGGGGAAGCGAGGCCGCTCGAGTCAGGCACGAGCGAGCAGGCACGTGCGGCCAATCGCCGGGTCGAGTTCGTCGTCATCGAGGGTAACGAGCCGAGTCAGGGTCTGACGCCCAAGTAGCGTCTCTACTGCGTCTTTCGCGGCGCTGACGCTTCGAGCGCTCTGTTGAGCTGTTCGGGCGTGGCCCGGTGCTGGGCGCCAAACGGCGGAACGCCGGTCGCTGGCGGCTGCACCGCGTCCTTCGCGCCGGGCCCGAGCAGCGTACCGCACAGGGTATCGCAGCGAATACGCGCCTGCCCCTTCTTTTCGGAGCAACCACAATGGCCCAGCTGTTTCTTCAGCGCGAGCGCGGCGCGGACTTGCTCGCGGGTGAAGCCTGCGAGACGTTCGACTTTCTCGAAGTCCCAGTCTGCCTTGCGCTGCTTCGGAGTGCGCGGGTCCGTCGCTGCGCCGTCGGGCTCCGCGCAGCAGCGGAAGCTCAGGAAGTAGTAGTAGAAGCCCTCGTCGTGCGTGTAGATCTTGGGCCGGCACTGGTTGCGCACGCCCCCGTACCAGGGACCGCCCGTGTGTACGCTGTCGTACTTGCCGCGCCACCCCTGTACGAAGGTCTCGCTCGCCACGACTTCGTCGGTATTGGCGGGAAGGTCAGCAACGCCGAAATCGCTCACACACTGCGGCTGCGAACCGCTCGGAACGCCCTGCCACAGACGCGCCAGCTCGTCCGGGTCCCGAGCAGCCACTTTCTTCATGTCCGGGTTGTCCCACTTGTGCTCACCGTTGCACTTGCGCGGGTCGCGAACGTACCCGTAGGGGAACGGCTTGATGTCCGGCCCTTCGCACGCAAAGGTCCACTCGCTCTCGGTACACATGCGCTTGCCAACGGCAGCGCACTTGACCTCGGCTTGATGGAACCGGTTCATGACTTCGGGGCGTGCACCCTGGACGTTGGGCCATGCGTACGTGTCGATGCAGAAACGCTTGTGGACCTTGGGTCCGACGCATCGGCTCGGCGGCTCGAAGACCTCGCAAATCGTCTTCTTGTTGGAGGTGTCGTACCAGGACTGAAGACACTTCTGCTCGGCGTCGGTGCAGTAGTCGCCCTCGACGAGTGTCATGCCGGTTGGACACGCTGCGGGTTCACCCGGTGCCGCGGCGGTTGGGGCGGCATCGCTGCGCGAACTCGGCTCTGCCGCAGGAGCTGCCGCTTCGGACGCAGCCGCTCCGGACGTGGCTTCCTTGGCCGTGGCCGGCGGCACGACCGCTTCGGGCTGCTCGGCCGTGGGTTGGGCCAGCGCGCTGGGCGGAACTGACCGCCCTGCGGCGCAGGCAATGAGGACGAAGAAACTCGTGTAGATCGGCCAGTGCATCACAACCTCGAACGTCCGGCGGAAACACGGAGTCAACCGGAGCCAGGACGAAACTAGAGCCCACCGGACCAAGCTGCAACCTTTCTGGCGACGACCGGGCACAGCAGAGCGTGGTGTGGCACCCCCCACTCGTGAGGGGGACGCTGCCGCGCCTACCGCAAACACCACTGCGACACAGGATGCGCACCGAGTCTGGTGACGCGCGGCAGGTAGACGTAGAACGTGCTTCCGCGTCCAGGAGCGGTTTGGAGATCCACCGCGCCACTGTAGCCTTGCGCTATCCCGAGCACACTGGCGAGCCCGAGTCCGCGCTTGCCCTTGGTCGAGTACGACGGATCGAACAGGCTCGGAACGGCTTGTTCCGGGATACCCATGCCGGTATCGCTGACCGAGAGCATCACGTACTCGCCCGGTGGTAGGCGCCCTGCGGCCAGCTGCCTGCTCTGCGTGGCCAGCACGTTGGCGGTATTCACGTGCAGCGTGCCGCCGCTCGGCATCGCCTCGACCGCGTTGACGACCAGATTGAGCAGCAGTTGGTCCAGATGGACCGGGTCGGCCGCCGTGGCGAACAGGTCCGGCTCCAGTGACTTCTGCACCAGAACGTGCCCGCCGGCCAACGCTCGAAGGACCGGCTCCATGCGCTCGACCACTTCATTGAGATCCACGAACGCTGTACTGGCTGCTCTGCCATGGAGCAGCCGCACCAATTGCGAGGCCAGCCGGCCCGCGCTCTGAGTCCCTTCGAGAACAGCAGCCACGGGATCGTCTGCTTGGCCCGGTCCGCCCATCCCGGACACGAGCTCAGCCGCGCCGCTGACCACGGCCAGCACGTTTCTCAGATCGTGCGCCAGACCTGCCGCCGTCCGAGCCGTCGCTGCCTGAGCCTGCAGTGGCGGTGCCCGGTGTGTGCCGACGATGCAGCCAGACAGCCACGCTCCGCTGATGCCCCTGCGGCAGACGGCGCTGCCCAGCTCCCAGACGGCTAGCGGCTCGCCGGTGGGCGAACGCAAGCGGTAGCCGATCTGGTAGCGACGCGACGCGACGCTCGCCGCATGGACCTCGCGCGCCACCGACGCGAGGTCGTCCGTGTGAGTGACATCCATGAGCCCCATCTGGCCAGAAAGAAACGAAGCGGCAGGGCGACCCACCACATCGAGCCAGTTGCCTGACGCGGCTGCAACGGTTCTGCGCGTATCGGCTGGCCCTTGAAACAGGATCAAGGGCACGTGCTCTACGATCCAACGCAGAGCGTCCGGGGCGCCCAACTCAGGTTCCACCCCCCAGCGCTGTCGTGCCTGCTCGTTCATGCCGACCCTCCGACCGACAACGACATACTGTAGCTCGGGTCGCAGCCGAACGCTATGGGGATACGGCGTCGATACGCGTTTCGGTCTTCCCCCCAAGCGTCGCCCGGATCTCTGTGGGGTGGGTCTCACGGCTTTGGGATGACGGCGCAGCCCACGCGCGCTGGTGCGCCACGGGCCGCTGCCCTCGGACAAGCGATGACCCCATGGTGATCAACCTGTGGATTGCGACGCGCTCCGGCGCTCCTCACGCTGGTGCCCTGTCTCCAGGGCAGCGCACTTGAGCAGCAGCGCTTTCCCGGGCTCAGACGGGGTGCGACCGTCGGTGCTGGTGCGGTGGGAGCGCTGCCTGGACACCGGCCAGGGGTTCAGAACACGCAACGCAGGACCTTTCTCGGCTATCCTACCAACCAGAAGCCGCCGTGCGAAACCAAGGCAGCAGACGATCGACTTCCCTCGGGGTCTCGACCCAGCTACAGAGTACTGGCGCGCGTGCGCGCTTCGCGCCATCGAGCGCACCGGCCGCTGCATCCATTGTGTTGGCTGCTCTTGCAGGATGCCAGGGCGACACGGACATCCTTTGCGCAGTGAACGTGCGAGCGGCCGAGCGTGCGCTCGGCCGAGCCCAGTCGCCCCTCGCTCGCTCGCACTACGAGGTCGCCAGGCGTGCCTGCCCTCGTGCCAACCTCCGCGGGCTGGCCCGGCAGATCGATCAGGTGGACCGCGCTTCGACTGCTCTCGCGCGCGCCCCGAAGGATCCGAACGAGCGTTCGCCAGAGGAGCTCCTCCGAGCGCGGGTGCTCGAGTCCGAACGACTGGGCAGCATCGTGATGTGGGCTGCTCGCGCGTGCAAAAAGCCCTCGAACACGACGGGAGCGCCGACTTGCCACGAGGCCGGCGATGCGGACGCCGGCTGGTGCGACGCGATGACCCAGCAAGGGCTCGCAGTCCGATACCGAGAGCATGAGCCCGAAGCGTTTCGCTGGACCGCAACGTTCCCGCCGAGCGTGAGGCTCGATTGTTCGCTGTTCGGTGTCGGCGTCGAGCTCGAACACTGGACCGAGGCGTCGGGCAGCTCCAAGATCGAACGTTCTCATTGCCGCCTCGCCCGCGGACCGTTCGATGGCCTGGAGCTAATCGTGGACTCCGGAACCACCTTCAACAGGTTTTCGCTCTTCTCGCGCGAATTCACCCAACGGGAGCATGCGTACAAGGAGATGCCGGACAGCCCGGCTCACCGAGCGGCGCCGTAGCCATGGTCCGACCCTACACCGCGAGCACGGGAAGCGGCCGCTGCGGCAGGCCTGGCATGACAACGGGGACGACACGGCTGGTGCTCTTGCGCCACGGCGAAACGGTGTGGAACCTCGCGCGGCGCATGCAGGGGCACCTGGACAGCGAGCTCACCGCTCTGGGCCGGGCGCAAGCGGCGGCTCTGGCCCGGAGGCTCCAGCGTCTGCAGCCACAGGCCATCTACTGTAGCGACCTCGGGCGTGCCCTGGAGACCGCAAAGGTCATCGCTGACGCCTGCGGCCTCTCGACGACCACGGACGCAAGGCTACGCGAGCGGGCCCTCGGCGTGCTCGAGGGGCTCACTCAGCCCGAAGCCGAAGCGGTCGCAGCACAGGCTTGGCTCGGCTTCACCCGGGGCGGGCCGGATTTCGTCGTTCCAGGCGGCGAGAGCGCCCGGCAACGCTTCGATCGAAATCTCGCGGCGATGAGCGAGATCGCCGCTCGCCATCCGGGGGCGTGCATCGTGGTCGTGGCGCATGGAGGCACGCTCAATACGGCTTTTCGCGCGTGCACGGGGATGCCCCTGGACTCGCCCAGAACTTTCGCTCTGCCGAACGCGAGCGTCAACGTCGTGGACTGCCTCGTGTCCTGTCTCCGTGATTCGCCACAGAATCCGACGGCCTCGAGACAGGCGAAGCCGTCGAATTCTGTGGCGAATGCCCTCGATCTGGGCCAGGACACGGGTTCTAGTTGTGTGCCCTGTCTTGGTGACAGGGCACTGGCCCGGTGGCGCCTGGTGACGTGGGGAGAGGTCTCGCACCTGGAGTCGCTGGACGCGAGCCGGAATGCGACAGCACGCTAGTGGCGCGTTTCGATTGAGGCGATGGTTTTTTGCGGCCCGCGACCGGGCGCGGGCGGCAGAAACCCACCGCTTCCCACCGATCTGACCCGCGGCGCCCCTGGTGTTTGGGCACCGTTCCAATCGAAACGATCCCCTCGTGTCCTGTCTCCGTGATTCGCCACAGAATTCGACGGCCTCGAGACAGGCGAAGCCGTCGAATTCTGCGGCGAATGCCCCCCGTCTGAGCCAGGAAGCGCTTTGTTGCTCATGTGCCCTGTCTCGGAGACAGGGCACTAGTCGCACTTCTTGCCGAGCGGCAGCGTGACGGCCTGACCGCCCCAGCGCCTGGTCAGTTGCGCGCAGGTGCAGTCGTTGCCGCAGTCGGGCGCAGAAAGCGTGAACCGCACCGGGGAGGTGCTGTCCTGCGGCGTGCACGGGCCAAGCTCGATGGTCTCGCGGTCGGTGTCGACATCGAGTTGCTCTTCGGCCCAGTCGTAGCCAGTCGCCTGCCCATAGAGCACGATGTCGCCGCTGTCGGTCAGACGCAGCGTGGCGCAGTCGGTCTGTTCGAGCACGTACCGCTCGATGGGCGCCAGCGCTTCGTCCATGACGAGCACACCGGTTGTCGCGCAGCTCTTGCTGCTCTCCTTGGTGCTCAGAATGATGTCGACATCCACCTCGGTGCTTCGATAGGTCCACGTGGCGCTGATCTGTCGCGAGTCGGCCCCCGCTCCGTCTTCCACCTCCAGAGAGGACCCCGTCCGGTCCGAACCACAGGCCAACGGAAGCAGCGCGGCAGCGCAAATCAAGCCAATGCCCCTGGCGCGGCGCCGTGCGTGCGGCTGCGCGCAGAGACCAACGCCGACACTCGGGACCTCCATCACGAGGGCTCTCCTGTCCAACTCGACCGCCGTCCAAGGTTACCCGCGGGAGCGCCAAACGCCAGCAAGCGGGGCCATCGTGACGGCCAGCGGTTCGGTACGTTCGGCACCAACACGTTGACCGTTTCCAAGGAGGATCACGCGATCTGCGCCCCGGGGGTGGCGCCGCTGGCCCGCAGACCGCCCCAATTCGTTGACCCGGGCGAGCAGGGAACCGAGCTCTGTCCGGATCGCATGACCTGGGTCTTCCCGAGCGGCCGGCCCCTGGCCAGCCGAGCTGTCGAGCCACGTCAGCGCGGCCGAGGCGCTCTGGCGGCCACTGACTCGGGTTTTCCTGCCTGGCCGGCCCCCGCGCGACGGGTCGTCGCACTCGGTCTCAACCGCAGATGGGGCAGTTGCCTGGGCGGCGGGGCTGCCGCGGGCGCCGGTGGTGCCGGTGCCCAGAGCTGTGTCCAGCGTGGCGACTGCACGGGTGGTATCACGACGACCTGCAACACCGCCGATGGCCAGACCTGCGCTGTGTCCTCGGCAGTTGGGTGTGCATCTTGCCAGCGGAACGCCGCGAGGAGTCCGCTCGCGCCGAATCGACCGAACGTCCATGCCCTCCTGCACCCGGTGTGCGGCTAGAATGGGGTAATGCACACGTTCTGGTCGAAGATCGGGGGTAGCGAGGTCCCGAGCAACGAGGTCGCCGTGGTGAGCTGCCCGTTCGACGGGCATCCCGTCGCCAAGGTCGGCGTCGGATCCGACTCACACATCCAGGCCGCCATCGAGAGCGCGGCGCGGGGCTTCGAGGTGCTGCGACGGATGCCAACCCACCAGCGTGCGGGTCTGCTCGAACGCATCGCCGCGGGTATCCAGCATCGCGCCGCGGAGTTCTCGCGACTGATCACCGAAGAGAGCGGCAAGCCGATCCGCTACGCTCGCGCCGAAGTAGCGCGCGCCGTGACCACCTTCACGCTCGCGGCCGCCGAAGCTCGCACGTGGCTGGGCGAAACCTGGCCGCTCGACCAGCAGCCGGGCCAGGAAGGACGCCTCTGCGTGGTGCGCCGAGCACCGCGGGGCCCGGTTGCCGCGATCGCTCCGTTCAACTTCCCTCTCAACCTGGTGGCACACAAGCTGGCGCCGGCGCTGGCGGTCGGCGCATCCGTCGTGCTCAAGCCTCCGGCGCAGTCCCCGCTCACGGCACACTTGCTCTCGGCTGTAGTGGACGATTCGGGAGCGCCGTCGGGCGCTTTCGACGTGGTCCACTGTCCGCCCGAGGTAGGCCAGCGGTTGGTCGAAGACGACCGGCTCCGAGTCCTCAGTTTCACTGGAAGCGATTCGTTGGGCTGGCGCCTCAAGCAGTTGGCGCCGAAGAAGCAGGTCATCCTCGAGCTCGGTGGCAACGCACCTTGCATCGTGGACGATGGCGTGGACCTCCAGGCCGTTCTCCCGCGCATTCTGGAGTCCGCCTGGGCCAACGGCGGCCAGATTTGCATCAAGGCCCAGCGCATCTTCGTCCACTCGCGTTCGTATCCGTCGTTCCTCGAGCGTTTTGTCGCCGATACGCAGAAGCTCGGCGTCGGTGATCCCATGGACGAGCAGACGGTGGTCGGGCCTCTCATCGAGGCGCGCCATGTCGCTCGCGTGCTCGAATGGGTCCAGCAGGCTTGCGCCGCGGGCGCGCGCATGCTCTGCGGCGGGGCTTCGGTTGGACAGACCGTGTTGCCGACGGTGCTGACGGACACGACCGAAGACTCGCGCGTCCGCGCACTCGAAGTGTTCGGCCCCGTCACCGTAGTCGAGCGTGCCGCTAGCTTCGAAGACGCACTCGAGCTGGCCAACGCCGGTCGGTACGGCCTGCAAGCCTCGGTCTTCACGCCTCGCCTGGAACACGCCTTGCTGGCCTACGATCGGCTCGATTTCGGCGCGGTCTTGATCAACGATGCGCCGTCGTTCCGGGTCGACAACTACCCGTATGGGGGGACGAGGGACTCCGGGTTCGGTCGAGAGGGCGTGCGCGCAACCATGGAGGAGCTGACCGAGCCGAAGGTACTCGTCATGCGCGCGTAGACGCGGCGCGACGGGCTGGCGTGACGCGACGGCCCAACAAGTCCACGGTTTTCTTCGGCTCCTGTGGCAGACAGCCGGGGACGCCGAGAACCGTAGTCAATGCCGGAGCGGCGTGGTACGAGTGACAATCTGCCGCGTGTTGAACCGCGCAGGGCCGGCGAGCCGGGCAGGGTCGCCTCCACGGCCAAGGAGACATCGCAAAATGAAGTTCGTGTTCCTCGTCGCGTCGGCGCTTTCGCTGTTGGCGTGTGGCTCCGAGTACAGCCAATTGGAGCCGGTGGACTTGAGCCTGTACAAGAGCCCGCCGGCCCAGGACGTGAACGTTCTGGTGAAGTACCAGACACGCCTGGCCATCCCGCCCGGATGGAAGTTCGTTCGGCGGGACCATGAGCCCTCCGAGAACAACGGAATCAAGACCGCCGATCTGTTCAAATTCAACGACGGCATCGACAACGTGTACGGCCGCGTAGAGTACACGGTCCTCGATCTGGGTGGCAACCGCATCGCCCCCGACAAGTTGGGCAAGGTCTTCACCGAAGAGCTCCTGACCAACGTCAGCGAAAAGACCCTTCGTCAAACGTACATCGACGGCGAGGAGTCCTATATCGTCACCGGCAAGGATAACGAGAAGGGCTGGGATTTCGTCGCGGCGTTGGTCCCAGAGGACAACGCTTTCAATCAGCTGCAACTCCTGTCCAACCCGGGATACCTACGCGCCAACATGCCTCTCGCCTACCGGATATTCTCCTCGTACAAGTACGAGCCAAAGGGTGCCGGTGAACGGAAAATCGCAGGCAACGTTAGCTTCCGCTGCATGGATGGCGCCTGGTACTGGCTCGACGACTGGAACGTGGCCAACATCAGCGGCTACTTCGTCACGGATGACGCAGAGAAAGAGACTCCCATCGCTGCTTTGGGACTAGCAAGCACGGAGTACACGTCGATCCAGACGCTTCAGGCGGCCTTCAAGGACTTCAACGAAACGGTGGTCGGGCCCGAGTTCGACGCGGAGATACCGGTCGGCAATAGCTCGTACCCGGTCAAGGGCATAGCGACCAAGAACGAGAAAGGCTTTCTCTCCACCTACTACCTGTTCCAAGCTGCAGGGCGCAGCCATTTGGTCGTCGTGATCTACAAGGAAGGCGACGCAAGCTTCGCGCCCTCGGAGCTCCACACGCAGTGGACCGTCATGAACGACACGCTGCGGAAGTACTTCTATCTCTAGACCATCGACCCCTTCGTCGGCCCCGGCTTCGCTCCCGTGCATCGTTTCGTTGGAAACGATGCCGGACGGGCCGGTTCCCCAGGAGATCCGAATCGTGCTAGGGGGAAACCGCTCCATGCCCGAGTCCGCCCAAGCCTCTTCGACACGCCGTCCCCTCAAGGAACGTCTGCAGACCCTGATCGTCCAGTACGGCCAGCTGGCGCTCGTCGTCTATCTGGCCATCTTCGCGCTCGTGCTCCTCGGTTTCGTACTGGCGATCCGGATGGGCATCAAGGTTCAAGGCGCCGGAGCTACTGCAGGCACGTGGGCCGCTGCATACGTTGCAACGAAGCTCACTCAGCCGCTGCGTATCATGGCAACCCTTGCCCTGACTCCGCTCGTCATGAGGCTGTGGCCGCGAAGGAAGCCGCGCAAGGAGGGCTGAGCGCCGCGGACCGGGGGGGGTCCCCGGGCCCTCCGCCGGCTGTTGTGGCGAGGCGCCTTGTCGCGCTGTGGCAAAATGCAACGGCGCATGGGGGCGTGTCCGCGTCTTCCTCCGTCCTGCAAGCACACCCGTTCAGTGGTGTGGTTTCCATGAAGACGGCCCGGAGCTACTCACAGGCCCGCCAGCCCGAACTCACGGAGCGTGTGAGTCGCGCGATGCACGCGTGTTCTGAGGTTCGTCGGCGTCATCCCGAGCGATCCTGCAGCTTCCGCGGCAGAATGCCCCAACCACTTGGTCAGGAGGAATGCTTCTCGGTGAGTGCTGGGCAGCCGGGCGAGCGCCTGGCAAAGCAACGCCACCCGTTCAGCCGCCGGTGTCGCCTCCAGTTTGCAGGGCTCTGGAAGCGCACCCTCTGTCGTCAGCACCTCGGGCCGTGCGCGCCGTCGGCGCTCTTCGTCGTAGAAGCTGTGTCGCGCAATGGCAAATAGCCACGGCGCAACGAGTGAGCCGGTCACATGACTTCGGCGGGACCGGTGGACCTTTTCGAACGTAGTCTGGACGAGATCCTCGGCGCGGTCGCGCTTGCCACTGAGCCGAAGCAAATAGCCGAACAGCTGCTGCGCAAACCTCGCGTGCAAGAGGTCGAACGCCCCCTCGTCACCCGCGGCGTAGCGCTCCATGAGCGCCTCGGAAGACAGTCCCTTCGGCTCACCGTCCGTGCCGCTGCGGAGCGGCATCGGGCGGGATCGGCCGAAATCGGCCCAGAAGGATTGCCGGGGGGTCATGGGCACCTTGCTGCACGCACCGAACTGGTCTTCCTCGCCGGTGGCAAGCAACGATGATGCCAACGGCTCCCCTGCCAGGCTGCTCACCTGACAACCGGGCAGCATCAACCCGGGTGGTTGCCGACCCATTGGTCGGGCCCTAGGTCCTGGGGTATGACGACCATGGGACTCATCGGGGCGGGCCGCATCGGCAGCCAGATCGCGCGGCTGGCGGTGCAGAATGGATACGACGTGGTGCTCAGCAACTCCCGCAGTCCGGACACGCTCGCGTCGCTCGTTCGAGAGCTGGGACCGAAGGCGCGCGCGGCGACACCCGTCGAAGCCGCACGAGCGGGCGACATCGTCGTGGTCACGATCCCGCTCCGCAACTACCGTTCGGTGCCTGTCGAGCCGCTCGCGGGAAAGACCGTCGTCGACACGAACAACTACTACCCCCAACGCGATGGCCACATTGCCGAGCTCGACGATGAATCCACGACGACCTCCGAGCTGCTCCAAGCTCATCTGCCGAGGTCCAAGGTCGTCAAAGCGTTCAATCACATCTATGCGGCGCAGCTGACGACCGACGGTTTGCCCAAGGGTACGCCCGGGCGTCGTGCGCTCGCTATCGCCGGCGACGACAGCGACGCCAAGGCAACGGTGAGTCACCTGCTCGACCAGTTCGGTTTCGATACGGTGGATGCGGGTCCGATCGAGGAAGGCTGGAGGATGCAGCGCGACACCCCGGGCTACGGTCCCCGTCGAACCGCAGAGGCGCTGCGACGGGACTTGGCTGCCGCAAAACGCTACCGGGAGATGTAACGGAGAACGCCATGGCCAAAGTCAGACGAATCCGAGAGGTCAACAAGAGCCGCGCAACGGTCGAGGGGGCCGGGGTGCACCTGCATCGCGCGATCGGCTGGGGACGGCCGGAGCAATACGATCCCTTCCTTCTGCTCGACGACTTCCGCTCCGACGAGCCGGAGCAGTACAAACGAGGCTTCCCCTGGCACCCGCACCGAGGCATGGAAACGATCACGTACGTGCTGCGCGGCGAGGTCGCGCACGGCGACAGCCTCGGCAACAGCGGCTCCATTGCGCCGGGCGACGTGCAGTGGATGACTGCCGGCAGCGGCATCATCCACCAGGAGATGCCCAAGGGCGACTCCGGGGGCGCCATGCACGGGTTTCAGCTCTGGGCCAATCTGCCCGCAGCGAGCAAGATGATGGAGCCTAGGTATCGAGGGATCCAGAGCGAAGAGATCCCCATCGTGGCAGCAGACGGCGGGACAGTGATCAAGGTCGTCGCCGGATCCGTGGCGGGGATCACGGGACCGGTGCGCGACATCGTCACGCAGCCGGAGTACCTCGACGTCACAGTCGCCGCGGGCCAGACCTTCACGCACCCTACTCCGCTCGGGCACACGGCCTTCGCGTACGTGATAGGCGGCAAAGGGGTCTTCGGCGAAAAGGAAGCCCCCGACGGTCACAACGCGGGCGCCGATGGCGACGTCGACGTGGAGCCCGACGGTCTGATCGGCGATCGCCACCTCGTGCTCTTCGCTGACGGCGAGGTGGTATCGGTCGTCGCCGACGCCGAGCCCGTTCGTTTCCTGCTCATCTCCGGCAAGCCGATACGCGAGCCCATCGCCTGGCAGGGACCGATCGTGATGAACACCGAGGCGGAGCTGCGGCACGCATTCGCGGAGCTCGAAAACGGGACGTTCATCAAGAATCGCAGGGCGTGAACCTGGGGGCGCTCGGCGCGGCTCAAGCGGCTTCCGGGACTGTGCGCGGCCTTCACACTGTTGCCGGGCGGCGTGCTCGCCAATGTGACACGAAGCCGGCAAGTGCTTGATTCGTCTCGAAATCCCGCAGTGATCGGGGATCGGCACGCGGGTTGCTTGAACGTCGAGAATGACGCTCGCGATGCTGCTCGCAGTCACAGTGGCCTCGGCTGTGCCCGTTGCGACTGGCGTGCGTGACGCGCCTCGGGATGAGGGGGCGGCCGCCGCGGCACACAGTGCCCCACCGACCAAGCGGATCTCAACGTCCGGGCGTGTCGAAGCCGGAGTCGGGCTCATCAGCGCTCACGCGGACCTGGAGCTAGAGCGATGGTTCTCCGATTGGTTCGGGGGCGGAGTACAGGCCACGGCGTTCGGCGCTTCTCTCCCTTTTCGACGCTCAGAAAGTGCCTACGGCGGGGGCGTCTACATCGCTCTGCGCGGCTCTGCTACCGGAAACACTCCGCTGTTGACCTTGGGTGGCGGGATTGCCGAGGTCAGGAGCACCGAATCTCCGGACGGCTTCTGTATCGATGTCTGGTCGGACGGCTCGGGAGACGGAACGTGTGAGCCGGTACGAACTGCAGAAGGCCTGGGCGCGTACTTCGGCGTAGGGCTAGGCTGGCTCTTCCACCCCGGTCTCCCCAAGAACGCCCTCGAACTCGGTCCCGTGCTGCGTCTCGATATCGCGAGCGAGCTTCCGGCGATCACACTCAACTTCGCTTTGGGCGCAGCCTACGTGCTCTAGGTTCAGTGACGGTCAGCGGTTTGACGTCAGGCCGGGCGAGTGTTCCACGAGCAACGCTGATCCGGCCTGCAACACAGCCCGAAGCGCCTTGACGGCCTCACCCTATGGGCGCAAGAAGGTCGACTCCTAGCCTTCGACCATGCTCGCGTCCGTTCCGCCTTCTGCTGCCGTGCCGTCGGCCAGACCGTCTACCAGACCGTTCAAGCTTCGTCCGTACCAGAAGGCAGCGGTGGCAGCCGTGCTCTCCCGATACACGAAGCAGAAGGAACAGCGGATGCTCCTGTACTTGCCGACCGGCGCCGGCAAGACGGTGATCGCGACGCATATCATCAAGGAGCTGCGCGCGCGCGCCTCGTTCGGTCGAGTGCTCTTCATCGCCCACCGACGCGAAATCCTGGACCAGACGGCGCAGACGCTCAGACAGCATCTGCCGAGGGCCACGGTCGAGGTCGAACAAGGCGAGCGACGCTCGAGCGGCAAGGCGGACATCACCGTGGCGTCGGTGCAGTCGCTCGTTCGGCGCAAGGAGCGCTACGACCCGCAGGCGTTCGACCTCGTCATCTGTGACGAGTGCCACAGGGCCCTGGCTCCGACCTGGGAAGAGGTCATCGGCCATTTCTACGCGCATGCAGACACCAAGTTGCTCCTGCTCGGGATGACCGCCACGCCGCGACGCACGGACGGCAAGTCGGCGTTGGAGGTCTTCGGAGAGACGGCGTTCGAGATCTCGCGCACGGACCTCGAGGACCTCGGTTTCCTGGTGCCCATGCGCTACTTCACCGTTCGCAGCGACCTCAAGCTCGACAAGGTCAAGCTTTCCGGCGGGGATTTCCAGGTCGGCGCGCTTTCGAAGGTCATGGACGCCCCGGAGCAGCGCGCCATGGCCGTCAAGGCTTGGCTCGAACAGGGAGCTGGCTGCCGGACCATCGCGTTCTGCGCCGGCGTGGATCATGCTCACCACCTGGCCCAGGACTTTCTGTCTTTGGGCGTCCCGGCCGATACCATCGACGGAAAGACCAAGGAGCGCGAGGAGCTGCTCGCGCGCTTTCGCCGTGGCGAGCTGCAGGTCCTCACCAACTACGGGGTCTTGACCGAGGGCTTCGACGATCCGGAGGTGAGCTGCATCCTCATGGCGCGGCCGACCACCTCGCCACTAGTCTACACACAGTGCATCGGCAGAGGTCTGCGCTGCGCACCGGGCAAGGACGCGTGCACGGTGATCGATATCGTGGACCGGTCCACGCACGAGCTGCAGTACGGCGCGACGCAGATGGCCGACCTGCCCCAGAAATGGCGCTGCCGCGGCGGAGACCCCTTCCGGCAGGCCCAATCCATGAAGGGCATCAAGGTCACAAGCCCCGAGGCCTTCCTGCGCATCCGAGCCGCGATGTCGCTCGAAGAGGTACAGTCAATCCTGATGAGCTTGCCGCCGAACGTCGTGGTGGCTGGCCTGGATGGCGAATCGGTGCTTCGCTACGAAGCTACCGACGGCATCGTGTCCGCAGCAGCCGCCGATTCGCACGCCAAGCGCTTGCTCAGACAAGCACGCGTGCTCGGCGCCAAGCTCGTCATCGACGATGCGTCATTGAGCATCACGTTCCGCAACCCGGACACGGACAACGAGCGCTACGGGTACCTCAAGTGGCACCTGTCGCGTGTGACCGGCCGTACCGTGAGTTACACGCGCCCCAGGATCAAGCGCAAGACCTCGAGCCCGCTGGCTCTGCTCCGGAGCATGTTGCCCGACGGCTGTCGCGTCGCCGCGTTCGACACCGATCCGTCCAGAGAAACCATCGTCGCGGATATCGCCGGACTCACGCCGGGCGAGATCGCGGAAATCGAGAGCGATTTCCAAGACGAATTCGGGATGCGGCTGGACCTGAAGGGGCAGATGTCGTTGTTCTGACGGGCCTCGGCGCTTCGGTCGGTTGCAGGTACGGTGCGCCCTGGGCATGCGAAAAACGAGCCACTTTGCGCACGGAATATACCCAAAATGCACATCGCCAGCGCCCTGAGCGCCATGGAATGTGCGGTTGGAGCATTGCGCGTGGACGCGGTTCCGGGATACTGAACAACGCGACTGAATTGTGAAGCGCGTCCGTCTCGGATGGGCGCAGGGGCAGCTGCGTTTCGCGACCGAGCGAGACGGCGGCCTTCTGCGCTCTGGATTCGAAGGAGGTTCCCATGGCCATCGGTCCGCAGCCCACCCGTCTTCTTCTATGTGCAGAGCTGGCTTGCGCCGGACTTGCGGTGGTCGTCGCGAGCTGTGGCTCGACGGCCACAACGAGCTCGAGCCAGGGGGCGACGTCGCTCGACGACAGTACGAACACCGAGGTCAGCAACGGGATTGGGTCCGAAACGGCGGCGCGCAGTACGGCCGAGACCGCGGCGCGGACGAGGCCGCCGGTTGACCCGCTCATCATGGAGGAGGGCGACATCGTCAAGGCGGCCGAGCACAGACTCTACATCCTGAACCAGCACGCCGGCCTGAACGTCATCGACACGTCCTCGCCGAAGGCTCCGGAACGGATCGGGCGCTTGAGCGAACTCGCGGGGACCTCCGGTGAGCTCTACCTCCGAGACAATGCGCTCATCGCGCTAGTGGTCGATTCCGGGCTCAGTTGCCACGCCCTGGCGCCGGAGCGGTACCGGGGCCTGCCCTCCACGGCCATTGCGCTGGTCGCTCATCCTGCGCTCGACCCGATCGTCGTCGCGCAGCGCTGCGTGCCCGGCGCGTTGGCCGAAAGCCGCCTGGTGGGCGACATGCTCTACGTCGCGACCAGCGGCGCGCCGGCCCAGCCGGGGCTGGGCTTCGTCTTCTCTCTGGACACTTCGGGCGCGGACAGTCTCGACGTGGTCGACGACGTGACGCTCGAGGGCAGCGCTTTCGAAGTGCACGTCACCGACTCGACTCTGTACCTCGCGGAGCAGCGGGGCGCGACGACGTCGCTCCGCATCCTCGACATCTCGGCCGGAGACGGCTCCCTGGCAGAGCGTGGCTCCGTACAGGTCGCAGGCACTCCGGCCGGGCGTTTTCACATGGACGCCCGAGGCACCGAGTTTCGCCTCGTCACGCGCGACCGAGACGCGGACACCAGCCACCTGTACGTCATCGACGTGAGCAACCCGGATCACCCTGCCGTCGAGGGCACGCTCGAGCGTCTCGCGCCGGGAGAGGAGCTCTTTGCTACACGCTTCGTGGAGGATCGCGCGTACGTCGTAACCTACCAGCCCACCGTGGTGGTCGAGGAGGTGGAGCAGGTCGTCGGACACGACCCACTCTGGGTCATTTCACTCGAAGATCCCGAGGCGCCTCGTGTCGTCGGAAGGCTCGAGATCCCTGGCTGGTCGGACTTCATCTTTCCGCGAGGCGACGAGCTCTTCACGGTGGGGCGGGGAGAAGGAGGTGACCAGGTCGCCGCCACGCTGCTCGACGTGAGTGATCCGACCCAGCCCACCGAGCTCGCCCGCGCCGAGTTCGGGACGAGCGGCGCCAGCTCCGAGGCGAGCGCGGATTTCCGGGCGGTCTCCTTCATCGAGGAGGATCTGGGCTCGCCGCCGCTCGTCGTGGTCCCCTACTCGAACAACCAGTGGGACGGGCCGGACTGCGTGGCCGACCACCACGTTCAGCTCCTCGAGGTCGGGGCGCGCTCGCTCACGGCCGCCGGCAGCCTGGAGCAAGACGCGCGCGTACTTCGCGCTCTGCCCGTCTCGGGGCAGCTCTACGCGGTCACCACGCGCAGCGTCGTCCCGAGCGACGTGTCGGATCGCCAGACGCCGGTCTCGGGGAGGATCGTCTCGACCGCCGAGATGACCGAACGCGACGCGTGCTTGCTCGCACCACCCGAGCCCCAGCGCGTCGTGACCGAGGTCGTTGCGGTGCGCGGGTCCGGGAACGACATGCTTTTCTCGGACTCGGGCGCTGGGCAGGGCTGCAGCATCGAGGCGGGCGCCAGCGGCCCGCCGTGGAGCGCCGCCACGTGGCTTTGCGCGTGTGCAGCACTGATGGCCGCCAGGCCCTCGCGAAGACGCACGCGCGGAACTGCCGCGACGCCAGCCCGCCGATCGTATCCAGACGAGCTGACCCGCTGACCGTTGCCGACCAAGTCGAAGGGAGTACTCAGCCATGAGACAGCCGCGAATTGATTCTCTTTCAGCATTCCTTCTTCTGTATGCGACCGCGTGTGGGTCGGACTCGTCGTCCAACGCGATGCTGGGAGCGTACCCGGGCACCCCGACTTCCGGTGAGCAAGGCTCGTCGGAGTCGACGGGCGCCTCGAGCGGCACTGCGCCGGCTCCGTCAGGCTCGTCGCCGAACGCCACGGGCTCGGGCGCGCCCCCGACGGCTGCCGGCACCTCGGTCAGCTACTACGTCCCCGGGGATACCGAGGCCGACAGCACCAGCCCGGGACTGGCGACGAACCCCTTCGTCTTGACGGCCCACGACCCGCTGTCGACCTTCGCGGCCGACGTCGACACCGCGAGCTACGACGTGTTCAGGCGAGACGTGAGCGCCGGCAGCCTGCCGGATCCGGCGGGCGTGCGCCTGGAGGAATACGTGAACTACTTCGAATACCGCTACCCTGCGCCCCAGGCGGATGCCAAGGTGCCATTTGGCATCTCTTTGGCTGCGGCTCCGACGATGGTCGCGCGCGATACGGTCTGGCTTCGCGTGGGTATCCAGGGTCGCGATGCGCTGCCGGAAGGCGAGAAGCCCGAGGGAGTGAACCTCGTCTTCCTGGTCGACGTCTCGGGCAGCATGGCCTCGGAGAACAAGCTACCACTCGCGCGCGAGCTGTTGACGCAGGCGCTCGACGTGCTCGACCCTCAGGCGACGATATCGATCGTGACCTACGCTTCGAGCACCGGCGTCCGTTTGCCGCCCACACCGATCTCGCGACGCTCGGAGATCGAACGCGCCATCGACGGGCTACAAGCCGGCGGATCCACTGCAGGCTCCGCGGGACTCGATCTGGCGTACGAGCAAGCCTCGGCGGGGTTCATCGAAGGAGGCATCAACCACGTAGTCCTGTGCACTGACGGCGACTTCAACGTCGGCCCGTCCTCGACCGAGGAGCTCTTGGCCCAGATCGAGCAGGAGCGGGAGACGGGTATCACGCTCACGGTGCTCGGTTTCGGTTCGGACAACCTGAATGACTCGATGATGGAAGCCGTCAGCAACGCCGGAAACGGCGTCTACGGTGTGATCACGGACCTCGATCAGGCGACGAGCTACGTCAACGAGCGCCTCTTGTCCACGATCCATTTCATCGCCAAGGACCTGAAGATCCAGGTCGAGTTCAATCCGGACCATGTCCGGGCCTATCGCTTGCTGGGATACGAGAACCGGGCCCTGGCCGATTCCCAGTTCCGTCAGGACTGGGTCGACGCCGGCGAAGTTGGCGCCGGGCACCGCGTGACCGCGCTGTACGAGCTGGTACTCGTCGGTGGGGCTCTTCCGCTGTCCGACGGCGCGCCGGCTCCCGAGGACGGTGCGCCCTACGAGGGAGACCGCGCGGTCGCGGATGCGGATCTGGCCCTGGTCAAGGTCCGCTACAAGCAAGTGGACGCGACCGCGGAGGACGCGGCGAGCGAGGTGACCGCGAGTCTCTCGCCTGACGACGTCGGCACCGCGGATGGTGACTTCGACTGGGCCGTCTCGGTGGCGGCGTTCAGTGAAATCCTCAAAGGCAGCCCGTACGCGGACCCGGACGCGCTTCCGAGGATCTCGGAAATCGTCATGGGTGCGAAGGACTCGAGCGATCCGGACCGGGCCGAGTTCGCGGCGCTGCTGGAGCGAGCGACGAGGCTGCTCGCGCAGTAGAGTCTCGCCGGGGCGGAGTCGAGGGGCCCCCATGCGGCCCGGGCGTCCCGGGCGCCCGGGCCGTATCAGGCGGGCCCCTGGCGGGGGCGGGGCACGCAGTGCGCCGCGTCCGCCAGGCCGTGCTGCGACGCGCGTCGCGGGGGCAGCTTCTATGACTGTTGGTGGGCGAGCTGGAACTCGAGAGTGGGTCCGGCAGCATCCGCATCGGCGGGCCGCAGCGTTCCCAGCGCGCGCGTCGAGTCGAAAGTGAGCTCGAGCGAGAGCGCCGGGACATCAGGGTCGCTGGATGCCGCAAACGTAGTGGCGAGCTTGGCACCGAGAGTGTCGCCGACCAGCCACGCCGACGTGGCAGGCTCTTTCAACGCCCCGACCGAGACTTCCACCCGTACCTCGATCTGGATCTGGTGCGAACAGGTGATCTCCTTGACCGCGCCGGCCTGATAGCTCACGGTGACGCGGGCCTCGACAGGCTCGGATTGGGCTTCGAGCCCGACGGACGCCCAGAACGCCGTGTCCGCCAGGTCGACCGCACCGGCGTCCTCGATCGAGTTCGTCGCTTGGACGGCGCCCGCCTCGGTGACCGAGCCCGCTACGTTCGCTGCGCCTGCTGCGCTACCCGCGCCCGCGTGGTTGCCCGCCCCCCCTGCGCCGTTCGCATCCGACGCGACCGTGCCCGTGTACGTGCCGGCGAACTCCCCGAGCACGGCTCGCGCCGAAAATCCGTCTTCGGACGGCGCGTCCGGCGTCAGAGCTCTGGCGACGCCGCAGGCTCCGCCTGTCCCGCTGCCTTGGGGAGCGCCGCCCGTGCCCATACCGCTGGCGCTCGAACAGTCGCCCGTCTGTCCCCCGAACAGGCCACACCCGGCGGCGCCCAGCGACGCCGTGTACGCCAGCAGAGCCCAGACGAGCTTCGGACAGCCCAGCATCTCACTGAACCGACGCCGCGGATCTGGGTGAACGCTCCGCCCTCGCATCGTCCGATCTTCCCCAGTATGCGGTGGCGGCCCGAGGGGTCAATGCGCGAAATGCACAAACCATGGGTCCAAACTGCCCCTGTTTGTGCAAAGCTAGCCTATATGGACTCGGATACCATTGCGCGAGAGCTCCTTCGCGCGCTCCGGGGCAGGCGCTCGCAGCCGGCTTTCAGCAAGCGGCTCGGGTACAAGAGCAACGTCGTGTACCGCTGGGAGTCGGGCCGCGCCTGGCCCACGGCGGCTGGCACGCTCCGTGCCGCCGAGCGTGTGGGCGTCGATCTTCGGGCCGGACTCAAGCGCTTCTACCGAGCCGAGCCAGCTTGGGTCACCAAGACGGCCATCGCGAGCCCCGAGGGAGTCAGCCAGCTGTTGCGCGATCTGCGCGGGACCGCACCGGTCGTGACCCTGGCGCGGCGCTCGGGCAAGAACCGATTCGCCGTGGCGCGCTGGCTCAAAGGGGAAACGGAGCCGCGCTTGCCGGAGTTTCTGGATCTGGTCGGCGCGGCGTCGCTCAGGCTCCTCGACTTCCTTTCGGTGCTCGTGGATCCCGCGCAGCTGCCCTCGGTGGCTCGGGCCTGGACCGAGCTGCAGTTCGCGCGGGAGTCGGCGTACACGATGCCCTGGTCTCACGCCGTGCTGCGGGTGCTCGAGCTCGGTGAGTATCGCGCCCTGCGCTGCCACGTGCCTGGCTGGATCGCGTCGCGGCTGGGCATCACCGAAGAGGAGGAACGACGCTGCCTCGAGCTGCTGGCGACCACACGGCAGATACGCCGCTCGCGGCGCCGCTGGGTGGTGGACGAAGGACGGACCGTGGACACCCGGATGGATCCCAAACGCTCGAGCGAGGTCAAGGCCTGGTGGACGCGCGTCGCACTCGATCGCATGGCCGAAGGCCAGGAGCACGACGCTTCGTACAACTTGTTCAGTGTGTCGCGCGCGGATCTGGCCCGCGTACGGGAGATGCACCAAGACTTCTTCCAGCGCATACGCAGCGTGATCGCGGAGAGTACACCCAACGAATGCGTGGTACTGTTCAGTACGCAGCTGCTCGAGCTGCGCGGCAGAGGGCGCGCGCCACGCCGAGCCAACGAGTAGTCACTCGTGCCCGCCGCCGAAGCGCATTGCCAGCGCGAACACGTGGTTGTCGACGAACTTGAAACCGTCGCCGGGATCGTTCTGGAGCGTCTTCCAGTACCCGTATTCGGCGAGCAGGCCGAAGATACCTATGATCGTCATGTCGACCCCCAGCTGACTCTTGAGCAGCCCGTCACCATAGCCTTCGCGCGCGGCCCACCGCTGCTCCGGTGGCAGGGTCGTGTCTTCCCTGGGGTAGCGGATCCAGTTGTTGGACATCGCAAGCCCGAGGTACGGCTCGAGCCAGTGCCAGCGATAGGAAGCGATCACACCGGCTTCGGCCATGAAGAGGCTACTCTCCTCGGCTGGCTCCGCGTAGCCCACGGCAAGCCTGGGAGCGAGCGCCAACGCTTCGTCCGACGGCATAAGGTTCACCTTGGCGTCCGCTGCCACCCCGAGACGGAAAAACGGCGCGGCCCCGATGTCCAGGAATCGGGTGAGCCCGACCCGCGCTCCGAGCTCGCCCGATAGACCCAACACAGGGTGTCGTTCCGAATCATCCGTGAGCTCGTTGATCACTTCCGAGGCCCCGCATCGAACCTGCACGCTCGCGGGCGGTGCGGTGTGCGCTGTTTGCAGCAACCCGTACGAGCAGCAGCCGGTTGCGGCGAACGAGCTAGTCCAGATCAGCAGCTGGACAGACGCCGACTTCATCCGCCTGCCTCGAGCGCAGCACGGAGCTCGTCGAGCGTCGAGTGCCGGTCGGCAAGGGCGCGGAACTCGTCACGGGTAGGCGGCGGGACGTCCGTGGGACGCGTCACCTCGAGCGTCTGCTCGACGAGCATGTACGGTTCGAAGGGAATGAAGTCCTTGACTGAGCAGTAGCCGCTTTCGATGACGCGAGGCTCGTAGCCCTCCGGATAGCTCGCGTGCATTCGGAGCACCTTGACGCCCGCGACGGCCCAGTAGGTGGCCGTGCCTCCCAGTTCGTCCCAGGAGACCGGCAGGATCACACGCGGATCGCGCAGGACATCCTTGTCATTGTCCCAGCCCGCGAGCCAGGTGCGCGCGTCCGCCTCGGCCGCTTCGACGCCGACCGTCGCTAGCTCCTCGGCCGAAAGATCCGGACGCACACCGATGGAGGCCGCCGAGACGAGATACAAGCCGTAGAGCAAGCGTATCTTGTCCGCTAGCTCCGTGGCGAGCGGCTCGCTCGCTCGCGTGCCGTCCTCGAGAAGGCGCGCGGTGCTCTCGAGGGCTTGCGAGCCGAGGGCCGCGCTCAGGAGTGTCTCCACGAAGGCATAGGCTCGAGCAGTTCGCAAGTAGAAGGTTGGGAAAGGCTCGACAGGGAGCAGTGGATAGAGGTCGACGGATTGCTGGGAATCAAAGCCTGTCTTGGAGCTCATTCCGAGCGACTTGGCGTGCGTCTCCCGCGTCTGGATCAACAGCGACTTGAACGTCTCGACGAGCTTCTCCTTGTACTCGTGCGTGAGCAGTAGATGATCGTTCTCGGCGGCGCGGTCGGGCAAGAGCAGCGTCTCCAGAGCATACAGCTGCCGGTCGTACCAGCCGGAGTCTTCCCGCGGGGTCAGGTCGATCTGGCCGGACTGTATCGCCGCGATCAGGGCGTCCAGCGGATTGCCGCTCAGCTGCCCCGAACACGCCATCCGGTTGAAGAGCTCGGTCTCCGGGCTCGTAGCCGGAGGCAGCCAGCTGAGCTCCTTGCCGCAATCCTGGCCGAGCTCTGGGTGGCGGCTGGCGAACACGGCCGTCCGCGCCGCGGCGTCGCCGTCTGCCTCCGAGGTTTCGGAGAGCACGTCGAGCGGCGAGAAGGCCATCGCCGGGTTGGTGAGCCCCGCATAGAGCCCGAGCAAGTTCGAGTAGGCGCTCTGCAGCTCGGGCCTGTCGGCGAGCACGCCCACCACGGCGGCAATGCGGTCCGTCGGCAGCGCGGGCTCGTAGGACCCCTCCAGAGCATACATGAGCCAGCGGTCGCGTCGGAAGATGCTCTCGAGCTCCGGGGTCCAGGCATAGAAACCAACGACCGTGGAGTGCAGCGGTGCCCTGTCGAATGCGCTGACGCGGCTCGAGACCGCGCCGTCGAGCTCCGCCGGGACGCTGACGCTCGAGGAGCCCCCGATCTTCGCGGCAGCGGCGAAGTCCGCACACGCCGCCATGAGCCCCGCGTCCGTGGGCGCCACGCTGTGGCGCGCAACGAGCTCGGAGAGCAGCGCATCGAGCAGCGCGCGCTTGTTGACGAGCGCGCCTTGTTCGCCGTTTTCGGCCAGGAGCTCCACGGCAGCGTACAGTCCATCATTGAAGGGCTTGAGGGCGCCGTTGACGACTTCCATCGAGGCAATGATGGTTCTGCCCCCGAGTGCCTCGAGAGCCTCGGCACGCGTGGCGAAGAGCGTGCCTTTGAGCGCACGGTCCTCGGCAGCCAGATCCTCGATACTCAGGCGCGTGACCGCGGCGCTCTTGTTCAAAACGAACGGACAGCCGTCGAACGTCTCGCGCACCGTGAGCTCTGGGTCGTACGGGGGATGCTTGTCGCTCAGCTTGTCCGTCGCACGCGCCTGCGACTCGGTCTCGATGACGTCTTCTTCGACTCCGAACACGTCGAGCGGGTTGATGCAGCCCGAGGCCGCCATCAGAGCAACGAGCCACGCGACGCGTGAACGGGAGCTATGGTGCCAGGCCATGTGAAAGACCTCCGACGCCTCTTCACGAAAGGAAGACCGTCCGTTTGGAGTGTGGCACGGCCCGGTGCGGGCGCGCCATCCCCAAGCTGTCCGATGGATCGCCCGTTTTGCACGCCGCAGTGCGCATCCTGATGAGACAGCCGATGCGGGCGTGGCAGCCTGCGCTGACTGTTGGACGGATTCCAGCAGCATGGTGGACCGCACGGTGGTGCTCGACGACTTCGTGTACGCCGTTTCCGAGATCCGGGTTCGCGTGCAGGATCTCCCCGAGCTCGGTGAGGATGTCCGCGTGATCGACTCCGCCTCGGGCGGGACTCGGTAGCGCGCCTCACGCCCCGCAGAAACACCCACAGCAGTTCGTGCGCCGGCCATCCGGTCGCTGGATATCAGTCGATATTCTGACCGGAATTGAAGGCCCCCTACTGCTGCCGCAGCATCGCTCGGGCCCGACGTGCGAGGGACTGGAAAAGGCGCATGCGGCTGGCGGTCTGTGACCACGTGCACTTGGCACCGCCTGCCAGCAGGCTGATCGCCCCCGCGATGGAACCGCAACGCTGATGCGCTCGGCTGAACAGCTTGGTCGCAGCCCAGGCTGCCGCGGTCGTGCTCTCGGCATCCACGCCCACCATGCGATCCCAGTCCTCGGCGATCGGACCGGAGCGTTGCAGCTGCCACAGCGTACGAGCACGATGCAAGAGCACCCCGTGGCGACTCTGATACGGATCGCACTCGTACGCCCTGCACTTGCCCTCATGAACGTTCTTGGCCAGCCGCGACTCCCAATAGGCTTCAGTCACCAGCAGCATGGCCAAGTCGAAACGTGAGCCTCGCCAAATGGGTACGCAGCTCTCCTCGACGACTTGATCAGAGCAGGTCGCCTTGCGACTGGCGCGGTCTATGGCTTGCGCCACCGTCGCCAGACGTGCCTCGCGCTCCTGTGAGTCTTCCTTCTGTCCGTACGGCGCTGGGAGACTCAGCATCAGCGCCAGCAACACGTCCGTCAACGACACGCCCTGCCATATGGCTATCGATTGGGGCTCACGCAAGTTCTTGTTCTCGCCGCACGGCCGGGCCACCGGAAGGCGTCATCGTAATCGTGCCGGAAATCGCAGGCGCTGCGTGCAACAGCAGGCCGACCTCACGTTCTTCTAGGACGGTAATCGATACCTGGCCCTCTGATGACCCCAACGTCTTCACCGCGACTTCACTAGACAAAATGCTTCTCTAGATTGGCTGTCGGGTTCGCCGGCCTCTCACGTGAGCCGCATCGAGCTGCGTGTATTCCTTGTTCCTCCTCGTCCAGCTGCCGCGCGCGACCGACACGAGATCGGCGCGGCGCGGTCACCGAGTCGGCCGACCAGCGCTGGCTCCAACAGCTCGTTGAGGACGAGCCGACCGCGCCGATGATACTGGTAGATGCGATTGCGAGCTCGTCTCATCTGACTCCTGCCCCTCTCAGCCTGATCGCTCTGGTTTGCCCAACGCTCGATCTGGTGGAGCAAAGACGCACCCGCTAGGTGGTCGAGGTAGCAACAGGCAGCCCGGAAGAGACTCCGCGCAACTCGAGGAGTCCTCGTCTGCTCCAGATGGTTCAGTAGATCCCTCTGAAGGTGGCGAACGGCGATCTGCGCATCGGCTGCAGAAGCCTGCGCCGGCGGAGCGAAGTCAAACGGGTCGATACGGCGGTGCCGTGATTGCCATCGCAACTCCGAACGCACCTGATTCGTCAGCACGCTGGAACACCAGGCCACGGCCTCGGATGGATGAGTGCCTCGAAAGCGAGCGCGCCCCGTGGTGGCAACCGTGGCGACGTGTTGGATGGCGTCGTCGAGGATGCTGTTTCTCCGGGCGGCCTCGTGCGCCCGCGCGACGCCGCGCAGGCAGCGGGACAGACACAACGGGGCCAAGAACGCGAGCTCCCGGAGAAGCTGCCGGGCTGCCGAGTCCCGATCCGAAACCGATGCTTCCTCCGAGGACAACGTGACCAGCGCGTCGTGCAGACGGCGCGGCTGTACCCCGGCGTGTCTCAACCATGGCGCCGAAGAGGAGGCGGGCGCGAGCGTCATTGCGGTCCCCTCGTGTGCAGGATCTCTGGTCGGGGGTCTGTTCGGGAAGGCAGGGCAGCCAGGTTCCCCCCGAGGAGCGATCGAGAGCCTCGTCGAACGAGGCGGTTCACTGGGCCTTTCGTCGGCGCACACACGTTCTCACTCCGTGTGGATTCGTCGGCAAAACAGTCTCATGTAGGACAGCCGCCGTGGTGGCTGGCTGCCTTTCCCTCGGGCCGTGCCTTTCACCATGGCGGCACCTCCAACCGTCACAGCACGCAATAGCTCCCAACACTCTAGCTCCGCCCCCTCGGATTTGGCAAGACCCAAAGAGCGGCGTTCCGAATCGGGTCAACCGGCGACAGAAGATGGTTCGGCGGGGGACCGCCGCAAGCAGCAACCCGACTTCAGATATCCTCGACGGGCAACGAGCTCAAGATGCTGCTGTCAGATCGGGCAGCGCTGGAGCGTCTCCTCATAGTGGTCTCTTGGATGGCCTGGCGTGGTCTCCCGTGGCTCGGGGGGCCTGCCCGTCAGGGAACAATGTGAGTCGCGCGGACACACCGCACCGAAGCGTTGCATGGACGGCTCGAAGGTCTGCGAGACGGCTCCCTCCTTAGTTCGGCTGGCTTCTTCGACACAAAAAGACCGGAGGTTCGCACAATGAGGACGATATTGGCCACGAGGTTCGTGGGCGCGACCATCGGCGCCGTCGGCGCAATGCTGTTCTTGGTCGGATGCGAAAGCAACGGCCCGCATGGAAAGGACGAGTTGCGTACGACATCGGGCGCACTGACCGCGGACGCGAGTGGCAAGGCCAAAGGCAAGGCCAAGGGCACGGACCAGGAGGCGTTGAGCCGGGCCGCACCGAAGGCCCAGCTGTATGTGCGCGGAGGGCGTGTCATGCGTCTGTACGGCGCTGTCATGGCCACGGGTACGACGCCGGAAACCTCGGCAGAAGTATTTCGCAAGAACGTGACGGACGAGCTCGGTGCGGACCCAGACGACCTCGTCCGGGTGGGCACGCCAGCGGCTCACGCGGCCGCCGCCTCGAAGTCGGACCCCGCTGGTCTGATGCTCGACCCGGAAACCGGGACGTACGGGTTCTGGCTCTACCAGTACGACCAGGTCCGTTCCGGCATCCCCGTGCACGGAGCGTCGCTGCTGGCGTTGGTCCAGAACGTGGAGAGCAACCCGGTGGTTTGGGCCGGAGCCTCGCTTCGCGACCTCGGTGACCTGGCCGTACCCCGCCACAGAGCCACCCCATCCGCGGACCCGACCAAGTCTCTGCAGGCTCTTCGGCAGCTCGACCCGATCGGATTGCTCCCGTCGGAGCTGGAGCTCGGCGAGCCGGAGCTCGTGGTATTCGCGGGCGCCGACAGCGAGGAGATCGCGCCCCGCCTGGCGGGTAGATACCTGGGCTCGAGCGACGACCCGCTCGGCAAGTGGCGCTTCATCGCAGACGCGGCGACCGGCGACATCCTGCACGTCGAGGACATGCTGGCTGCTGCCAACATCGGCGGCCGCGTGATGGGCAGGGCCACTCAGGGGGCGATGGCCTCCGAGTGTGCACCCGAAGTGACAACCCCTCTGCGGTATGCAGACACAAGCATCACCGGGATCTCGCAGGGCTACACGACGTCACAGGGCTACTTCTACCTGTTCAACCCGGGGACGACCCCGGTCACGGTCGTCTCGCCCGTAGGCGGTCGGCGATTCGACATCTTCGATTTCGCCGGCAGCACGGAGACGCTGACCCTGACGGTGACGCCCCCCAGCTACGTGTACTTCACGCACAATCAGTCCAACACGGACGAATACGTCCGGGCGCAGGTGAACGCCTACGTCTTCGCCAACCAGACCCGTGACTTCCTGCTGAGCTATCTGCCGGGCTACGCCACCATCGCAACCGAAGAGGATTTCCCGGTCAACGTGAACCGCAACGACTACGGCTGCCCGGGAAACGCATGGTACGATTCTGCGTCTCCGAGCATCAACTTCTGCCGGGCGGACTGGCTCTACACCAATACGGCATACGGAAGCTTCGTTCAACACGAGTACGCCCACCACATCATTCACGTGGGCGCAGGCCTGACCGGAAGCGGGGGCCCCTACGGGGAAGGCATGGCCGACAGCATTGCCGTCTCGAGTGCCGATGATCCGCGCTTGTTCCAAGGGGTGCTCAAGAACAACTGCAGCTACGTCGAGCGCAGTGCCGACAACACGTGCCAGTACTCCGCGACGGCGTGCTCCAACTGCGGAGACTACTCGGACGAATGGGGATGCGGCCAGCTCCTGTCTGGAATCATCTGGGATATCCGCGAACGTTTGATGGTCACCCATCCGACGGATTATCGCGACATCGCCAACCGACTCATGCTCAGTTCGATCGCGCTCCATGCCGGCTTGACGTCGATCGGTCCGGAGATCCTCGCTTCGTTTCTCACCCTCGACGACGACGACGGAAATCCGAGCAACGGGACACCGCATCGCACCGAAATCTGCGAAGGCTTCGCCGCTCACGGGATCCCTTGTGCGGCGCTGCCCGGCCCGTGCGCGTCCTTCTGCAGCGATCCGCTGGTCTTCACCTGGGGAGGTGACTACCAGTCAGGGCCCCTCGGCACCGGAACCATCTGTCGACAGACCACGCACCCCGTGGCCGGGGGCAACTGCGGCAACTTCAGTAGCAGCCGCAAGCTCTACCTGAACGGGACGCAGATGCCCTGCGATGTCGGCAACTGGTCGACGATCCCGCCAGCCGTCAATGGGGGCTACTGCGTGACCACGACCGCCGGCGACTACTCGTACGCGTTCTTCACGCTCTGGTAGTCATCTGGTGGCCACAGGGCCGTCGCCGGGGGTGGCAAAAATGCCACCAGTTCGCAAGACGCGAGGGACGACTAGTGCATCGTTTCAATTGAAACGATGCCCAAAGACCAGGCGTGCCGCGGGTCAGATCGCCGGGAAGCGGCGGGTTCTTCGCCGCCCTCGCCCGGTCGGGGGCGGCGAGAAACCCATCGCTTCGATCGAAACGCGGCACTAGGGTGCTATCATCGGCGTCGTGCGTCTTTCGGCACCATGGCGCAGGGCATCGATTCTGTGCTTGTGTTGGGTCGGTTGGGCCTCGGGGCAAGAGGCAGCAGAACGCCCGTCTTTCGAGCAGCAGCCCTCAGGACAGACGGATGCACGCGTGTTCGATCTCGTACTCGAGGCACCGTCCGAGTGCCCAGACGCGCGCGCTTTGCGGGACCAGGTCGCTCGGCTGGCGTCGGTGGACGCCGGGACCTCCGGCAGGCTCGTGGCCCGTGTCACGATCGAAACGATTGGCCACGGTCGCTGGTCGCTGACCATGCAAACCGAACAGAACGGTCGGCAGGGCGAGCGGGCCCTCGACGGGCCGTCCTGTCGTGCCGTGACGGACGCTGCGGCATTGACCCTCGCCCTGATGCTCAACCCCGAAGCACACCAGCCATCGGAAGCCGCCACCCCTCCCACCGGTCGGCCCGCGACGATCCAGCGGCGGCCACCCCCGCGGCTGTTGCCACGGCCGGCCAGCAAGCACTTGGTGGTTGGAGGTACGGCCCAGGTCGGCCTGCACGTGGGCGCGCTACCTCGTCCAGGCCCAGACATCTCCCTGGGGATAGCGGCTGGAGTCGGTCGCGCTTCGCTTTGGCTGCTCGGCAGCTACGCGCCCGAGCAAGAGAAGCTGGTGCAGCCAGATCGCGGCGGCCAGCTCTGGATGCTGGCCGGGGCGGCTCTTGGTTGCTGGCAGCCCGTGCGCGGCACACCGAGCGTCGGCCCTTGCCTTGGCGCCTCATTCAACTGGATCCGCGGGCAAGGTATCGTGCGTCATCCCCGTTCCGGCACTGTGTACTGGGTGTCGCCCACCGCAGGGATACTGGCTGACTTGCCGCTTGGTTCATGGATGGCGGTTCGCGCAGTTGCCCTCGGACAGCTACCTCTCGCCCGGCCAATGGCCTACCTGGAGCGGATCGGGTCGGTCCATCGTCCTGCTCGTGCGGAAGCGCGGATGCTCGCTGGAGTTCTGATCGGGCCGCGGTGACACGATGAGGCGCCGCTGGCCACTCACGCTGTGTGAACGTGTCGACCGCTGTCAGCACTGAGCTTCTTCCGAGGCCGACCAGTCAGCCTGCAGCAGCACGGCTGACGCTGGGCGTGAGCGAGGCCTATGCCGAACACGCGCCGCGCGTGTGGCGAAGTCTGCGGCGACTCGGCGTTCCGGACTCCCTTCTCGAGGACGCGCTGCAGGACGTGTTTCTGGTTGTGCATCGGCGGTGGGCGGAATTCGAGGGTAGAGCGGCGCTCACGACGTGGATCTACGGCATCGTGCTGCGCGTCGCGAAGGACCACCGTCGCTCCGAGCAGCGCCGCATGATCCGCGTGGACCGTCTGTCGCGGGTGCTCGCATCGGAAACGGATACGGATACGACAGCGTGCCCCGCAGAAGCAGCGGAGCGACGCGAAGCCAATCATTTGATGCATGCCGTTCTCGCAGAGCTGCCAGACGAGCTGCGCCAGGTGCTCGTCCTGGTGGAGCTGGAAGGGCTCTCGGTTCGGGAAGCATCAGGGGCGCTGGGGGTGCGACCACGGACGTGCCACAGACGACTCAACGCCGCACGAGAAGCATTCAACTTGGCGGTTTCTAGGCAACTGGAGCCCGCAGGAAGGTCAACGCCATGACTGAGCTTAGTCTGCAGTCCCGCCGCTTGATCCATCTCGCGCGTGAACAAGACGAGGCCGCGCCAGGCGTTCTTCGCCGCGTGGAGCAGTCGCTCGCTGCTCGCATCGCAGCCGGCGTCGGAGTCGGTCTGGCCACTGCCGCGGCCGCAAAGTCCGCGGTGGGTGCGGTCTTTGGTGTGATGGCGGCCAAAGTCGGCGTGGTGGGCACGATGGTAGCCGCAACCGCCGGGGCCGGATGGCTGATCTCGACGACGTTCTCGCGGACGCACGAGCCACCAGGGGGCCCTACCGCAGCAGCGCTTCGCCCTCACACCGAACCACGACTGACGACTGCCGGCGAGTCGACGGCAGACACCGAAGCGCTTGAGCCGACGCAGAACCCGAGTCTCCGGTCAGCGCCTCCGCCCGAAACCGTGCCTGCGGTGGCTCACGAGGCCGGCAACGCCGGCAAGGTGAGACGGCCGTCCGTGCCCGCGGTCGAGGCGCCAACCAGCCAGCTTCAGGCGGAAACATCGGACCTCACCCTGGTGCAACAAGCCCTCCGCTCCGGACGTCCGGCGGTGGCGCTCGCTCTGCTCGACCAGCAGGACGCACGCCATCGCGGCGGCGCTCTGGCGCAGGAGCGCGCGGCGGCACGCGTTCTGGCCCTTTGTCTCGCAGGAGAGACGACACAGGCTCGCCTGCAGGCAAAGCGGTTCGAGCGGACATGGCCTCGCTCTTCCCTGTTGGCGCGCGTTCAATCGGCCTGCGGAGGGCAGAGCCGATGATCGCGGTGCGCCCGAAGGACATGGCACGGCTCGCCCGATCTGGCCACGTACTGTCGTGTGCTGATGTGACTCGGTACACCCTGTCGTGCTAGTGTATTTTTGGTACGGCCTGCCAAACAGGACCATGAGGTGTCGGGTGAGGTGCCCAAAGCTGCTACTGGAAGTGGGATACGCTCTGGCGTTGACCTCTACACCTTGGGCGCTTGGCGGCTGCAGTGGCGATGCCAGCCTCGGTGCCGACGACGAACGATTGGGGGACGAGGCGACCGGAGGTTCGAGGCGCGAGGACGGGGCATCGCCCGTGTTTGGCCATTCAGACCAGGCTGCGGCTGGCGAACCGAGCACTGACATCCGCGGCAGCGGCGGTGTGCACGGTGTTGGCGGAGAGCAAACGGCCGCGGACACGAGCAGCGGCGGCTCGACCAACGAGGGCGGCGCTGACTCGACAGGTGGAGTGGCGCCGACCGGCGGGACCTCCGGGATACCGACGCCGACCGGCGGGACCGAAGGCGTGGAGCCATCAGAGAGCACCGGTGGACAGCAGCAAGCCGAGCAACAGCAGGCCGGCGCCGCCGGCGCGAGCGTCGAGGCCGCCGGGGAGGCTGGGACCAGCTCGCAGGCGGGTGGGGCGGGACTCCGGACGGGTGACTCCGGCGAGAACACCTGCACGCTGACCGAGTGCGCGATACGTCGTCAGTGCGTCGAGGACTGCAGCAGCGAGGACGTCACGTATACCTGCTGTCCCTGCCCGGCGGGCATGATGGATAGAAACGCCTGTCCGTAGCACCGGGCCATGCTGACCCCTGGCGCGACTTGCTGCTACCGGACAGGTTACGGTCGCCTTCGAGATACTGCATTACGCGTTCTGCCTGGCGAACGGCGCCCGGGGCCACGCCTGCGTACCGGGTGGTGACAGAGGCGCCCAGGTAGGACCAGCGCGTCACGCTCGAACCGGATCGGATCCGGCGCCTCCTCTTGTTGAGGTTCCAGCTCGGCGGCTGCGCGCGGCTGCCCGGTCGAGCTGTTCTCCGGCTCGGCCAGTGAGCCTGAGCACGCGTTGATCCGCAGTCAGTACCCGGTTGCCGCAATCCAGCTAGATTGAGGCTTGATCGTCCGCAGGGTCGAGGCGCGTCAGTACCGAATCGACGGACGGGTGAGGTTCCATGCTGTCACGTAGCGTATCCCAAGGCTTGACGTCATCGCTGCTCATCGCGCTGCTGCTCGCGTCCGGATGCGGTGGTGAAAACCGCAAGTGGGTTTCGCAGCAAGCCGGGGATGGCCAAGGCGGCAATGTTGGAACCGCGGCCACGGCGGGCTCGGATCACAGCGAAGGCGGCTCATCCGCGACCGAGGGAGGCAGCGCGGGCAGCTCCACCAGGCCGATGGCTGAGGCAGGGAACGAAGATCAGACTGGCGGTCACCGCCCGACGGCCGAAGGAGGGAGCACGAGCGCCGCAGCAGGCAGAGCAGGTGCTGCCAACTCCGGCGGCAATGGTCATTCTGCAGCCGGCCAGGCTGGCTCGGGCAACGCCGAGCCCGGCACGGCGGGCTCGAGCAACGCCACGGCCGGCGCCGGTCACATCGGCCCTGGCGGCGCAGGCTCCGGCGCAACTGAGACCGGAGGTGGCGGCAGCTCTGCCGCTGGAAGCGGCGCAACGACGGGTGGCGCGGCCACAGGCGGCAACGGCAGCGAGCCGACCGCAGGTGCGGCCGGCACTCGCAACGACTGTGCCGATGGTTGCGTCATCGAGGGCGACTGCGTCGCGGACGGATACACCAACCCCGACAATCCGTGCCAAGCTTGTGATTCGGGGCAATCGGGCGATGGGTGGACCGACTTGACAGGCACCCCGTGCGACGACGGCCTGTACTGCAACGGCGCTGACACTTGCTCGGCGGGCACCTGCGAGCATGCAGGCAATCCATGCGAGTCCGACGTCACCTGTCGGGAGTCAGACGACCTCTGCTGTACTCCGGCAGCCTCGTTGGTCTGCAGCGGCGGCAATGTCCACGAGGTGGACGCTTGTGGCACCGAAGGCGCGCTCAGAGAAACGTGCCCGGGAGACTGCAACGGCGGCGCCTGCCGGTGCGTCATCTACCTCAACGGGGACGGCGGTTCGGACTCCAACACCGGGCTTACCTGGGGCGCGGCGAAGCGCAGACTTCAAGCGGCCATCGACGCCGCCTCGGACGCGGGTGGATGCGAGGTCTGGGCCACTGCTGCGACCTACGACGTGGGCTACCTCGACGATCCGGCTCGGGAACGGGTCACCGCGCTCAAGCCGGGCGTGGCGATCTACGGCGGCTTCCAAGGTTTCGAAACCCAACGCGACCAACGAGACTACGGCGCGCACGTGAGCGTCATCACGGGCGAACCCTATTCGGCCACACCTGGAGATCCCTTGGATGACGCCTACCACGTGGTCGTCGGAGCCGACGATGCGGTCCTCGACGGCTTCACGATCACCACCAGCAACGCCGATGGCGACTCGGCCCTGGAGCGAGCTTGTGGAGGCGGGCTGCTCAATGACGGGGTGTCCCCCACCCTTCGCAACTGCATCTTCACGGCGAACCGGGCCAAGGACAACGGTGGGGCGATCTGCAACCTGAACGGCGCTGCGCCACACATCGAATCCTGCGCCTTCGCGGACAATGTGCTCACTTCTTCCAGCGGAGGCATCGGGGCCGCTATCTACAGCGAGAACAGCAGCCCGGTGATCATCGACTCGAGCTTCACGTCCCACACGTTGTCGCGTGGCGAGGGCGCGGCCATCGGTAACCGTGGCGGCTCCGCAACCGTAGTCGGCTGCACCTTCAGCGACAACAGTGCACGCGACGGCGGAGGAGCAGCGTACGAGGCTGACGATGCGACATCGCTCTACAGCGAGTGCACTTTCGAGCACAACCGTACGGGATACTCGGGAGGGGGCGCGTTGCAGAGCTACCAAGCCTCTCCCATCATCGTTGGCAGCTACTTCTTCGACAACCAAGGCATCAGCGGGGGCGCGATTTCGTTCGGGCCGGGCAGCCCGTACCTGGCCAACAGCATCTTCAGGAGCAATCACGCCTCAACCAGCGCAGGCGGCTTCGGTGGCGCCGTGGAGAGCGCACAGTCGGCGCCGACGATCGTCAATTGCCTTTTCGATACCAACGACGCGGTCGAAGGCGCTGGGTCCTGGAGTCAGGCCGGTGCACTCGGTATCAACGGCGGGGGCGCTACGATCACGAACTGCACCTTCTACAACAACCAAGCTCCCGGCACGAACGGCCAGGGCGGAGCGATTTGGATGGATGCCACCACGCTCAGCACCATCTCGAACTCGATTTTCAGCGGCAACGTGGCTACGACGGCGCCGGACATCTACCATCCGACGGATGGCGCCCGGATCGCCCACTCGGTCGTGAGCGGCACCGTCGACTGCCTGGTCGCAGGCACCTGCATCGCGGTGGATCCTCTGTTCGTCGACGCGGCGGGCGGCGACTTCGCCCCGCAGAACAGCGTGTGCATCGATTCCGCAGACGCCTCACGCCTACCGGAGGACACCGGCGATCTGGACCACGACGAGAACAGGACCGAACCCATTGCCCTCGATCTGTTGGGCAACCCCCGCGTGCAGGGCGGG
>JAFGIS010000578.1 GCA_016929495.1 Polyangiaceae bacterium | reverse complement strand
CTCGGGCAACTGTCAGAGTTGCTCGGAGCGTGCCCGCGCGTGCTGAGGCTCGGCGCGACCGCGGCGTTCATCAGCTTCCATTCGCTCGAGGATCGGCTGGTCAAGCGTGCGCTCGGCGACCAGACGGTCTGGGCCCGGCTCACCAAGAAGCCCGTGCTGCCGAGCGAGGCCGAGCAGACCGACAATCCGCGGGCCCGAAGCGCGAAGATGCGTGCGGCCCGCCGCGTCGACGACTCTGGCGATGCACCGCGTGCGGTGGGGGAGAGAGGCCAGCGGATGTGACGCGTTCTCGTGCGTTTCTGGCCTTGTGGATCCTGGCCGTCGTAGCGGCGACGTCCGCATTCGTATTGCAGCTCGCGCTGCGTGTGCGGTCGATGGAGCTCGGCTACGAGCTCGGGCGCGTACACGGTCGTGTGGCGCGGCTCAGAGAGGTCAAGCGTGTGTTGGAGCTCGAGCTCGCCAGCCAGGAGACGCCGGAGCGGGTCGACTTCGTGGCCCGCTCGTTGCTCGGGATGAGCGAGCCCAGCGCGGACCGTATTCTGGCCGCTGGCAGGCAACCGACGCCCGAAGAAGCACCGGCGATTGTGTCAGCTCAAGAGCCCGGAGGCGTGCGATGAGCGGCCTGACAGGCGAACGCGGTCGGTGGATCCGTGTACGGATGGGCGTCCTCTGTGGACTGCTTGCCGTCGGGCTTGGGCTCATCGCGTCGTCGGCCTGGGACATCATGGGCAACGATGGTGCGATCTGGCGTGAAGCCGCCGAGCGTCAGCGGCAGCGACGGCTCCATTTCCCACCGAAGCGCGGCACCGTCTACGACCGCAACGGCAGCGCGTTGGCGGTGAGCGTCGACGTGCCCAGTGTGAGCCTCGATGCGGCCGAGCTCCTGCGAAACGTGGAGCCGGCGGACCAAATGGCGTTTGCCGCGCGCGTCGCCTCACGCCTCGCCGAGGCGCTGACGCTCGATGTCGAAGATGTCCGGCAGAAGCTATTGAGCCGTCGCCGCTTCGTGTGGCTCAAGCATCGCATCACGACCGACGAAGCCGAACGGATACGGCTGCTGACTTCGGACAAGGCACCGGACGGCGAACGCGTTCGCGGCCTGTCCGTGGACGGCGAGGGTCAGCGCTTCTATCCTAGGCGTGAGCTCTGCGGACAGCTGCTCGGCATCGTGTCGCCGGACGGGCACGGCCTGGAAGGCTTGGAGCTCAGTCTGGACAAGGAGCTCGAGGGCCATGTCGAGCAGCTGCGTGGACTGAGAGACCGCTCGGGCCGGCTCCTTTTCGCGGATGGCATCCAGGACGACCAGGCGCTCGCGGGTCACGATGTGTACCTGACCATCGATCAGGCGATCCAGTACGTCGCGGAGCGGGAGCTGGGGCTGGCGGCTCAGACGTTCGAAGCGGCTGGCGGCTCCGTCGTCGTCGTCGAGCCGGACACGGGCGAGATCCTGGCGAGCGCGAGCTGGCCCACCTACAACCCCAACGATTTCCGACAGAGCTCGTCCGAAGCGCGAAGGACTCGGGGCTCGACCGTTGTGTTCGAGCCCGGCTCCACCATGAAGATCTTCACGGCGGCCGCGGGACTCGCCGGCGGCGCGGTATCGCCGACGCAGAAGCTCTACTGCGAGAAGGGCGCGATGGCAGTCGACAATGTCATGATCCGCGACACGCACCCGTCGGAGTGGCTCTCGCTGCCACAGATCCTGGCGCTCTCCTCCAACGTGTGCGCCGCCAAGATCGGGCTCAGCCTGGGCGGCGACAAGCTGTACGAGGCGCTCCGGCGTTTCGGATTCGGTCAGGAGACGGGCGTGCCGCTTCCGGGCGAGAGCTCGGGGACGCTCCGCCCTCGCGGCCGACCGTGGGTCCAGGTGGAGACTGCGTCGGCTTCTTTCGGCCAGGGCATCGCCGTGACCAACCTGCAGATGGCCATGGCTGTCTCGGCCGTAGCCAACGGCGGCAACCTGCTCGAGCCGATCCTCGTCAAGCGCGTGACGACCTCCACCGGCGAGGTCGTCCGCGAGGCAGTCCCCAGGATCCGCCATCGAGTGATCCCCCAGCGCGTGGCCCGCGCCGTGGCAGAGATGTTGGTGGGCGTGACCGAGGGGCAGGGAACCGGCACCGAAGCGAACGTGGCCGGCTACCGCGTCGCGGGCAAGACCGCGACCGCGCAGAAGACCGATCCGCAAACGGGGCGCTACTCGATCGACCGCTATGTCGCCTCCTTCGTGGGATTCGTGCCCGCCGACAAGCCCGTCATCGCCGTGTCCGTCATGATCGACGAGCCCATGGTGGAGCACGCGGGCGGTGCGGTGGCGGCACCGGTCTTTCGGCGTCTGGCCGAAATGGTTCTGGCCGAACGAGGACTCACCCCGGATCTGACCAAGCCGGCGGACCTGGCCGTCCTGGCGCGTTCGGCCGATCCGGCGGCGGCCGCTGTCGAACTCATCCGCGAGGCGGAAGGCAAGAAGCCTCCGGTCCAGGAGTTCGCGCCGGTGTCGGGTCGCCCGGCTCGAGACCACGTGCGAGTTCCGGACATGACCGGCTGGCCCTTGCGCGAAGCCGTTCGTGCCGCTTGGACGCTGGGCGTCGAGCCGCGCGTCAGCGGCACCGGTCTACTGGCGCGCCAAGTACCCGCTCCCGGTCAAGACCTGGCCAAGGGGGCCGAGCTGCTCTTGGTATTCGAGCCTGCCACATGACAAGTTTCCACGACGACCCTCGTAGCGACCGAGCCCGCGGGCTGAGCCTGGGTGAACTCGTCGAGGCGCTTGCGCCGGTGCGGGCCAAGCTCGGTGGCGAGGCAGCTCGGCGTGCCGAAGCGCGCGCCGCAGACGTGCAGCATGATTCCCGCAAGGTTCGACCGGGAGACGTCTTCGCGGCCCTGCCCGGGGCACATACACACGGGCTAGAGCACGTGGAGCAAGCGTTGGCGAGCGGCGCCGCTGCGATCCTTGTCGAATCGGGTGCATCGAGTGCGCTGGGCACGACGCCGAGGATCGAGGTGGGCGACATCCGCCTGGCGTTGGCCCTTGCGGCGGAAGCCGTGAACGGCCGGCCATCGCGCTCCGTCAAGGTGGCCGCGATCACGGGGACCAACGGCAAGACCACGACCGTCTGGCTGCTCGAGCACGCGCTCTGGGCCATCGGGCAGCGCGCCGGGCGTGTGGGTACGATTGGGTACGCGTTCGGCGACTGCGCAGAGGACTGTCCGCTCACCACGCCCGAGGCCGACGATATCTCGCGCTTCGCGCATCGCGTGGTGGACGGGGGCGGGACACACCTGTTGATGGAGGCGTCGAGTCACGCGCTTGCGCAGCGCCGGATCGACGGTCTCGAGCTCGCGGCGGCCGCCTTCACCAACCTCACCCAGGACCACCTCGACTACCACGGAACGATGGCCGCCTATGCGGCAGCCAAGCGGCGCCTTTTCGCAGAGCTTTCTCCACGAGCGGCCGCGATCAACGTCGAGGACCCGTTCGGCCAGGAGCTCGCTGCCGCAGCGAGCTCCTCGCGCGTGCTGCGCGTTGGAAAGACCTCGGCTGCGGACGTCTATCCGCTCAGCGCGCGCATGACGAGCTCGGGCATCGAGGCGACGGTCGAGCTGCCCAGCGGCGCCGTAGAGCTCGTGAGTCCGCTGGTCGGCGATCACAACCTGGACAACCTGCTCATGACCCTGGCCATGGTCGAGGCGCTCGACTTGGACGTCTCTGCCGCGGCAGGGGCGCTCCGTGGCACTCCGGCCGTGCCGGGGCGTCTCGAGCGGTGCGACGCGGCCTCGGACGACATCACCGTGCTCGTCGACTATGCTCACACGCCCGACGCCCTGCGCAGGGTCCTGGACGCGGTGCGCGGCCTCACGCAGGGTGAGCTCGTGTGCGTCTTCGGATGCGGCGGCGACCGCGACCCGGGCAAGCGGCCCAAGATGGGCGAAGCCGTCGCCGCCGCTGCGGACCGCGCCATCCTCACGACCGACAACCCTCGCACCGAAGCGCCCGAAGACATCGCGCGCGCCGTGGAGCCCGGCCTTGCGCGCCACCCTATCCGTTACGAGGTGGTTCTCGACCGCACGACGGCCATCGAGCGTGCCGTCGTCGAGGCGCGGCCGGGGGATGTGGTGCTCGTAGCCGGCAAGGGGCACGAGCCGTACCAGATCATCGGAACGCGCAAGTTCCCGTACGACGATCGAATCGTGGCTCGTCGGGCGCTCGAGGTGCGCCGGGGAAAGGACGCTCGGTGATGGCCACCCCGATCCCGCACAACGACGCCGCGTTCACCCTGTCCGAGATCGTCGAAGCGACGGGCGGGGAGCTGTTGGCGGGCAGCGCGAACTCGGTGCGGGGCGTAGCGACCGACACGCGCCAGGACCTCGCGGGCAGGCTGTTCGTCGCGCTCCGCGGCGAGCGTTTCGACGGCCATGCTTTCGTGGCCGAGGCCGTCGAGGCGGGTGCGCGCGCCGTGCTGGTCAGCGACGAGACGGACGTGGCAGGCGGCGCGGCCGTCGTGCGCGTTCGGTGCACGCTGTCCGCGCTCGGGGCTCTGGGTCGCTGGCATCGGCTGCGCTGGGGCGGCAGGCTGGTCGCCATCGGAGGTTCGGCGGGCAAGACGACGACCCGTGCGGCGGCTCAGGCCGCCCTCGAAGTCGTGTTGCCGGGCGCCGTCCACGCGACCCTCGGCAACATGAACAACCGTGTCGGCGTGCCGATGACCCTGCTCGGGCTCGAGCCCCGGCATCGCGTTGCCGTGGTCGAAGTCGGGACCAACGTACGAGGCGAAGTCGCCGAGCTCGGGCACGTGACAGCGCCGGACCTGGCGGTCTTGACGTTGATCGAGCTCGAGCACACGGCCGGGCTCGGTGATATCGACGGCATCGAGCAGGAGGAAGGGGATCTGTTCCGGGCTCTCCGAACGGGAGGCATCGCCATCGCGAACGGCGACGACTCGAGGGCGCTGAGGCAACTCGAGCGCTGTCCGGCAGCAAAACGTCTATCCTACGGCACCTCGCCGCAGAGCGACTACCGGCTCGTGCGGCACGAACCGCTCGAGAACGGCCGAACCCGCCTCGTGCTCACCCGCAGAAGCAGAAACGGCCATGGGACCGACGAGTTGGGCGTGGAGGCCGCCGTGGTCGGGCTTGCGGGTGGGCTCGCCATCACGGCCGCGCTCGCCGTCGCCGAGTCCATCGCCGCTCGCCCGCTCGAGCGTGTTGAGCTCGAGGCCGCCGTGTCGCGTCTCGGCCCCGGCGAACCGGGTCGCCTGCGCCCCGTGGTGCTCGAAGACGGCACGCTCGTCCTGGACGACAGCTACAACTCCAACCCCGCCAGTGCGCGTGCGTCGCTCACCGCTGCACGGGAGATCGCCGCGCGTCGCGGTTCGCGTCTGGTGGTGGTGCTCGGCGAGATGCGTGAGCTCGGTCGTGCGTCGCCGGCCGAGCACACGGCTCTGGGCGAGTCGGTCGAGGCCGGTGAGGTCTTGGCCGTGGGCGGTGATGCCGGGCTGCTCGCCAGCGCTGTGCGTGCACGAGGCCTGAGCACCCGTTTCGTGCAGGATGCGGCGGCTGCGGCCGAGGCGGTTCTCGAGCTCGTCAGGCCAGGGGACGTCGTTCTGGTCAAGGGCTCCCGCGGCGTGGGGCTCGAGCGTGTCGTCGAACGGTTGGCGCAAGCGGGAGGTCGCGCACCGTGATCTACGAGCTGTTCTATCCGCTGAGCCACCAGTTCGGTTGGGCCGGAGTGCTCAACGTGCTCCGCTACACGCCGTTTCGCGCCATCATGGCTACGATGACGGCGATGGTGCTGAGTTTCCTCTTGGCGCCGTGGTTCATCAGCGAGCTGCGCCGCAAGCAGATCGGCCAGGTCATCCGCAAAGAAGGCCCTGCATCACACCTGGCGAAAGCCGGAACGCCGACCATGGGCGGCGCCCTCATCCTGCTCTGCGTACTGGTCCCCACGGTGCTCTGGGCGGACGTCAAGAACGTCTTCGTCATCGCCACCGCCGTGGTGACGGCCGGCTACGGCGCCATCGGCTTCGTCGACGATCAGCTCAAGATCAAGCGCCGCAATTCCGAGGGGCTGCCCGGTCGGCTGAAGCTGCTCGGCCAGTTCGCCATCGGCGGCGCGGTGCTCGCGTATCTTTTTCTCAAGACCGAGGGCCTGCCCCCGGAATGGATCGCGATCCGCGCTCGACTGAGCATTCCGTTCTTGGCGTTCGCCAAGCACCCGATAGAGCTGCCGCTGTGGCTCTACCTGGTCGCCGCCCTCGTGTTCGTTGTCGGGATGAGCAATGCCGTCAACCTCACGGACGGCCTGGACGGGCTCGCTATCGGCCCTGTCATGATCGCTTCGAGTACCTACATGGCCTGGGCGTACATCGCCGGATCGGTGCTGTTCGGTCGGCACCTCGCGGCGTATCTGGACATCGCAGGGATCTCGCAGATGGCCGAGCTCTCGGTCTTCGCCGCCGCGGTGATCGGGGCCGGCACCGGCTTCCTCTGGTACAACACCTATCCTGCCCAGGTCTTCATGGGGGACGTGGGGTCGCTGGCCCTCGGCGGTGGGCTCGGCATGCTGGCCGTCTTGACCAAGAACGAGCTCTTGAGCGGGCTCATCTGCGGCGTGTTCGTGGTCGAGATGCTGAGCGTCATCACCCAGGTGGTCTCCTTCCGGCTTTTCGGGAAGCGGGTCTTCTTGATGGCGCCGATCCATCACCATTTCGAGCGGAAGGGTTGGGCGGAGCCGAAGATCATCGTCCGTTTCTGGATCATCTCGATTCTGCTCGCGCTGGTGAGCCTTTCGTCGCTGAAGCTGAGGTGAACGTGGAGCTCGAGGGCAAGTGCGTCGTCGTCGTTGGGCTCGGCACGAGCGGGCTCGCGGCCGCGCGCCTGTGCCTCGGGCGCGGGGCGCGCGTGATCGGCACGGACGCCAAACCGCGCGGCGAGCTGCCCGCCGAGGCCTCGGAGCTCGGCATCGAGCTCTGTGCCGGCGGGCACGAGGGAGTCGATTGGCTCGGCGCGGATCTCGTCGTCGTCAGCCCCGGGGTGCCGCCGCTGGGCGCGCTGGAGCGCGCCGAACGCGCCGGTATCGAGGTGATCGGCGAGCTCGAGCTCGGCTGCCGGTTCGTGCAGGCGCCGATACTCTGCGTGGGCGGCACCAACGGCAAGAGCACGGTGACGACATTGCTCGGCGACTTGCTGCAGGCGGCAGGCCAGACCGTCTTCTGCGGCGGCAATCTCGGCAGACCTCTGGCCGGGGCGGCCGGTGCACCCTTCGATGCGGCGGTGGTCGAGGTTTCGAGCTTCCAGCTCGAGCGCGCGCCCTCCTTCCATCCGGTCGTCGGCATCCTGTTGAACATCACCGAGGATCACCTCGACCGGTACCCGAGCTTCCAGGCCTACGCCCGGGCCAAGGGCAATGCGTTTGCGCAGCAGGAGCCCGGGGATCTGGCGATCGTTCCAGCGGGCGACAGCCTGTGTGAGGCCGAGGCTCGGCGAGGCCTCGGGCGTCTGGTCCGATTCGGCAACGGCGGCGACTACGAGGTGCGCGGGCAACTGGTCGTCGAAGTGGCGACCGGAGAGACCTTCGACGCCGGGTCAGCGAGCCTGAACGGTGCGCACAACGTCAGCAACGCCGCGGCCGCCATCGCGGCGGCTCGGAGTCGAGGCGCCACGGCCGACCAGATACGCGAGGGTCTGCGAGCCTTTCGACCGTTGCCTCACCGGATGGCTCTGGCCGCCCAGTTCGAGGGGATCGCCTTCTACGACGACTCCAAAGGGACGAACGTCGGCGCATCGGTCACCGCCCTGGACGGCGTGCTCGAGTCTCGCGCGGTCCTCATCGCTGGCGGTCGAGACAAGCTCGGCTCCTACGAGCCGTTGGCTGCCGCCCTCGCCCGCAAGGGGCGCGCGGCCGTGCTGATCGGGGAGGCTGCCGATCGGATCGAAGCCGCTGTCTGTCACGTGCTTCCCGTCCGTCGAGCCGCCAGCATCGTCGAGGCGGTACAGGCCGCGTTCGAGCTGGCGCGACCCGGCGATGCGGTGCTGCTCAGCCCTGCGTGCTCGAGCTTCGACATGTTCGACAGTTACGCGGACCGTGGAAACCAGTTCGTTGCCGCGGTCCAGGCGCTCGTTCGCGAGCGCACGGGCAAGGTGAGGCCGTGAATCCGAAAGGGCGGACCCGAGAGACCAAGCCGGCGACCACGACGGTGGGCACCCTGCGCATGCTGTTGGCGCCGTCGCCGCGTATGGGCCCGATGGACGTAGGACTCGCCGCGCTGGTGACCGCGCTGATCGGTTTCGGCGTGGTGATGGTGTACAGCGCGAGCGCAGTCGAGGCCACGGTCGTCTTTCGCGACCCCCAGTACTTCCTCAAGCGCCAGGTGCTCTACGCCGTGGCGGCCGTGGTTTCCATGCTGGCGATCTCCAGGATCGACTACCACAAGCTCCGGCCGCTCACCTACCCGCTGCTCGGCTTGGTGACGCTCTTGATGGTGCTGAGCGTCATCGGGTTCGGTCACACCGGCGGCGGAGCCGCGCGTTGGCTGCGCGTTGGCAGCATACAGATCCAACCCTCCGAAGCCGCGAAGATCGCGCTGGTGCTGTGGCTCGCGTATTCGCTCGCCAAGAAGCAGGAGAGGGTCAAGAGCTTCTCCGTCGGCATGTTGCCTCACCTGATCATGGCGGGAGCTCTCATGCTGCTCTGCCTCAAGCAGCCGGATTTCGGCGGGGCGGCAGTGCTCCTGCTCTTGACGTTCACGCTGCTGTTCGCTGCCGGCGCCCGGCTCGGCTACCTTCTCGGCTTGGCCATCGGGGCGCTCGGCGTGGCGGCCTACCTGGTCAATTCCGCGGACTATCGCAAGGCGCGCTGGCTCGCATGGCTGCACATGGACGCGCACCGGCAGGATCTGGCCTTCCAGCCCTTCCAATCGGTGATGAGCTTCGGCTCCGGTGAGCTCACCGGGCTCGGTCTCGGCAACGGCTACCAAGTCCTCTACCTGCCAGAGGCGCACACCGACTTCGTGGCTGCGATCATCGGCGAGGAGCTCGGGTTCGTCGCGATCCTGGGCCTGTGCGTGGTCTACGTGGTCATCGTCGCGCGCGGCGTGCGCGCGGCGTTGAGCGCGGATGACGAATACGGAGCGTACATCGCCTTCGGGATCGCCATCTTGTTCGGCGCCCAGGCGCTCGTGAACCTCGCCGTCGCGATGGCCGTGCTGCCGACCAAAGGCCTGACCCTGCCGTTCGTGAGCTATGGGGGCTCTTCGCTGGTGACGAGTGCCATGGCCATGGGCATTCTGCTGAACGTATCGAGGCCCCGCGTGACCGGCAACACGCGCTCGTCGACGGACCAGCCCGAGGCCAGCGCGTTCGTGGTGAGCGAAGCCGGTTTCGCGCCGCCGTCCCAGGCGTGCGACGCACGGTGTGCGAACAGCCATGCGCCGCCAGAGGATGCCGCGCTGGAGGGCGCCACATGACCGTCCTTCTGGCTGGCGGTGGCACCGGAGGCCACGTCTTCCCGATGCTGGCCGTGGCAGAGGCGCTCAAGGCGCTCTCGCCCGGTGTGCGCTCGGTCTTCGTCGGTACCGAGCGGGGGCTGGAGACTCGCGTCGCCCCGGAGAAGGGCTACGCCCTGGAGTTGATGCGCGTGTTGCCGATCCGTGGCGGAGGCGTCGTCGGTGCCGCGCGTGGCGTCTGGTACGCGACGCGTGCGGTGACCGAAGCGTCGCGGTTGCTCGACCGGCTCGCGCCCGAGGTCGTGATCTCGTTTGGAGGCTACGCGTCCGGCCCGGTGTCTCTGGCGGCCCGGGTGATGTCCATTCCGCTCGCACTGCTCGAGCCGAACGCGGTGCTCGGCTTCTCGAACCTCGTGCTAGCTCCCATGGTCGGCCGCGCCTACACGGCATTCGCCGAGGTAGAGCAGTTCTTCCCGCCGGCTCGCGTGCTGCGCACGGGCGTGCCGTTGCGCGAGGGCTTCGAGGCTCGGCCCTACCGCCGAGCAGGCGGCGCGCACCGTGTCTTGGTGCTCGGCGGCAGTCAGGGTGCCAAGTCGCTCAACGACGCCGTGCCCAACGCGCTCGCCCGGGTAGGACCCGAGACCGAGGTGGTCCACCAGTGCGGGCCGCGGTGGGCCGAGGAGGTCCAGGCGCGCTACCACTCGCTCGGGCTATCGTCGCGGGCCCGTGTGGTGCCGTTCATCGACGACATGCCGAGCGCGCTGGGCGACGCCGACCTGGTCATCGCGCGCTCCGGTGCGAGCGCCGTCAGCGAGATCTGCGCCGTTGGCCGCCCGAGCGTGTTGGTTCCGTACCCATTTGCGGCAGGCGATCACCAGAGGCAGAACGCACAGGCGCTCGAGAGAGCCGGAGCAGCGCGGGTGGTGGACGCGGCCGAGGCCAAGCCGAAGCGGCTCGGGTCGCTTATCGAACGACTTATGGCGAGCCCGATGACATTGGCCGACATGGCCGACGCGGCCCGTCGACTCGGCCGCCCCGCCGCTGCCCGGGTCCTCGCGAGTGATGTGCTTCGCTGGGCGGTCCGGGATCCTGCTCGGGACGGCCGCGGTGCGGCCACGGACGCTGCCCGCGCGGACTCGGCAGGCATTTCGTCGGAGGTGGCGTGATGTTCCGTGGGCGCGTCCGGCGTGTGCACTTCGTGGGCGTGGGCGGCATCGGCATGAGCGGTCTGGCCGAAATCCTGCGCACTTTGGAGTTCGACGTCTCCGGGTCCGATCTCAGAGAGGGCGAGAACACGCGCCATTTGCAGCGATTGGGCGTGCGGATCGACGTCGGACATCGAGCGGAGAACATCCGCGGCGCCGACGTCGTGGTCGTCTCGAGCGCCATTGCGGGCGACAACCCCGAAGTCGTCGAGGCGCTGTGTTGCGCAACCCCCGTGATCTCGCGGGCAGAGATGCTGGCCGAGCTCATGCGCGTCAAATACGGGGTGGCTATAGCGGGCTCGCACGGCAAGACCACCACGACCTCGCTCGTGGCCACCGTCCTACGCGTTGCCGGCTACGACCCCACGGTCGTCGTGGGCGGGCGCATGGCAGCCTTTGGTAGCAACGCTCGGCTGGGCGAGGGGGACCTGCTCGTCGCGGAAGCGGACGAAAGCGACGGCTCGTTCCTGCGGCTGACGCCGACCATCGCCGCCGTCACGAACATCGATCCGGAACACCTCGACTACTACGGAAGCCACGAGAACCTGAAGCAAGCGTTCGTGCAGTTCGTGGAGAAGGTACCCTTCTACGGACTGGCCGTCCTGTGCCTCGACCACCCAGCGGTGCAGAACCTTCTGCCTCAGATCCGCAGGCGGCACGTGACCTATGGACTGAGCCCGCAGGCGGACTACTCGGCCCGCGCGGTCAGCTTCCAGGGCACCCGTTCGCACTTCATCGGCTACCGCCGCAGCGACTGCCTTGGTGAGTTCTCGGTGCGTATGCCCGGACAGCACAACGTGCTCAACTGCCTGGCCGCCATCGCCATAGCGGACGAGCTCGAGGTGCCGCTGGACGTCATCAAGAACGCCGTGGCCACCTTCCATGGCGTCGCCAGGCGGTTCACCATCACCGCCGAGGTCGCTGGTGTCACCCTCATCGACGACTATGGCCATCACCCGGCAGAAATTCGCGCCACACTCGATGCTGCACGGGGTGCCTTCGCCGAGCGCGTGCTGGTGGCGTTCCAGCCGCACCGCTACAGCCGGACCCAGCTGCTGTTCGAGGAATTCACGCGTTCGTTCAACGAGGCGGACCTGCTACTGTTGGCCGACATCTATCCGGCGGGCGAGCGGCCGATCGAAGGCGTGTCTGCCGAGCGGCTCGCGCAGGCCATCGCCGAGCACGGCCACCACAACGTGCGCTACGTCCCGGATCGGTCAGCCATCGTGGCCGAGCTCGCGGCGCAGGCTCGCCCTGGCGATGTGGTGATCGCGCTCGGCGCCGGCAATATCAACAAGATCCTGCCGGACCTGCGGGCGGCGCTCGAGCGCCCCGTGGCGGGGGAGGGCGGTTCATGAACTCCAGACGGCGCAATCGCATCCGGCACGGCAACTACATTGCGGCGCCTGACGAGCGTCCCGAGCGCGACGCCTCGGAAGCTGCGGCGACGGTCGAGCCTGACAACGCTGCATTCGTCACCGCACCGAACGGTCGGTTCGGGCGTGTCGTGTCAGGCTTCAAGATCCTGGTCGGCGTGACCAGCGTCCTGGGGCTCGCGGTGGGCATCGGGTGGTCGGTCTATCGCTACGCCGTCAATGCGCCTGCTTTCGCCATTACCCGAATCGAGGTCGAAGGCGCCGTACACCTGAGCGACACCAAGGTCGCCGAGCTCGCGGGGATCCGCAGCGGCCAGAACCTGTTTCGAGTCGACATCGACCGGGCCGAACAGAAGCTGCTCGGTGACCCGTGGATCGTGCAGGCCAAGGTGCGCCACCAGCTGCCCGACGGGGTCAGGATCGACATCGCCGAGCGCGAGGCGCGGGCGATCGCGGTTATCGAAGAGCGGCCGTACCTCGTGTCGCCGGACGGGTTGCCGTTCAAGACCATCGAACCGGGCGACCCCCACGACCTGCCTTTCGTGACCGGTGTCTCCCTGGCCAATCTGGCTCGAGACGCGACTCGAGAACGGGAGCGTCTCTCGCGCGCGCTCGAGGTGCTCCGGCAGTACGAGCGCATCGAGCTCAGTCGCATCCATCCGCCCCAGGAGGTCCATCTCAGTCCGTCAGGCCAGGTGACGCTCATGGTGGGCAAGGCCGGCATCGCCCTCGAGCTCGGAGCGGGGAGCTGGCAGAAGAAGCTGATGATGGCCGCGCGAGTGATCGGGCGCCTACAGGCCCAGCGCAGGCTTCCCGAGATCGTGTTTCTTGACAACCAAGCGCACCCCGAACGCGTGGTGGCGAGGCTCAAATGACCTGCAGCGTGAAAACTTGGCCTTCGAGCAGGGTGCATGGCAGCGTCGGTCGAGTCTCGAGCGGCGGGCCCCCAGGACAGGCGCCTGCCCATCAGACGACGGTAAAGCCATGAGAAAAGCCATCACGGCTCCTGAAGTCATCGTGGGGCTCGAGCTCGGCTCCACGAAGGTGTCGGCGGTGGTCGGCGAGGTCGACGCCGACGGCATCACGATTCTGGGTCTCGGCAACGTGCCTTGTCGCGGCCTGCGCAAGGGCGTCGTCAGCAACATCGAGTGGACCGTACGTTCGATCCGGGAGGCCATCGACGCGGCGCAGACCATGGCGGGTGTCGAGATCAATACGGTCTACGCCGGTGTCGCCGGCAGCCACGTGCGAAGCCAGGTCTCCGACGGCGTGTGCGCCATTTCCGGCCGGGAGGTCACTCGCGCCGACCTGGACCGGGTCCTCGAAGGCGCCCGGGCGATCCCGGTCGACGCCGACCGCATGATCCTGCATGCGCTGCCCAGGGAATACATCGTCGACAACCAGGACGGCATTCGTGACCCGATCGGCATGAGCGGCGTGCGACTGCAGGTCCGAGTGAACCTGGTGACGGCCGCGACCTCCTGCGTCCAGAACGTCATTCGTTGCGTTGAACGCTGTGGCCTGAGCGTCGCCGACGTCGTGTTGCAGCCGCTGGCGAGCGCGGACGCGGTGCTGAGCGAAGACGAGAAGGAAATCGGCGTCGCGGTCATCGACATGGGTGGCGGTACCACCGACCTGTTGCTGTATGCCGATGGCGGTATTACCCACACCAGTGTCATCCCGGCCGGGGGCAACAGCATCACCAGCGACGTCGCGGCGGGCCTCCGGACTCCGATGGCCGAGGCCGAGCGCCTCAAGCGCAACTCCGGCTGCGCCCTGGGACGGATGATCTCCGACGACGAGGAGATCGAGGTGCCGGGCGTCGGCGGTCATTCTCCGCGGCGAGTGGCCCGGCGCCTGCTCAGCGACATCATCGAACCGCGGGTCGAAGAGATCTTCAGCGAGGCTCGGCGTCGCATGGAAGAGACCGGACTGCTCGAGCAGCTGAGCTCCGGCTGCGTGCTGACGGGCGGAGCCACCCTGATGGAGGGCATGGTCGAGTGCGCCGAGGAGGTGCTCGGCATGCCGGTCCGCCTGGGCTTCCCGGTGGGCATCAAAGGCATCGTCCAGCTCGTTCAGGGCCCGCAGTACGCGACCGGCGTCGGCCTGGTCCGCTACGGCGCCCAGCGCCTGGCCGAGAGCGAGGGGCGCGAAGACGCGGCTGCCCTGCCCGAACGGGCCGCCGAGCGCACCGCCGCCCAGGGCGCGAAATCCGGATTCTGGAACTGGCTCAGAGCAGCGTTCTGAGACCAGCCGCTTAGCTTAGTACTTCAGTAACACCGACACGAGCAAGACCCAACCGAACCACCACAGGACCGAACGTCGCAAGGGCTCGAGTACGGGTCAGGCAGCCCGGAGCCTCTGAGGCGTGACGGTCCCACTCACGAAGCCCGGGAGGCTGGACGATGACTTTCTCGATCGAGTTTGCCGACGAGACCCCGCAGTATCAAGCGCGCATCAAAGTCGTAGGCATTGGCGGGTCCGGCGGAAACGCCATCAACACGATGGTGCATTTCGGGCTGGAAGGGGTCGAGTTCGTCACGGTCAACACCGATGCGCAGGCGCTCAACGCCAATGCAGCGGCCGAGAAGGTCGCCATCGGCGCCAGCGTCACGCGCGGGCTCGGCGCGGGCGCCGATCCGGAGCGCGGCCGCAAGGCGGCCCTCGAGGACGTCACACGCCTCAAGGAGTGCATCCAGGGTGCGGACATGGTGTTCATCACCGCCGGCATGGGCGGCGGTACGGGCACCGGAGCGGCGCCGGTGATCGCCCAGCTGGCGCGCGAAGAGGGCGCCCTGACCGTGGGCGTGGTCACCAAGCCCTTCGTCTTCGAAGGACGTCAGCGCGCGAGGCGGGCCGAACAGGGCCTGGCGATGCTGAGCGAGCACGTCGACACGCTCATCACCATCCCCAACGAGAAGCTCATCATGTTGGCCGACGACGAGCTCACGTTCGTCGAGGCCTTCCGCAAGGCGGACGAGGTGCTCTTCCAGGCCGTCAAGGGCATCAGCGATCTGATCACGCTCGACGGCATCGTCAACGTCGACTTCGCCGACGTGCGCACCGTGATGTCCGCGATGGGGCGCGCGCTGATGGGGACCGGCTGTGCCAAGGGCGAGGGGCGTGCCCGGCTCGCCGCGGAGCAAGCGATCGCCTCGCCGCTGCTCGACGACATTTCCGTGGAAGGCGCCACGGGCGTGCTCATCAACGTGGTCGGCGGGGCCGACATGAAGATGAAGGAGATCCAGGAGGCAGCTTCTCTGATCCAGGAGCAGGCTCACGAGGATGCGAACATCATCTTCGGCGCCAGCGTCGACGAGAACATGGCAGACGTGCTCAAGGTGACGGTCATCGCGACCGGATTCGACCAGCTGGCGGACGAGATCCCGATCGAGCTGACGCGCGAGGTACGGCGAAGCCCCGCCAATGCCATTCCGGTCTCGGCGCGCTCGGTGATGTCGCGCCCGGCCGAGGCGCGCCCCTCGGAGATGCTGCCCGTGCAGGTGCGGCGCACCGTCGGCGTCGGCCCCGCGTCAGCGCCCGTGTCGCGCGAGACGATGAGCGGCGGACCGCAGGTTCGCGATCGCATTGTTTTCCCAGCCCAGCCGATGCTTGACGACTGGGACGTTCCAGCTTTCCAGCGCCGCCAGAACGGATAGCCTCGGCGGTCTCGACGTTTTTCGGACGGGTATGTTCGCTCGCCTCCGGGATCTGGGTCCCGGGGGCGCGCGTTATTTGGGGGAGGCGTCGCAGGGGTTCGGGGGGCGGCCGGCTACGGAATTGCCTCCGGTCTCCCCGTTCCGCGCTGTCTGCCGGTTCCTAGAATCACGGAAACACTGGTCAGCCGAACAGGTGATTCGATGTCATGCGAAGAGGCCAAGGAGAACGTGCTCGGCCACGCGTCCCTCGCGGAAAATGGAGGCCTCTCCGCGCAGTGCTAGCCTGTCGGGTGTGACCGGCGCGCCGAGATTACAGACGCCGCCGGACCCGCATACGACGGACCACTTCGTGTACTTGCGAGACGTGAGCTGGCGGGAGTACGAGGCGCTGCTCGCCATGCGGGGAGACCGCAGCGTTCCGCGCATCACCTATCTCGAAGGGCAGCTGGAATTGATGTCAGCGTCCCGCTACCACGAAGATGACAAGACGCGTTTCGCGCGCCTGCTCGAGGCATGGGCGGACGAAACCGGCATCGAGCTCGAGGGCTATGGTTCCTGGACGCTCAAGAAAAGCGAAGAAGAGCGCGGGGCGGAACCGGACGAATGCTACACACTGGGTCGCGTTCCGAGCGGGGACGATGATCGACCTGATCTAGCGATCGAAGTCATCTGGACTGGCGGCGGGATCGACAAGCTAGAAATCTATCGCAAGCTCGGTGTTCGCGAAGTGTGGACCTACGAACGAGGAACCCTCCGGTTTTTCCGGCTAGAGGGCGAAAGGTACCGGGAGCTTCCGGGGAGCGAACTTCTGCCCGCCTTCGACCCCGCGCTCGTTACACGATGTATGATGGAGCCGAGCCAAGGGGCCGCCGTTCGGGCCCTCAGGGCGGCGCTGCGGGAGAAGGAATAGCGTCCATCATGATGCCTTGCTGTGAGGCCGTCAGAAAGGCCGAGCGTGTGAGGTCGGGGTCGTCGGATCTCCCCTCACGGCCCAGGCGTGACGCCTGAGACGCCCGAGCTTCCGAGCGTCGCCAGACCTCGCCGCTGTGCTCGAGGGCATATGCTGCGATCTGAACGTCCGTGGTCAGGTTCCCGCCGGTCCCCAGCTGCCCGAGCAGGCGGAAGGCCATTTCGAGATGTCGACTCCCAGGGACCAGGTAGCTCACGACCGGCTGTCCGAGCCAGCGCCGTACGCGACCGATTGCGTCGTCCACGGACAGCGGCTCGAGGAAAACGCGCCGGTTGGTGGCCAAACGGAGAAACCCAAACAGACACACCGGTGCGATCCCGACCGGACGGTCTCCGTTCAACAGGTCCTCCCACCAGCGCCGGGCGGATGGGTGCAGCGGGAACGCGTCGATCTCTGCGTATAGCAACAGATTGACGTCCGGGACGATCATCGCCGAGCCCGCATCGTGTCGAGCACCGCCTCGTCTTCGAGCTCGTCTGCCAACCGGTTGAGGGAGGTGACCTCGATGCCCGGGTCCGCCTACGGCTCCCGGTACGACGCATCTTTCGCCAGCACTTTCGCTAACAACCCTGGCACCTCGAAGCGCTCGGCGCAGAGGTCGAAGGGGTACGTCATGGGGCCGATGCGGCAGACGGGGTACTCGCGGGCGTCGTCGGCTTTGGTACCGACGACCTCGATTGCTCCGTCGGGGGTGAAGGCGTAGCCGGCGTCGGTGTCGTGGATGACGCGGAGGGCGAGGAGCTCGTTTCCGGAGCTTGGGTCCCAGAGGCGCACTGCGTCAGACTCCCCTGAGACGAGGGTCTTGCCGTCCGGGGTGAACGCTACCGACTGTACGGGGTTCCGATGCCGTTCGAGAGTCCGCAGCAGCTGCCCGCTACTCGCCTCCCAGAGCCGGATTGTGTTGTCCGAAGCCCCCGAAGCGAGGGTCTTGCCGTCCGGGGTGAACGCTACCGACTCTACGATGTCCCGATGCCCTTCGAGAGTTCGCAACACCCGCCCGCTACTCACCTCCCAGAGCCGGACTGTGTTGTCCCAATCCCCCGAAGCGAGGATCTTGCCGTTGGGGCTGAACGCGACCGAGGACACAACTCTCGGATGCCGTTCGAGAGTCCGCAGCAGCTGCCCGCTACTCACCTCGCAGAGCCGGACAGTCTGGTCGTAGGATCCCGAAGCGAGGATCTTGCCGTTGGGGCTGAACGCGACCGAGGTCACGTAGCCCGAATGTCCTTCGAGAGTCCGCAGCAGCTGCCCGCTACTCACATACCAGAGCCGGACTGTGTTGTCCCAAGCCCCCGAAGCGAGGGTCTTGCCGTCGGGGCTGAAGGCGACCGAGGTCACATAGCCCGAATGCCCCTTGAGAGATCGCAGCATCCGTCCGCTACTCACCTGCCAGAGCCGGACTGTGTCGTCCCAGGCCCCCGAAGCGAGGGTCTTGCCGTCGGGGCTGAAGGCGACCGAGGTCACGGCATTCGAATGATCCTCGAGCGTCTGCAATACCCGTCCACTGCTCACCTGCCAGAGTCGGACTGTGTTGTCCGAAGCCCCCGAAGCGAGGGTCTTGCCGTCGGGGCTGAACGCGACCGAGGTCACGTAGCCCGAATGTCCTTCGAGCGTCCGCAGCAGCTGCCCGCTACTCACCTGCCAGAGCCGGATGCCCTCGTCCCGAGATCCCGAAGCGAGGGTCTTGCCGTCGGGGCTGAACGCAACCCGGGTCGCCTCAAGCGAATGCCCCTGGAGAGTGCGCAATACCCGCCCGCTCCTCACCTCCCAGAGTCGGACCATGGAGTGCCGAGACCCTGAAGCGAGGGTCTTGCCATCGGGGCTGAATGCGACCGAGGTCACAACGTCCAAATGCCGCCCTTGGAGCGTCCGCGACACCCGCCCGCTGCCTACCTCCCAGATCCGGATACTCTCGTCCGTAGATCCCGAAGCGAGGGTCTTGCCGTTGGGGCTGAACGCGACCGAGGTCACAACGCCCGAATGCCCCTGGAGAGTGCGCAATACCCGCCCGCTGCCTACCTCCCAGATCCGGATACTTCGGTCCGCAGATCCCGAAGCGAGGGTCTTGCCGTTGGGGCTGAACGCGACCGAGGTCACAACGCCCGAATGCCCCTGGAGCGTCCGCAATACCCGCCCACTACTCACCTCCCAGAGCTGGACTGTGTTGTCTCCAGAGCCCGAGGCGAGGGCCTTGCCGTCGGGGCTGAACGCGACGACCGAGTTCACCTCACCCAAACGCCTCTCGAGAGTGCGCAGCACCCGCCCGCTACTCACCTGCCAGAGCCGGATGCTCTGGCCCCGAGATCCCGAAGCGAGGGTCTTGCCGTCGGGGCTGAACGCGACCGAGCGTACAAGGCTCGAATGCCCTTCGAGACGCCGTACCTCTCGCCCCGTGACCGAGTCCATGAGCACGATGGATTTCCGGTCCGCGACCGCCAGCCATCGGCCATCCGGCGACCAAGCAACGTCTTCGGTTTCCTCGAACCCATTGGGCGTGTCGAGCCGCGTCGTCGCGCCCGTCGCTCGCTCGAGGTCCACCACCGCACGGTCGAAGAGCCGCTGCGCTTGCGCGGAGTCGCCAAGCGCTAGCGCCTCCCGCCCAGCGGCGTAGAGCGCCTGCCCGTTCGGTCGCCAGCTGTCCCACGCTGCCAGGAACAGCTGCTTCGCCTTCTCTTGCTCGTGGGCGGCAGCTGCCTTCAGCGCAGCGTCGTACAGCTCTGTCATCTCCGCCTTGGCCTCGTCGGTGTCCGCGAACGCAACGTCGCGCTGCTCGACGACCGCCAGCGCCGCCTTCGCCGCGCGCTTCGTCTCGAGCTCGGCGTCCGACGCTGCGATTTCAGCTGCCAGCTTCCGCGCCTCGGTGTACTGCCCGATCTCAGCAAGGGTTGTGACCTCGGCTCCCCAGGTCTTCGCGCGCTCTGCGGTGCACAGCGCGTTCGCCTTCGCGATCACCCGGAGCGTTCGATCGAGCTTCCCTTGCTCGAGCAACCCCGGCACCCGCTCGCGTTGCTCGGCTGCGAGCTCGCAGGGGGTCGGTGCCGTTTCGCTCTCCGGCTCGGCGCTCGGTGCGACGGTCGGTGTGGTGGCGACGTTTCGCGTGGCAGGCCCCGCGCATCCCCAGGCCGCCAGCAGCCCCACAAGTGCCACCAGCCAGCTCCATCGAACCCGTTCCCGGCGAGGCATCTCCGCAACCTACCAACCCATCTCCGAGCTGCTTTCCAAGTTCTCGAGTCTACCATGATCTGACCACCGTTGCGCAATCTCGTCGCTTGTGCTGGCATCATCCGCCAGTCGGGCCACCCGTCGGTAGTCATGATGAAGCCCATTCAATACAGACGCCGATCCGGCCGAGGCCGAGCCGCCCGCGTCACGACTCGAACAGCTCGCTCGCGTCGGCCACCGTGGCTGCCTTGCGTAGCCAGACACCGAGCCGCTCGAGGTCGTCACACTCGAGGATCTGGCGGTGTTGCTCATCCGTGACGACGATGCCGCGAGCCTCGAGGACGACCAGAACGGAATCGGCCTTGCCCTCGGCTCGCCCCTCGGTTCGACCCTCGGCGCGACCCTCGGTTTTGCCCAATCGGTAGCTGGGACCCTGGAACTGGTAGTTCTGGGGGAGCATCTGGAAAGCCTTTCTGGCAGCGTCGCCCAAAGCGGTCTCGATGAGGTCCAAGTATAGCGCTTGCTTGTCGCTCTCCAACCCGAGCGCCACGGCCGCAGCGATCTCGGCCACGGCCAGGGCCGTCACGACGTCGGCGTGACCGTGGGCCATCACCGACAGGACCGCGAGCTCGGGGAAGTGTCTGGCGAGCGTTTCGTCGGTGACCACGGGAATGCCGTCCGGACCGACCACGAAAGGTGAGAAAGGCCCGCAGGGTCCCGTGTCGATGGGCAGCTTGGCCAGCGCGCGGTGTCGGTGCTCGGGCTGACGACCAAGAGGCAACAGGGGCACTCGAAGCGCGAGCGCAGGCTCATGACGTAGGCAGGCCAGGTGAAGCGTCTGCGGGGGTCTGGGAGAAGCTGTACTTCGATGACGATGCCGAGCACGGGCCTGCCGTCGCAGAGGAGCACGACGACGTCGGCGTGGTACTCGGTGGGCAGAGCAGCGCTCAGCGTCGCCGACTCGACCCTGACCTCGGTGTACGCGGGCAGCTCGAGACCGAGGGACTGCTGGAGCAGCAGCGGGGCGAGCTCGGGGCGTTCCTGGAAAAAGCTCACGAGGACTTCATGCAGCTGCGAGGGCACGTCGGGGGCCGAAGCAAGATGCGTGACAACGCGCGATGGGTGGGCCAAGAGGTAGGGATCGTGGGTTTTTGGCCGGCCTTGTTCGGCGCGAGCCCGCAACGCCGGGAGGCTCCGCTCGTGAAGGGGTGGCGAGGCGGCGGCCAGTCGCCAGGGCCCGTCACGATCTGAATGCAGGCGTCGATCGGTTGTATGGGCTCAGGGTCGTTCGGACGGGACGGGTCGCTCGGCTGCGGGATATCGGTTCCGGGGGCGCGGGTCATTTCAGCTGGGAGGTGTGTCCGGCCGGAATAGCCCTCCTGGTGCATCTTGGTAGATCCGCGCAACGATGCTAGCGTCTGTGCGCGATGGAAGCGCCGCGCACTGCGCACAAGAGGGCGCGACAGGTCAAGGAGCGGACAATGCGATCGCGTTTGGGATGTGCTGTCGTAGGGACCGTGGCCGTGTTGGCGCTGGTTTCGTGCGAGGAGCTCAGCGGGCTCAGTGACCTGCGTCCGAAGAGCGAGGATGGAGGCGGCGAGGGCGGCGCGGGAGGGACCGGGGGCTCGGAGGGCGAAGGAGGAGCCAGTGGCGGTAGGCGCGGAGGCGGCGAAGCTGGAAGTGACACAGGCGGCAGAGCCACGGGCGGGTTGGAGGCAGGGGCGAGCGGAGCGGTGGGGACCGGGGGCTCGGAGGGCGAAGGGGGAGCCAGAGGGGACACGGGCGGCCAAGCTGAAGCCGGTGTGCAAGCAGGGGCAAGCGGAGCGGCGGGGACCGGGGGCTCGGAGGGCGAAGGAGGAGCCAGAGGGGATACGGGCGGCCAAGCTGAAGCCGGTGTGCAAGCCGGGGCGAGCGGAGTGGCAGGGGCCGCTGGCTCGGAGGGCGAGGGGGGAGCGAGCGGAGGCACGGCCGGCGGGGACACGGGCGGCAGAGCCACAGGCGGCTTGGAACCAGGGGCGGGCGGCAGCGCGGGCACGGCCGGGAGCACGGAAAGCTGCACGATGTGCGGCGACGAGTGCGTGGACTTGGAGTCCAATCGAGACCACTGCGGCCAATGCGGGCGAGCGTGCACGATGGATCAGGTGGCGACTCGGCAGTGCGAAGACGGACTGTGCGTGTCCCAGTGTCGGGCAGGTTGGGGCAACTGCTATCAACCGGAAGGGAGCGATCCTGACGATGGCTGTGAGACAGAGATCTTGAAGGACCCGAGCCATTGCGGCGGGTGCGGCAGAGCGTGCGTCACCGGGGGAAGAGTGGACGAAGTGCATTGCGTGGGAGGTGTGTGCACATCGAGCTGCAAGACCGGGAGCGTGAACCTGAACCGACCCCCGGCGCCGGAGCCGGACGACGGATGCGAGGTGGTGTTTGCGACGAACGTGGAGCACTGCGGGGCCGAGGGGCGAGCGTGTTCGAGCGCGAACGTGGCCGAGCGGGCGTGTGACGTCGGGGTGTGCACCTCGGAGTGTAGCGAGGGCTTCGCGAACGTGAGTCGACCGGCGGCGCCGGCCGAGGACGACGGGTGCGAGCTCGATATCGCGACGAACGCGGACGACTGCGGAGCGCCAGGGCGAGCGTGTTCGAGCACGAACGTGGCAACACGGACGTGTGAGGCCGGGGTATGCACGTCGGACTGCGACAATGGCTTCGCGAACGTGAGCCGACCGGCGGCGCCGGCGGAGGACGACGGGTGCGAGGAGGTGGTGTTCGCGACGAACGTGGAGCACTGCGGGGCCGAGGGGCGAGCGTGTTCGAGCACGAACGTGGCAACGCGGACCTGCGAGGACGGCGTTTGCACGTCCAGCTGCGCCGAGGGTCACTGGAATATCGAGCATCCCTTGGCGCCGAACGCCGATGATGGGTGCGAGGCTCCTTCCGGGGGACCGACGATGGTGAGGATGCCGGAGGGCTACTACATCGACAGCACGGAGGTGACGCAGGCACAGTACAACGCGTGGCTCGGCACGCTCGGGTCGTCGCTGCCAGCGCAGCCAGCCGAGTGCTCTTCGTGGAACACGAGTGTTGCTCCGACGTGCGATTGGGACCCGGCGGCAAGGGCGGACTACCCGGTGGTGTGCGTGGACTGGTGCGATGCGTACGCGTACTGCCAGGGGGTGGGCAAGCGGCTGTGCGGCAATCGAGGCGGCGGCACCAATCCCTATTCCGACTACGCCGACGCGGCCGAGAGCCAGTGGTACGCGGCGTGCTCGTCCGGAGGTGTCAGCGAGTATCCGTACGGCGACGGCTACGACAGCGATGCGTGCAACGGGTACGACTACGGCGCGGACGAAACGGTCGAGGTGGGAACCCTGAACGGCTGCCAGGCGGCTGGCGGCACTGGCTACGAGGGAGTGTTCGACCTGTCCGGCAATGTCTGGGAGTGGGAAGACTCGTGCGATGGACAGACCGGCCAATCGGACTACTGTCGCCTGCGCGGCGGCTCGTTCTACCTCGTCGGCAGCGACCTGTGGTGCGCCTTCGCCTACGGCTACAGCCGCCTCTACAGGAGCAACGACGTTGGCTTCCGTTGCTGCGCCCCGCAATAACGTATGTAGGCGCATGTCGTGTATTGTAGTTCGTTTCTCGTGTTTCGATCGGGTCCAGGGCGGAGCCCTGGTCGAGATGGATTTCTCGGGCGCAATGGGGCTAGAGGGATGAGGGGCGCCTGCGGTGCCAGCGGACGCGACCATCATGAAGAGCCTTCGTCGGGCATGGGAATCCATCTGTTCGTTCGAAAACCTCCTGCTCGCGTACCGCAAGGCAGCCCGGCACAAACGCTGGCGGCACGCGGTGCTGGCGTTCGAACTCGAGCGGGAAAGGAACCTGCTCCTGCTGCGTGACGCCCTGCGTGAGCAGACCTACAGGCCGGCGCCGCACCGCACCTTCAGCATCACCCGGCCCAAGCCCCGTCTGATCGCCGCCGCTCCGTTTGCCGACCGCGTCGTTCAGCATGCGTTGTGCAACGTGATCCAACCCTTCTTCGAAAGGGGATTCATTGCCCACACCTATGCGTGCCTTCGCGGCCGCGGCACGCATCGTGCGGTAGACCGCTACACGGCCCTTTCGCGAGAATACCCGTTCGTGCTCAAGCTCGACGTCCAGCGCTTTTTCCCCTCGATCGACCACCAGATCCTCGATGCGCTGCTCGTCCGGCGTCTGCCGGAAGAGCCGGTGCGCGCGTTGATTCGGACGATCCTCGCGAGCGGCGCCGGCGCGTGCGACAAGGTGAACCACTACCTGCCCGGGGACGACCTGTTCACCCCGTTCGAGCGCGCCAAGGGCTTGCCCATCGGCAACCCTCGTGCCAACCGAGCGCCTGTGATAGCCTGACTCCACCGTGCAGCCCGGCACCCTCATCGCGGACCGGTGGCGTCTGACTCGCCCGCTCGGACAAGGGGGCATGGGCAGCGTGTGGGCTGCGCATCACCTGACGCTCAATACCGAGGTGGCGGTCAAGTTCATGAGCCCCGAGCTCGTCTCGAGCGAGCACGCACGCGCGCGCTTCGAGCGTGAGGCTCAGGCGGCGGCACAGCTGTCCAGCCCGCACGTCGTCCGCGTCTTCGATCACGGCGTCAGCGCGGACGGCCTGCCGTTCATCACCATGGAGCTGGTCAAAGGCGAGGACCTGGGCAGCATGCTGCGCCGCCAGGACCCCCTGCCGCTCGAGCTCGTGCGCGAGATCGTGGTCCAGACAGCGCGCGCGCTCGCCGCGGCGCACCGGCTCGGCGTCGTGCATCGGGACATCAAGCCCGAGAATCTCCTGGTCTCGGACGAAGAGGGCGCGCCGTTCGTCCGTGTGCTCGACTTCGGCATTGCCAAACGCCACACCGAGCTCGATCACGGCCTCACCTCCAGCGGCGACATGCTCGGGACGCCGTTTACCATGAGCCCGGAGCAGGTCAAAAGCACGCGGCACGTGGACTTCCGCTCCGATCTGTGGTCGCTCGCCGTGGTCGCCTATCGCGCGCTCACCGGCAGGTGGCCCTTCCTCGGTGAGACGCTCGGAGACCTCCTCATCAACATCAACGAGGGGCGGTATCCCGAGCCGACGCAGCTCCGCCACGAGCTCGGACCGGCAGCGGACGCGTGGGTTGCGCGCGGGCTGGCGCACGAGCCCTCAGCGCGTTTCGGATCCGCCCGTGAGCTGGGCGACACCTTTGCCGACGCCCTGGCAAGGGCAACGGGCTCGGCTGCCCCGGGTGAACGGGGCTCGGCGCGTCCCGGGACGCAGGCGCCCGGGGGTGATACCTTGACGCCTGCGAGCTCGACGGCGCACGGCAGGTCACGGGGTAACCGAGCGCGTCGGCGTGTCGGGTTCGCGGCTGCGGCAGCAGCGCTCGTGGTCGGCCTCGGGGTGCTCGGCTGGTGGCTCTTGTCCGAGCCCGTGGCGCCAACGGCTGGGCCCGAGCCCGCGGTGAGCAGCGCCGCGTCCGCGTCCAAGCCCGCGGCGGTGGTGCAGCGGATGCCAGAGCCCACGCCGAGCAGTGCACCGCCTGCGGCGGCGAACATCGAGTCGCCTCGACCTGAAGGACAGGCACAAGCGCCCGCCATCGCCGTTGTCGCTACGCCGGCGCCGACAGAAGACGGAGGGGCGCGTGCGCCAGAGCGGCAGACAGGCGGACTTGCGCCACAGCGCCCTCGCCCTCGTGTATCTGCTCGAGGGTCGGTGAGCGCGCCTGCTCCTGCTCCAAAGACTGCCGAGCGCCCGAAAACGATCACAGCGCCCGTGAGAGATCCTGGGTTCTAGGTCCGTTGGCAGAAGGTGAGACAAACCGATGAACGAAGCGAACAGGCGGTGGTGGCTGGGCTCGCTCCTGCTGGCTCTGGTCCTGGTCACGAGCCGTGGCGCGTGGGCTCAGAGCAAGGCGGAGATCCAGTCGGCGCGCAGGTCCTACGAACGGGCGCTCCAGGAGTTCGATGTCGGGCACTACGCCGAGGCGCTTCGCCTCTACCAGGCTGCGGACGAGATCATGCATCTGCCCACCACGGGGCTCGGCGTGGCCAAGGCCCTGGAGCAGCTGGGCCAGCTCATCGAAGCGCAGAACAAGGCGAGGGAAGTGAGCGGCCTCGGCCCGGCTCCGCAGGAGCGTTCCCAACAGGCCGAGGCGCGCCAGAGGGCCCAGCTCCTGGCCGAGCAGCTTGAGCAACGCATACCCACCCTGCTGGTGAGCTTTCCGGGAGTCGGGCCAGAGACCCAGGTCCAGGTGACCCTGGACCAAGAGGCTCTGCCGCCGAGCGCCGGTCCTGTCACGCGCAGGGTCAATCCGGGCACGCACACGATCTCGGCGACGGCCGATGGCTACGAGCCCGCGCAGGTCGAGCGCGAAGTGCCCGAGTCAAGGCAGACCGAGGTCGAGATTGCGCTGCGAAGTGTAGAGCTGCCGAACGAGCCGCCGGTTGCGACAGAGGCGCCAGCTCCGGCGCCTGTGCCCGCGCCGCCCATGCGCGATGCCGAGCCACGCCGCCCGATCCCACTGCTCGCGTACGTAGGTTTCGGAGCCGGAGCAGCGGGCGTGGTCGTAGGTTCGGTCACTGGGATCTGGTCGTGGGCCAAGACCTCGTCGTTGCGCGACGAGTATTGCCATGGTGGCGACGTGTGCGACCGAGGGTACACATCGGAACGTTCGAGCGCGCTCACGCTGGCGAGGGTCTCGGACGTGGCGTTCGGGGTCGGCGTGCTCGGCGCAGCGGTGGGGGTGTACGCGCTCGTGTCAGATCCGAGCGGATCGGCGCCGGCTCAAGGTCAGGCTCCGGAGCTTCGCTGGAACGTGGGGCAGCAGGTGTCGGTCCGACCCGAGCTCGGCGCACGGGGGATGGGCCTGATCGGGCGTTTCTGAAGCCCGTCACCCCGCAAGACCGGATTCACTCGCCGAGCGTCCAGGTACGTCAATCCTGCGCTCCGGGCGCGGCGCTCAGAACCGGGGCGTAGGCTCTGGCTGTCGAGGTCGCTCTGCGTCTCAAGGGGAAGGCAAGACGCGCGGCGCTCTTGGCAGCGTCAGGCCCAGGTGCCGATGCCTATTGCCCCAGTAGTGCCGCGCGTATTCCGCGGGATGCGGTGGCTCGGTGAGGCGCTCAAGTTCGGTCCAGATTATCTCGTAGAAGTATTCCTTCGGAAACACGGTCACGCCCTCCGGATGGGCGCGCCACAGCGGAGTCAGGTAGCGAGGACCGGTCATGCGATTGGGTCTTGACCCCTTCCTGGCGGCTTCCACGTTGGCCGGCATGTTGTCGATCAGACGTTTGACGAAGGGATGGCCGGGTACAGAGCCCATGATGGCGTTGTTCAGCCATTCGTCCGTCACCCACGCGACGAAGCACTCGACGTCGTCCAAGAGAGGATCGAGCGGCTTCCGGCATTCGAAATCGGTGTCGATGTAGACGCCGCCAAATCGGTAGAGGATTTCGAGCCGAGCGACATCCGACCGGAACTGGCCACCCTCGGGCCCCGGGCAGAAACGGTCAGTCTGCTCATAGAGAGCCTGATTGATCATCGGAGGGAGCGGCTTGTCTTGGCCCCACAGGGTGAACTCCCAGTCAGGGTGCAAATCCCGCCAGCCAGCCATGAACTCCGCGTAGATCTCCGGCAGGGGAGGGCCAACCCAGATGGCATGCAGATGCTTCGGAATGACGAACAACGAACGCTCCTTCCACGAAGCTAGATAACACCACTTGGACCCAGTCGAGCTCGAAAACTCGCGCATGGTCGGTGACGGTCGCGGCAATGCCTGGGACAGTGATCAGGTTTGGCCCGTTGGTCGCGGTGCGGTCGACGAGTCACCGAGTCTGGCCCGCGCCGTTGTCAATTGCGCCGTCGCCGATGAACGCAAATGCGTCATTTGCAGAGGACTCCGACGGAGTTGGAGCATCGACGCGTCAGCGTCCCCAAGTTCGATCACCGCGTGAGAACGCAGCGTAGGCCGGCTGCATAGTAGGGATACGAAGGCGCGGCGTCCATGCCCATGTCGAAGCGCCCGGCCCGGGCCCCGTTGGCCCACCTGCCCCCGCGCAGCACCGCAACGGGCAGACCAACATGCCAACCGTCCCCGTCGTGCGCAGACGACACGACGTTCGATGTCCCATCCCCTCTGAACGTGGCACGCGTCCACGTGGCGTCGGGAACGGTGCCGTCTCCGGGCGCCAGATACCACTCCGCCGTCCACTCCCAGACATTGCCGATCATGTCCTCGGCCCCCCATCGGCTCACGCAGGCGCTGGCGCCTCCGGTATTGCGCGGGCCGCTCGCGTCGGTGACGCAGAAGCCCCCTTCACCCGAGTGCGCGTCCGGATCGGGCGTACCCAGCGCAGCCATGAGCCACTCCTCGCCCGTGGGCAGGCGCTTTCCGCTCAGCCGGCATGCTGCCTGCGCTTGAAACCACGTCATGTACGTCGACGGCTTCTTGCCGCTGACACTCAGCGCATACAGCGGCGACGTGTATTCACCGTTGTCCGGAAACGTGGACGGGTACTCCGTCGCGCTCGAAAGACCATACTGGGCGCCAGTGGCATTCGTGTTGCCCCAGATCGTGGCTTCGTACCGGTCGATCCAAAACGCGGAGCCCCCGGTGCCCACCTTGACCACTTCGTCGGGACCCTTGGTGCAGAGCACTCTGTCCTGGGCGCTCGTGTCCAGGACGTAGTCCTCCGGGCAGTCGGGGTGCTTGAGCTGGTCGATGGCAGCCTTGAGGCTCGCGAAGTTGGCGTTCAGGTCGTCGGCGGCAAGCGTGTCGCCGGGCTGCCAGTCGGTCTTCACGTCGACCGTGTCGGCATACACTCGCGCTCCGCCCACGCCGAGCACGACGCCAATGGCCACGCCGGCCACCAGCCACTTGGTCCACCCAGGCACGTTGAGATCGATGTGGATCCTCATGTTGTTCCTCCGGCTCAGCCGAGCACGCACGAATCGAATCGCGACTGGTCGAGCACGCAGGGCCGTTTGCCTCCGGTCGGTTGCCCAGCGCCAGCCGTGCCTCCCCATGACGCGCCGCCTGTGTCTGCGCCGGCGTGGCCGCCAGCGGGGTGTGTCCCGGCCGTTCCTGCATCTGCGGCCTCGGAAGCGCTGACGCCCGCGGTCCCGGCTGTGGCCGTTGCTGTTCCGCCGTGGCCTGAGGATGGGTCCATGTTGCTTCCGGCCGCTCCGGATGCGCCGCCCTGTCCCGCGGTGTCACCGACGCTGGATGCACCGCCCACCGCGCCCGTTGTTCCTGCTGCTCCGCCTTGCGTGTGTCGCGCGCCTGCGGTGGCTGCCTCGGCAGAGCCGCCCACCGCCGTGGTGCCTCCGGCGGCCGTCGCGCCTGCGGTCGCCGCGTCCCCAGCGGCCCCCGCTGGCGTATGGTCGAGTCCAGCGCCCGCGGGCGCCCCACTGAGCCCTGGTGCTCCGCCTTCCGGCGGGAGCTTCACGTCCGGGATCGGATCGATCAGAAGGCACGCGACCATGGCCACGGACGCGAGTCCGACGGCGATGTGGGGACTTGCCGATTCTGCCGCGCGCATCGTTCAAAACTCCCCGGATAGGGTCAGCCTGCCGCCCTGCGCAGCCAGCTCGGGCTGCCAACACAGCCCGAGCCCATCGTGATCGAGGCGACTCACCTTGCTGCCGCTGGGTTGCTCGCTCTTGCGCGAAAAATGGAAGTACGCGGTCGCGCCACCCGTCACCAAGGCGCCAACCAGCAGAATGCCGTTCGCGACGTACAAGCGTTGTGTCTCGTCGTGCAGCCTATTGGCTTCATCCACATGGCGCATGTCGTTGGTGTCCCGGAGCTCGTTGTGCTTGCTGTGTCCAAGCAGGCCGGTGACGACAGCTCCGGTCAGCAACGCGCCCGTGGCCGCGAGCCCGATGTACTCACCGGTCGTGATGTCCACGGCTTGCGGCTTCGATTGCTCCGGCGCAGGGGGCCGGGGGGCTTGTACGGGCGACTCCTGGGGCGGCGGACTGGCGGGTGCCGTTGCTTCCAGTCGAAACTGCGCCGAGAGCGTTGCACCGGGCGCTGCCTCGAAGCTCCATTCCTTCGGCACCCGGTCGTCACTGGTGATGGTGAACTTGTGCTGACCGGGGTGGATGCCCAGCGTGAGGGTGGGCTCGGTGACAGCGTAGCGGTTGACGATGGTCGCTCCCCGAGCCGGCGTCCGTTCGTCGACGAGGCTCGCTCCGACCGGCTCCACGCGGATCGTCACGCGCACCAGGCTGGCACTCAGCGTCGCGATGTCCCGTTCGGCCTGAGCGCGAAGCTCCGGTGAGACGTCGGCGCCTCCTTGGGACAAGTATTGCTGGAAATGCGCGATCGCGTCGCCGTCGCGTTCCAGATGCAGCTCGCAGATACCCATCGGGAGCAGCGCGCGGAAATTGCCCGACTTGGTGTAGCAGGCGCGAAACAGCTCCAGGGCTTCTTCGTACTTGGGTGCGCCCTTCTCCTGCAGGTAGTTGACTCCGGCCTCGAACAACGCCTTGGGATCATCTGCCGGGGGCACTTGCTGTGCCTGTGCGGTGGCAACGAGCAACGCGGCCGTGATCGCGGCCAGCCCACACGCACGAAACGCCCTTTTCGACATCGAGACACTCCTAGCATCGGTCTTGCGGCCGGACCAAGAAAGTGATCCCACGAAGCCGTGAGTCGAAGCGATCCATGTCTCGGCCAGGGTCGACGCCCGGTTGTCGCTTTTCTGAGCGATGCCTCTGTCCCGAACCCTGCAACCCGGCAAGACCGACTTCACCCGCCGAGCTCGAGGTGCTGCCAACGCAGCCCGTGCGCCCCGAACCGCGCGAAGTCGCTATCGCGGGTCACCCAGGTGCAGCCTTCGGCCATGGCCACGGCGGCATGTTGTGCGTCCGAGACGAGCTTGGCCGTCGCGGACGTGGCGCGGCACAACTCGGCCACACGCATCCAGTGATCGACGCCCGGCGCAACCACCCGGCATTGCTGGCACGCGACCAGCCCATCCACGACGGCCAGGGCGGACGCGAGCGGTGTCGGATGGGCGAAGATCCGCGGGTTCGTCACCACGCGCACGAACCCCACGGCGACCAAGACACTCAGCGCGAAGGGCTCCGGGCCGTTCACCAGCTCCTCGAGCCACAGCCGATACGCGTCGTGGACCCTCTCGTCTTCTCGGTGGGCGTAGACCAGTACGTTGACGTCCGGCATCAGCATTCGCTCACCGCCCAAGCGCTTCGCGGTCGTCACGCTCGAAGTCGGTGGCGAAATCGGCCGGCTCGTGGTGCACAGGGCCTTGGCTGCCCCCATAGGTGGGCATCACGAACTGGCGACGGCTCGGCGGGCGCTCTGCGAGAAGACTGCGAAGCGCCTGCGTCACCAGCTCGCTCAGCGTCACGCCTCGACTGGCCGCCTGCTCTTTGGCCTTCCGGAGCAGTCGGTCGTCGATCACGAGCGTTGTCCGCACAAGTATGCGCATACATCTGCATCCGCCATCTGTCAAGCCGGTTTCCCCCGGTTTCCCGCGCGGCCGGGCCCGGATCCTGGTGGGCCGCCCAGCCCAGCCACGCTCAACCCCCTTGGCGATGGACGTCACAGCGGCGGCCCGCTCAGCGCTTGCCGCCGCGAAGCCGCAACAGGCCGTATCCGAGCGCCACACTCAGGCCGAGCCCCGCGACGTTGAGCGCGATGAGGCGACCG
>JAFGIS010000577.1 GCA_016929495.1 Polyangiaceae bacterium | reverse complement strand
GGTAGAGCCGAGGACAACACGGTCCGGCTGACGGAGCGCAACATCTCGCGGCGGCATGCGCGGCTGCGCCGTGACTCGAACTCGTGGCTGCTCGAGGACGCGGGCAGCTACAACGGCTCGTTCGTCAACGGTACGCGCGTCAGCTCGTCGCATCGCCTACGGCATGCCGACCTCCTGCAGCTCGGCGACTACAAGCTCGTAGTGATCGATGAAGCCCAGGCCGCGGACACGCCGGGTGCGCAGCCCGAGGCTGCGTCGGTCGGCCCCCCAAGTCTGCCGCTGCTCGACCAGCCGGACCGCTTGGTCATGCTCGTGGGTCCGACGCCCGGCGTCGAGTTCCCGCTGGTGAGCGCGCGGATGATCATAGGGAGGGGCGAAGACTGTGACATTGCGCTGAACCACAGCTCAGTGAGTCGCGTCCATGCCGAAATCCAGGCGCTGCAGGACGGGCGCTACGAGATCATCGACCGCGGCAGCGCCAACGGCGTGCGAGTCAACGCAGTCGAACTCGGTCGCGCGCTGCTAGACAGTCGCGACAGCATCGAGCTCGGGGACGTGGTGCTCAAGTTCATTCGCGCCGGGGAGGTCTATCGGTTCGAAGCGGACGAGAGTCGTCAGCTTGCTCTGGCGGCCAAGCAGAGCGGCCCGTCGGCGGGTGGCAAGCGGGTTCTATCCAGATCCGCCCGGGTCGGAGCTAGTGTGCTGGTCCTGGGTGCGGCCGGAGCTATTGGTGTGGTTGCCCTGGCGGTGCACTACAGATCCAGGTCAGGTCAAGGCATGGTGTCTGAGCGCGTGGACCGCGCCTCACGGATCTTCGCGCTGGCTGTGCGCCAATTCGATGAGGGCCAATTCGCCGCCGCTCACGAGACCGCCTCCGAGCTTCCCGCGGACAGCAATGCCCGCCAGTCGCGTGAGTTCCGCCGGATCGAGGCAGCCTGGGCCGACATGATGTTTCGGCGGTCGGCGGAGCAGCGGGATCTGACCAAGGCGCGAGAGCTTCTGGATCGCGTAGCCAAGACCCCATCGGTGGACGCCGTGCGGCGCCGTCGCGCTGCCGACCGCATCGCTCAGCTCGATACCAAAGGGCTCGATGTCACTCAACTGCCTCGGCAGACTGCCCGTGCGGAACAGCCCTCCGCCATGCCCGCGCGGTCCGACTCGGTCAATGCGCCCGGCAGGCCGCGGATCCACCTGGACGCTCCAGCTGCCGAGCCCGCCCCCGCATCGGGCAGGGCGAAGGCTGCACTCTCGGCCAAGGCGCCTCCAAAGGCTGCACTCTCGGCCAAGGCGTCTCCAACGGTTGCACCCAAAATGGTCGCAAGCGGAAACCTGGCTCAGCTGACAACTGCCAAAGAGTCACTCAAGGCCAAAGTCAGAAGCGGTGTGGCGACCCCGCAGGACATGAAGCTTCTGAGGGCCTTATGCCGCCAGCTCGGCGATACCTCGTGCGCACAGTGAGCAGCCCCGAGCCAGCAGCTCCCCCGTCCGCGGCCCGGGACCGGGACGAACCCGTCGCCGGGATCCGACTGCAAGGTTCGGCCGTGCGCGGTCCGCGTGACGTCTTGCTGACGCGACCCATGCTAGCGATTGTGACCATGCTGCTTCTTGCCGCCGGCGCGTACGCGGTTCCAGGCTTGGAGCGGGCCAGGCTGTTTGCTGGGCCGAACCCAGTCGCGTCCGCATCCGCGACGCCGATGCTGGCTTCGGCGCTCGTGGTCGGCGAAAGCGAAATCACCGAAGAAACGGGCTCTCGGCCCGAGCTCGACCAGCCCGAGCACGTTGAGCTTCCCCGCGCTTCGCGAGGCCCGATCGCCGAGGCCGAACGAGACGGCGAGCTGCCGCAAGTGGATGCCAAGGCGGCGCCGGTGCCCCTGATCGACCCGAGTGGCCGCGCTCTGGATGGATTCTACGCGGCGCTGATGCGTACCCGGTCCGGCGCGGCGGATGGCGTGACGCGCGTCGTGCACTTCGGTGACTCGATCGTGGTTAGCGATCTCGTTTCCGGCACGCTGCGCCGCAAGCTTCAGACACAGTTCGGCGACGCAGGGCACGGCTTCGTGCTTTTCGCGAGTCCGTGGCCCGCCTACCACCACAACGACGTCCGCCGCTGGGCCTCCCGTGGCTGGGTGGTGAGCCGGATCGTGGGACCGCTGGCTGCCGATGGGCTGTACGGACTCGGTGGGGTCTCCTTCAAGGCCCCGACGGGAGCGCGCGCACGGGTCGGCACGGCGACGACCGGGCACTTCGGCCGCAGCGTGTCGCGGTTCGTCGTCGACTACCTCGAGCAACCGGGAGGCGGTCGCCTGCTGCTCAATCTCGACGGAAGACGGGTCAAAGAGGTGGACACTCGTGCGGCGAAGAAGGGCTCCGCTTCCGTCGCAGTGGAGACCGATGACGGTGAGCACGAACTCGAGCTCGTCATCGCTGGAACCGGCCAAGTGCGCATCTTCGGCGTCGTTCTCGAACGACAGCGACCCGGCGTCGTCCTCGACGCACTGGGCGTACAGGGCGCACGCATTCGTTTTCTCGACAAGCAGGATGACGCGCACTGGGCCGAGCAGCTGCGTTGGCGGGACCCGGATTTGATGATCTTTCAATTCGGGGCGAACGAGAGCGCCGATGGGTTCGCCTATCCCATGGACGAGTACCTACAGACGATGAAGGACGTCCTGCTCCAGGCGAGGCACGCGCTGCCGGAGGCGGGTTGCCTGGTGATGGGGGCCATGGATCGGGCGCGCAAGCTCGATGACTCCCTCAGGACGCTGCCGATCATTCCACTCATCGTCGAGCGCCAGCGTACTGCTGCCCGGGAAGTCGGGTGCGCCTTCTTCGATACCTACCGGGCCATGGGGGGTCGGGGTTCCATGGCCAAGTGGGTGCGTCGGGGTTTGGGGGCCGCGGACCTGACGCATCCGACGTCCGTCGGCGCGGAAATTCTGGGCAACTGGCTGTATCGCGCCCTGATGCAGGGCTTCGGCGAGTATGCGGCTCGCGCGCCACGGCCAGCCTCCGCTCAGAGCCGGTCCTCGTTGCTCTGAGCGCGCGCCATCGGAGCGGCTCGCTGTACCACACCCAGCAGGGAGGAAAGCGCGCCAGGCACATCGTCTTCTACAGAGTCCGACCAGGCGGGTTGACCGAGATCATGCGTGTGCTGCACGACTCCATGGACTTCTAGAGACACCTGCGCTGAGCGAAGGTCGCCCGCTCGCGTTCGTCGACCCACCCGCTCTGCGGCCCCCCGCCCGGGCGCTCAGCGCCCGGGCTTGGCAGGGGCCCGCGCGCTGACGGCGCGCGACCATGTGTCGACGCGCCCCACGAGGGGCATCCAGCCCCTGAGCAGGTGTCTCTGCCGGAATGAGCCCCGGCCAGCGAAGAGCTCCCCCCGCGATGGCCGCCTTCATGTCGGCCAGGCACACGCGCGCCCGCTCGAATTCCCAGCTTCGGTTCGAGCATGAGAGCGCACTGACCCGATGATGTGGCTCGACTCACTCAGTGCCCACGAACTGCTCGTACTGCTCGAGCAGCATCTCGGCCATCGCTTCACCGATGGCCTTGTACCCGGCCGGCGTCAGGTGCACTCCGTCGCGCGCTGCCAGCGGCGGCGAGAGCTCGGACCAGCGCGCGAAGCTGTCGTGTCCGCCCATGGCCAGAGCGGGGCTGAAGAACGAACAGCCCCAGGAGTCCGCCGTGGCGCGCTGAATGGCCTCGATCCGCGCCGCGCGCCGTTGGGTCTGGAGGCCACCTCGACCGACTGCCGTCGGCCCTACCAACAGACACGCGGCTTCGGACGAAGCCTGAGCGATGCGCCCGAGCAGCGCGTCGTATTGCTCCCGGTATCGGTCGGGCGCGAGGGCGTCGAAGACCTCATTGGTCCCGTACTGGATGATGACCAAGTTCGGGTCGCGGTCGGCGACGGCCGACTGCCAGGATGGCTCGGACCAGGCGAGAGCTGTCGCCACGCGTGCACCGTTGATGCCGAGCGTGTCGATCACGACACCGGCCGCTTCACCTTCCACGATCGCTCCGAACAAGCGCGGCTGACCCGCCGGTGCTTCCACGACCAACGTGTCCGTTGCCTCGCCGACGAGATCGATGCCGATTGGCTCCGCGCCGTTGGCGCCCGGCTGGTGCCTCAACGTCCGCGTCGTCGCGCCCAGACGCACGGTGAGCCTCGACTGCTCCTGGTCGAGACGCGCGAGCAGCTTCCAGTGGGCCCGACCGCGCACCGCGCCCGATGAGAGCGATACGCTCGCGCGTGAGCCAGGGGCCAGAGGCACCGTACGAACGCCGCCGAGGCCATAGATGCCGTCGCCTTGGGGAGTGCGTGTCGCCGGCGGCTCGGGCTCGACACGCCACGGCCCCACGTGCCACAGGCTGACATCCGCGTGACGGTAGCGCACCACGCCCACGTTGAGGAATCCCGGGCCTCCGACGCCGAAACGCTGCTGCAGACGCACGCGGACCGTGTTGGGCCAGTAGTCCGCCGCAGCATGCGAGTCTCCCAGCCACATGATACGGACCGTGCTCGCAGACTGGCCGAGCTCGAGCGCCCGAAGGGCACGGACGTAGTGGTCCATTCTGACGCGCAGGGCGTCGCCAGGAGTAGACACTGGCTGGCTCTCGGTCGCGGCCGAGGGCGTTGGCGCCTCGGCGGCGTGCTGGTCTTCGGGCGGACGCGGGGCCGAGGCTACAGAGGTGGGGCCCTCCGCAGGCTGGCCTCCGGAACCGGTCGCAGGCAATGCGGGCTGCGACAACGGTGCGATCGACGCGGATCCGCCGGCCCTCGAGCATCCCGGGAAAGCGATCATCGCTACGAGCAGAGTCCGTCCAAGGAGCGACGCGCCCGTCACTGCTCTGCTCGTCTTCATGTTGCCGCTCCCCGGTCGGAGCGGGCTCGGACCTGGGCTACCATCAGTGTGCAGTAGCTCTGGAAGGGCGGGCAGTGGATGCCGGTACGGGCCAGGGCCCGCTCGGTGTTGGCGGTATCATAGCGTACCGCGTGCACGACGAGGTCGAGCACGGCCCTTGGGCTGCCCGTGAGCCGGCGCACCCCCGGGAGATCGAGGGCGCCTCTGGCGACTTCAGCTGGGACCAAGCGCCGTGCCCAGCGCCTCCCAGTGTGGTTCGCCAGCAGATCGAAGGCCTCCCGTGCGCTCGGTGGTGTAGGGTCGGCCACGTGAAAGGTTCGCCCGACAGCGCAGTCCAGCCTTCCGAGCGCATGGGCTGCCTCTACGACGAAGTCCACTGGCACCACGTGCAGCAGCACTTCACCGCGGCGAGCCAGCGACAGGGGGACGGGCCATTCGGGGGGATAGCTCAGCAGCAACGACACGAGTGAGTAGATGCCACCGAGTCGTTCGATGGCTCCCGTGCGGGAGTCGCCGACGATGTGCGTTGGCCGCAAGACGGTGAACGGCAACTCCTGGGCGTGTTGGTGCAGCATCCGTTCGGCGCGGGCCAGCGTCTGCTCGGCAGCGCAGCGAAATCGCTGCCCTGCCTCGAGCTCGTCCTCGCGTACGAGGCCAGTGCGCGTCCCACTCACCATGGCCGTCGAGTGCAAGACGATGCGGCGCAGTACGGTCGAGTCACGCCCGAACTGAATCAGTTCGCGTGCGCCTCCGATGTTGATCCTCTCAGCGCTCGCCTCGTCGGCAGTAGGCGAGGTTTCGGTCGCGACGTGGTGCACTCGCGTGATTCGTTCCAACAGCGTCCGATACTCGAGCGCGCTCAGGCCGAAGTCGATGGCCCACGCGTCGCCCTCGAGCACGGTCACCCGCTGGCGACGGGCTGCTTCCAGCTCACCGAGGAGCTTTCCCGCGCGTTGCGAGCACGACGCCGGAGTCAGCACGACGACACGGGCTTCCGCTTCCGAGCTCAGGATGCGCTCCAGCAGTCCGCGGGCGACTTGTCCCGGGAAACCCGTCAGCAGGTAGTGCTCCGGCTGCACGCGTGCCCGCTCTTAGAACGGGATGTCGTCATCTCCCCCGTAGTCGGCCTCATTGTAGCCGGTAGCCTCGCCGGGAGGCTCGGTCGGGGAGTCGTCGCGGCGGGCTGGGGCTGGACCGGGTGCGCCGCTGCCGCGGCCGCCCGCGAGAATGATGTTGTTGGCAACGACCTCGGTCTTGTAGCGCTTGTTGCCCTCACGGTCGTCGTAGCTGCTCGTCCGCAGGCTGCCTTCCACGAATATCTTGCTGCCCTTGGCGAGCAACCGGGAAAGCGCTTCGGCGCGCCTGCCCCAGACGACGACGCTGTGCCAATCCGTGCGCTCCTGCCGGACCCGGTTTCGGTCAAGGTAGCTTTCGGTCGTGGCGAGCCGAAGCTTGAGGACGGACTGACCGCTGTTGGTCGTTCGAAGCTCCGGGTCGGCTCCCAGATTGCCCAGCAGCATTACGCGGTTGAGACCGTCTGCCATTCGCTGGCCGCTCCTTCTCCCCTGGCGGGGAAGCTCGGGTGTCCCCCGTGTCCTGGGCGCGTGTCAAGATGATGTTCCCCGATCGGCAGGCATGTTCCCGCCCGCCGACTGGTCGGCTCCGTCCCTGGAGGAAAGCTGGCCAAGCCGATTGTCGTGACCACCGGCAACCAGTGCCGCGTTTCGATTGAGTTGAGGGGCCGGAAGCGCCGCCCCCAGCTGGGTGAAGGCGGCGCTTCCGGCCCCGAACCCACTCGTCTGAGCCGCGGCACCCCTCGTTCTTGGGCATCGTTTCAATGGAAACGATGCACTAGTGGGTCCAGGTGGACCGATAGACCGGTCAAGCGCTGTTGTTGCTGCCGGGGTCCGGTTCTCGGTCGAACTCCTCGAGCTCTTCGAGCAGTCCGGCGACCTCGCCGCGCAGGTCGACGAGTGCCTGTCGCATCTTCGAAGCCATTCGCTCCGCAGGATCGCCGGGCGCGGCAGGCTCGAGCCCAGCCTCACGCAGCCGCTTGCGTGCCCCGGCGATGGTGAATCCTTGACCGTACAGCAGTTCCTTGACCCGGAGCAGCTTGTCTACGTCGCGTCGTGAGTAGATCCGTTGTCCCTTTCGGGACTTCTGCGGGCGAATGGTTCGAAACTCGGTCTCCCAGAACCTGAGGACGTGAGGCTCGACCCCCACGAGTTCTGCCACCTCGCCGATACGATAGAAGAGCTTGACGGTCGGTTGCGCGTCGCTCGGATTGAGAGCCATTCGCTATTCCTCGGAGAGAGGCCCTGTTGTGCGTTCGCCCCCCTGACCGAGTGCCGCCGCAGGGCCCAACGCCGCGCCGTCTCCATTGAGCGCCTGCTTGAGTAGCTGGCTTGCCTTGAAACTGAGCACGCGGCGCCGGCTGATAACGATGGGTTCGCCGGTCTGCGGATTGCGCCCCTGACGCTGACGCTTGTCGCGTAGCACGAAATTGCCGAACCCCGAGATCTTGACCTTCTCTCCGCGACCCAGGGTTTCCTTCAGGGTCTCGAAGACCAGATCGACGAGGTCCGCAGACTCCTTCTTCGAGAACCCCCCGACTTTCGAGTACACCGCATGGACGATGTCGGCTTTGGTCATCAGGCCCCCGTCAGTCTCCGGCCACTTCTGGCCTGTTCACACCTCGGAATGACTGCAAGACGCGGGAAGTTCCCCTCATCCTACGCGGGCGTCTCGAAAAGTCCATACGCAGGCAATTGGCCGGCCAGACGCTTGCGCTGGCACCGACGAAGGCGGGCGCCGTGGGGCTGTCGCCCCCTGGTCAGGACGCAGAAGCCCAGACCTACGCTGCGTGCGCCATGCCTTCGGCCGAGGCCGCGGCACTGCCGGTCCTGCGCAAGGAGGCGGTCTTTGCAGAGCGCGCCGCCAGCGGACCGCGTCCGAGCTGCTCTTCGAGCACCAGAACGAAGACGTACCCATAGCCCAGCATGAACAGCGCAGCGAATGGGGCGGCGAACCAGTGCGCCGTCGAGATGCTCGCCGCAACGCTCGCACCGCTCACGACAGCGAGCGCTGCTTCGGCCCACGGAAGCTGCGTGTGCTGCCGGTAGCGTCCTTTGCGGCTGCCGCGCTTCGGAGTCCTCACGAATTCTCCGGCCATCGAGCTGAGTCCCGAGAGTACTGCGCGAGTCAGGTGCGGAGACATGCCGGCTCCGAGCGCGATCAAGACCGGAAGACGAGCGACCGCGCGCCATCCAGTATTGCCCTGCGCGCGTTCAGCCTCGATGTAGAAGGCAACCAGGGAGCCGGTCGCGCCGATGCATAGAGGCAGGTCTATGAGCAGCATCGTCGCGAAGTTCGTCGCCGGCATGAGCAGCAGAGCCGGAAGAAGCAGCAGGCTCAGCAGCAGCATCAGAGGGTAGGCAAAGTGCGGCAGCAGGTGGAAGCACGCCTCCAAGCGCTGGGCTCGCGTCAACGGCGCAGCCAACACCCTTCGAAGCAGCTTTCGTGCGGTCTGGACCGTTCCCTTGGCCCAACGGAACTGCTGCGCGCGTAGCGCCGACATCTCCTCTGGCAGCTCGGATGGAGTGACGACATCCGGGCGGTAGATGAATCGCCATCCGCAGAGCTGTGCGCGGTAGGACAGGTCGAGGTCCTCGGTCAGGGTGTCATGCTGCCACCCGCCGGCGCCCGAGATGGCTGCTGCCCGCCACACGCCGCCGGTGCCGGAGAAGTTGAACATCAGGCCCGCCGCACAGCGCGCGCGGTTCTCGACCAAGTGGTGTCCGTCCAGCATGAGCGCCTGAACGCTGGTGAGCAGGCTTCGGTCGCGATTCATGTGGCCCCACCGGGTCTGCACCATCCCGACCCCTGAATCGGCGAAGTGACCAGCCACGGCACGAAGGAAGTCGGGCTGCGGTATGAAATCGGCATCGAACACCGCGACAAGCTCGCCTCGTGCGCGGCCGAGGCCGAAGTCGAGGGCTCCCGCCTTGAACCCAGTGCGATCCGCGCGTCGTATGTAGCTGGCGTTGAGGCCCCGCCGCTGAAGCTCCGATACCTTCTCTTTGGCGATGAGCTGCGTCTCGTCCGTCGAGTCATCGAGCACCTGGATCTCGAATCTATCGACCGGGTAGTCGAGCTTCGCAACGGCATCCAGCAGCCGGCCGGTCACCGTCGCCTCGTTGTAGAGTGGAAGCTGGACTGTCACCACCGGCAATCGGTCGTTCGGCACGTGCTCGGGGAGCTGTGCTGCACGAAGCTGCTTCCGGTGTCGGAAGCACAGGTAGACCAGATGAGCGCGATGCAGGCCGTACGTACACAGAAGGAGCAGTACAGCCAAATACAGAACGACCAACGCGGTTTGCATGCCTTTGAAACCGCGAACTAGCATCAGCCCCGAGCTGGATTGTCACCGGAATGTAATTGTTTGCACGACGATGTCGCAGAACCACCGCTCCCCAGCGATGGCAATGTCAATCTGCAACGAGACCGGGCGGCCGTCCAGTGCCGTGCCCTACAGCGGGATGAGAGCGTCGGCGCTGATGCCGATCCCGAGCAGCTCGTGCGTGGTTTGTTCCTTGGCGTCGAGCTTGCGTTCGTCCTGGAAGTCAACTGCGGTCCCCAGTCGGCCTTCGGGGAGGGTGTCTCCTCTGCAATCCACGTCGGCCTTCAGGGACGTGAAACGTCCGATGCTGGCCACGACGTAGGGACCGACCCGCAGCCAATCGCTCACCGCGTACGAAGCCCCCGCGCCGAGCCTCAGCGCGCTGCCGGAGTAGGTCTGCGTTATCGTGCAGCTGAGCATATTGTCTTCGGTGCCGGACTTCGCGTCGGTGGTGGCCTTGAAGTCGTGAATGCTCACACCGAGCTCGGCGGCTATGCGCAGCCTTTTGGCTGCCCCTCCCGGAGACGAGCCCGCGGCCACTCCAATCCCGACCGCCCCGATCGTCGGCGAAGTGGAAAGCTCGGTCGCGTACTGCGCATCCGCGGGTGAATCGAAAGCGGGGCCCGGTGCCACGGAGTAGCCCTCGAAGTAGAGCACCGCTGCGAAGTAGCGCGCGAACTCGGCTCCGGCACGCAGCTCGAGTCCTCCGCCGCCTCCGAATCGGTCGGACACTGGCCGATCGCCCCCGTTGCTGCTCGTGTACAGCATGCCGGCAGGCTTCTGCCCACTCAGCCGCAATCCGAGCAGCAGCTTCACCCGATCCGGCTGCGCGGGCGCCGAACTGCTTGCTGCCGTGGGTTCCGCGGCAGCTGCGGCGTTGGTCGTCCCCGCAGCGGCGGCTGCTCCTGCGCCCGCGTCCTGCGATCGCTCGGAAGCGTCCGTCTCGAGCTGCAGCGACACCGACTTCGTTTCGGCCTCCTCGAGCTCGATCGTGGCTTGCTGGGTGCGATAGCCAGGAGCCGACGCGCTGACCCTGTGTTGGCCTGGATTGATGGGGCGGCGCACGCCCACTATCGCGGTCGATACGGACTCGCCGTCGATCGAGAGCACCAGCCCCGGTACTTGAGACGGGCTCAGCTGGATGGTGAGCCCTGGAATGCGCGGTTCGAGCCTGCCGAGCTCCGCTCGGCCGTTGGCAACGGACTCGCGGAACGCGCGTGGGGAGCCGGGCCCGAGCTCGGTGCGAGCGAGAGCTCGGTAGGTCTCCGCCGCCTCGACGAGTCGCCCGATCGCGGCTTGGCTTCGGGCTATGTACAGACGGTGCACGGGTGCGCTGAAGAGCGCCTCAGCACGTTCGAGTCGGTCGAGCGACTGCTCGTACGAGCGCTGGTCGTAGAGCTGGATGCCCTGCTTCGCCAACTCGCGAGCGGTCGCCTTGTCTGCCGCCGACTGCGCCGCCGCCGGGCCAGGCCAACAGAACGCGAGTGCGGCAGCGGCCATGACCTGCGACGCCCACCGTCTGGACCGTATCATCGCCTACCGACTGGGAGCGCAGCTCGCGGCAGCCGTCAAGAGGGTCGATCAGTATCCGAGATCCACCTCCCCGCGGGGACGGGGTGGGGGCCGGACCACGGGAGCCGGCGGAGCCGCGGGCTGAGCCGGTTCCGCCGTTTTGGGCTCTTTGCGTTGCGTGGCCGCGGCACGTGGCCTGGTGGCACGCCTGGCGTGGGGTATACGGGCAGCCGGCGTGGGCGGCTCAGGGGGCGTGTCCTCGGCCGCGGCTTCGGGCGTCGGCTCGGGAGTGGAGCTCGCTGATGACGGCTCATTGGCCGGCACAACCGATGGCTGAACCAGGGGTGGGGGGGCGACCGGCGTCTGGACCGAAGCAGTCTGTGCAGTCTGCGCAGCAGCCGGGGCCTTGTCCCCTCCCAACACAGCATATCCGACGCCCACGGCGATCAGAACGACCAGCGCCGCCAGCAGGGCGACGACCACTGGCGCAACCCGTCGGCGCTGAGGGAGGAGAAGCGACGAGATGTCGGCTGTCGGCAAGTCCAGCGGATAGCTTGCTGCCCCGGCGCCGGGCATGCCGGGCGCTGCCTGAGTGTCCTGGCCTGGCGCCGGCGTACCCGGCCTCGAGCCGCCGGGGTACACGCCCGAGCGCGCAGGGCCAGCCGTGCCGGGGCTCCAGGGGGCTGGTGTGTTTGCCGGTGCCGTCGCGCCGAGCTCGCCTGATACCGCGTAGCCTGTGGCCGCCTGCCTGCCACCGGTCGCCGCGACGCCCAACGCCATACAGAGGGTTTCCGCGAACTCGGTCGCGCTGCCGAACCGCTGGTTGGCGTCCCGATCGAGTGCGCGGGCGAACCAGGCGTCGAATGTCGGGGACAGCCCCGGCAGCTGCTGGGACGGGATCGGCAGCGGAGCCGTACAGATTTTGACCAGCAAGTCCCCGAGCGCTTCACCTTCGAACGGCAGAGCGCCGACCAGGCAACGATACGTCACAACGCCGAGCGCCCAGAGGTCGGTGCGGCGGTCGACCGTTCGCAGACCGCGTGCCTGCTCAGGACTCATGTAGAACGGAGTCCCGAGCACCGATCCCGTCCGTGTTGCCGACGACGCGGCGATGCTGCTGTCCGTGAACTTGGCGATGCCGAAGTCGACGACCTTCGCGATGTCCGCCCCGTCTTCTTCGTCCCAAACCAGGAATATGTTTTCGGGTTTGAGGTCGCGGTGAACGATCCCGGCGGCGTGGGCCTTGGAGAGTCCGCGACAGACCTGGGTGACGATGCGGGCGGTCTCCGCCGGCGAGAGCCGACCGACGCGGTCGAGGCGGTGGTCCAGCGCCTCGCCAGAGAGGAACTCCATGACGATGTAGGAGCGGCCGTCAGCGCATGCACCGTGGTCGAACACCTGAACGACGTGTTTGCTCACCAGCTTGGCCGCCGCGCGCGCCTCGTTCGCGAACCGAGCTCTTATCTCCTCGCTGTTGATGTACTCGGAGTCGATGAACTTGACCGCCACTCGCGTGCCGAGCGAGACGTGGATGCCCTCCCACACCGAGCCCATACCGCCGCGGCCGATCAGGCGGGTCAGATGGTACTTGCCTGCTACCAGTTCCTCGCTTGCCATCGCCTCGGCGTTCATGACGGATACTCCCACGCAGCCTAACGGCTGTTATACGCTCACGCCAGTACGTCCATTCCCTGGCGTTGGTAAAGGTTCGGTAAATTCGGCCGCGTGTCGCCCTCTGACCGAGCTCTGGCCCACGCCTTGGGTCGACCCAGTGACATCCGCGGGCAGAGTCGGCGGATCGGGCCTGGGATCCCGGCTTGCGCAGGCCTTTCTCGGCGCTGACCGAGCTTTTCCGCGCAGCGAGCGAGTCTTCAGCGCCAATCCGCTGGGATTTCCAGCTGTACCGTACTGGAGCCGCTGCTGCAGCGGGCCGCTGCCTCGACGGTGTCGAGTGCGTCCGAATCAGCCGACGGGCTGACGACATTCAGCGCTGGGCGGTGGATGCCAGATGCCAGCCTGCCCGCGGTGAACCACGAGCGGCTGTCGATCTGCTAGAGCCCAGATGGCCATGGAAACCGTGCTGTTCGCCCGAGGCGCACCAGACGTGCTCTACCTCGTCGATCTGAGTGGGTACGTATTGCGCGCCTACCATGCGATAGATGGACTCACCAGTCCCACCGGAGAGCCGACGAACGCCGTCTTCGGGACGGTGAACATGCTCGAGCGGTTGGTGCGCGAGCGTCAGCCTGCGCTGCTCGGTGTGGCCATGGATTCGGGACGCCAGACGTTTCGGAGCGAGCTCTACCCGGACTACAAGGCGAACCGGCCTCCAGTCCCGGATGACCTCGTTCCGCAGTTCGGACGCTGCGAACAGATCGTCGACGCATTCGGCATCCCGGTCTTGCGCCAACCCGGGGTCGAGGCGGACGACCTGATTGCTTGTGCTGTCGACCGCGCCCTGGAACGTGAGCTCAACGTCGTCATCGTGACCGCGGACAAGGATCTGATGCAGCTCGTGAGCCCGCGCGTGCTGGTCTGGGACACGATGCGGGACAAGGTCACCGGGCCGGACGAAGTACAGACGCGCTACGGCGTACCGCCGGAGCAGCTGCGGGATCTGTTGGCGTTGGTGGGTGACACCTCGGACAACGTGCCCGGCGTTCCGTCGGTCGGGCCCAAGACAGCGACGCAGCTGCTTCAGGCCTACGGAAGCATCGAGAACGTTTACGCCCGGCTCGACAGTATCGAGAAGAAGAAGTTGCGGGAGGTGCTGGCCGTCCACCGCGAGCAAGCATTCATTAGCCAGAAGCTGGTAACGCTCCGACGCGACCTGACGATAGAGTTCGACATCGATCGGCTGCGCTACCGAGGGCGCGACGCGAGAAGCCTCGAGCGGATCTACGCCGAGCTCGGCTTCACGCGGCACCTGGAGGCGGTGCGTCGAGAACTCGCCGGTCCTGGCGAGCCGTCCAGCATCTCGGCAGCGAAGCCAAGCGCAACGACAGGAGCCGTTCGCCAAGACCCCGTGATCCGACCCACCGATCTCGCCGAGCTGGCGCAGCGGGCGCGAGACGTGGCTGTGCTCGCGGTCTGCGCCGAGACGAGCGCTGCCTCGCCCATGAATGCGACCCTCGTCGGGCTCTCACTCGCCCTGGGACCGAACGCGGGCTGCTACATTCCCGTCGGGCATCGCAGCCTCGTCTCTGGTCCGCAGTGCTCGCTTGCCGAGCTAGCGGCGACGATAGGGCCACTGCTTGCCGATCCTCGAATCGCCAAAGTCGGACACGACGTCAAGCGTTCGATGGTCATCCTGAGGCGCCACGGCATGCCCGTACAGGGTGTACTGTTCGACGTCGAGCTCGCCAGTTACCTCCTCGATCCCGATCGCGACCACACGCTCGAAGGCGTCGCACGCGCCGAGCTCGGAGTCGAGCTCGGCAGCTGGGAGGCACTGCTACGCGGCGATCGCGGCCGGCGCTTCGACCTCGACGAGATCGATCCGAACCGCGCCGGAGCGCTGGGCGCAGCGCGAGCAGAGGCCGTGCTCGCTCTGCGACCGAGGCTCGAGCAGCATCTAGAGAATGCGCGGCTGAACGAGCTACTCGGCGAGCTCGAGCTTCCCTTGGTACCCATACTCGCCGAGATGCAGATGCGCGGCGTGCTCGTCGACGTCGAGCGGCTCGTAGCACTCGGCCGGGATTGCGAAGGGGCACTATTGCGGCTCGAGCAGGAAGCGCACCAGGTGGCCGGGCGCTCCTTCAACGTGCACGCTCCGAGGCAGCTCGAGACGCTTCTGTTCGATGAACTCGGGCTCAAGCCGCTCAAGAGAACGAAGACCGCACGATCGACCGACGCCGCCACGCTCGAGTCGCTGGCCGAACAGCATGCATTGCCGCGCCTCATCCTCGAGATCCGCCAGCTGGCGAAGCTCAAGGGGACGTACATCGACGCTCTGCCCGCACTGGTGAATCCGACGACCGGTCGCGTGCACACGACGTGGGCGCAGACGGTTGCCGCTACCGGGCGTCTGTCGTCCGTGGAACCGAACCTGCAGAACATACCCGTGCGCAGCGAGCTCGGTCGCTCGATTCGCGGCGCATTCGTGGCGCCGCCGGGCTGCTCGCTGGTCAGCGCCGACTACTCGCAGATCGAGCTCAGGGTTCTGGCGCACCTGTCGCACGACCCCGTATTGCTGGACGCGTTTCGCAGCGGTCAAGACGTACACACGCGGACGGCCATGGAGGTCTTCGGCGTGGGTGAAGACGGAGTCACACCCGAGATGCGGCGACGCGCCAAGGCAGTGAACTTCGGCGTGATCTACGGGCAGGGGGACTCGGGCTTGGCCAAGTCGCTCGGCATCGCGCGCAGCGAAGCCGGCCGTTTCATCGAAGCCTATTTCGGGCGCTACAGAGGGGTACGCGAGTTCATGGACCGGACTCTGGACGTGGCGCGGGCAGGGGAGGGGGTGCGGAGCCTCTTCGGACGTCAGAGGCTCGTCCCCGACATCACCCATGGGAACCGAGCGAGACGGCTGGCTGCCGAGCGAGTGGCGATGAACATGCCTATCCAAGCGACGGCGGCCGACTTGCTGAAGCGCGCCATGATCGCCTTGGGGCAGCCCGTGACTCCGGGAGCGCGACTGGTGCTGACGGTCCACGACGAGCTGGTGTTCGAGGTTCCGAACGAGGAGCTCGGCAGGGCCAAGTCGTTGATTCGCGAAGCCATGCAGACCGTGTACCCGCTCGACGTGCCGCTGGTAGTGGACGTGGGCAGCGGACCGGATTGGAGCGCTGCGCACTAGCTCCGACGAGGCTGCGCCTCAGACCGACGAGT
>JAFGIS010000576.1 GCA_016929495.1 Polyangiaceae bacterium | reverse complement strand
GTCTTCCAGATCGGAAGAGGCGGGGACTTCTGCCGAAGGTGGAATGGTGGTCGGCTCGGGCGCGACGGAGTCCCATGACGCGCGCGGCGCCTGCGACAGAGGCCGATCGGAGGGCGCAGGCCTTTCAAGGAGCGCGTCGAACGCCTGTTCGGTGAAACTCTCCACGTCCCCGTCGACCCGCTGACCTTCTTCGGGCGCCGGGCGCGCAGAGATGATTTCTGCCTCGTCGATGAGAAGATCGTCTTCCCCGAGAACCTCGGGCGCCGTACTGGGCGGCGGGCGCGAAGCCACGCCGGTGAAGCCCGGCACCAACCGACGCATCAGCGGCAGGAGTTGGTCGACGCTGACCGGCTTGTGAAGATATTCCTCGGCGCGTGTGCGGAGCCTTCGGTGCTGCTCGAAGGTCTCTTCGGTCGAGTCGCTGCTCAGAATGATCAGTGGCACGCCCTGAAGGTTCGGGTCCCGCTTGAGCTTGTTGCATACTGAAAACCCGTTCATGCGCGGGAGCTCGATCGTCAGCACAATGAGATCGGGTTTCCGTGTGGCCGCAATCTGCAGTCCGACGTTGGCGTCGTCCGCAACGGTGGTCTCACAGCTGGCGCGCTGCAGTCCAGACTCCAGCTCCTGTGCAAACGACGGGTCGCTTTCGAAGATCAACACTGAGATCGGCATCAATGACCTCGCGGCGACGCTGTGGGGCGCCCTTTCTTCAACCAGCTACGATATCCGGGACGCGGCACAGCGGTCAAACACGCCGCTTTGTCCTTCCCAGGTGCTTGTCGGGATCTATCCTCCATGCCCTCTGTGCTCTCAGGGCAGGACGAGCGGCGCACGAGTTCTGCGGCGCTTTCGCTGCGCTCGCAGAGCGCAGACACGCGCTCCCCGCGGTGCGACCTCCTGCGCCATCCTATCACCGGTACGGACAGCCGACCGACGCGGAGCGTCTCGCAGACGGTGCTGCTCGGCCGAGGCAGAGGCCCTCCTGCCTACTGGCGAGCGGACGCGACGATGGCACTCAGGTGCCGGCCGCTCCGGGCCCCATCTCGCCGATACGAGAAATACCGCCCAGGATCACTTGCCGTGCAGCCACCGACTCGATCGACACAGACCCTGGGGATGCCGGCGTGGCAGAGCTGCTGGCACACGATTCGGCCGAGATCCACGTGCGGTGCCTCGGCATGGTAGCTCACGACTTCGACGGTGGGAGCGCAGTCGCGAAGCGTGACCGCAAGCTCTTCGGACACCTCGAAAGCGGCTGAAGAGATGTGCGGGCCAATGGCCGCCAGCAGCGCGCCGCGGTCACCGACCGCAGCACGAAGCTGCTCGACTGCCGCCGTGACCACACCCCCGACCACGCCGCGCCAGCCAGCGTGCACCGCTGCGACCGCGCCGCTGATCCGGTCGGCAAGCAGGATGGGAATGCAGTCCGCTGTGCGGACCCCGCACGCGAGGCCGGGGTGGATGCTCACCAAGGCATCGGCCTCCTGCGCCGCCACCTCCGCCGAACGCGCCGAGGCTTCCAGGACCAGCACTCGCCGCCCGTGCGCCTGGGTTGCGCAGCAGATCTGCTCGGGCAATACGCCGAGCTGCGCGGCGGCCAGTCCGTGGTTCTGGGCGACATTGTGCTCTGCGTCGCCGACCGACACCGAGAAGTTCAGCGTCGCGAAGGGTCCGGTCGACCAGCCGTGGTGTCGAGTAAAGAACGCGTGGCGAAAGCCGGCGGCTGAGAGAAGCGGGCTGGTCAGATAGTGTGCGACGAGCATACAAGGAGCTTTCCGCCTCTCGGGCCTACAAGCCAGGACGGAGTTCTGTTATGGCTAACGACGGTCAACAGATGCGCCCCGCGGATCCCTTTATTGGCCGAGAGATCCTCGGTGGTCAGTTCCGGATCTTACAGAAGATCGGAACTGGGGGAATGGGTTCGGTCTACAAGGCCGAGCAGCCGGAAATGAATCGGATGGTGGCCATCAAAATCCTCCATCCGAGGCTGGCTGGTCGCAAGGACCTCACGTCGCGTTTTCGGCGTGAAGCTCGCGCGATGAGCCAGCTCACGCACCCGAACACCGTGAAGGTCTTCATGTACGGCGAGCTCGAGGAGGACGGCTCGCTCTACATCGTGATGGAGCTGCTCGAGGGTCGCAATCTCAACCAGACGGTGCGCAAGGAAGGGCCGCTGCCGCCGGAGCGGGCCATCCCCGTGTTGGTCCAGGTGTGTGGCGCTCTTCAGGAAGCCCACTCCATGGGCATCGTGCATCGGGACATGAAGCCGGAGAACATCTTCCTGTGTCGGCAGGCGGGGCTCACCGACTTTCCGAAGGTCCTCGATTTCGGTCTGGCGAAGGTCACCGAGCGGCAGATGAGGCCTGGCTCACTCATCCTGACTCAAGAAGGCATGGTCTTCGGGACGCCGGAGTTCATGTCGCCGGAGCAAGCACAGGGCAAGACCCTCGACGCTCGGAGCGATATCTACTCGCTCGCTGTCATCTTGTACGAGTCGCTCACGGGCAAGCTGCCGTTTTCGGCTCGCACGCCGATGGAGTACATCCAGCGGCACGTGATGCAGGCGCCCATTCCGTTGAACCAGCGTGTTCCGGAAGTCCAGTTCGCTGTGGGCCTCGAGCAAGTCATCGCCAAGGCGCTGGCGAAGAACCCGGATCACCGCTATCAGACGGCGACCGAATTCGCCGAGGCCATGCGGCCCTATGGCACCCAAGAGGTCCACTATCAGGCGGTCACCAGCGCGCAGACTCAGACGCAGCCGATGAGCCAGGCGCAGCCGTACGCTCCAGCTAGTCCAGGCAGTGGCAGGGGCCCTGGACCCATGGCTGCCCCCCTGCCCGCACCCGATGCACCCAGGCCAACGGCTGCGTCACGCCGTCCGCGCGGGGCCGAGGTCGGGCTGTTGGTGCTCGTCGCGACTGTCTTCTTGCTCGCCGGGGCCGTGCTCGCGCTGTTGGTGATGGTACTGCTCGACCGGTGAGGGAGCTCACGGCGGGGGCCCTGTCGGCGCGTGAAACTTGCCACCGGGTGCTACGCTTCCCGGGCCCATGACCGATCGCTGGTTTCCTCCGCCGGACGAGGGGCTCCGCGACCCCGAGCGAATTGCCGCGAGCGACGAGTACGGTCAGCAGCAGCGCGTCGTCCCGAGTAGAAAGCAGGCGCGGCCGAGTGCCGGCGAGCAAGCTGGCGCTGAGCAAGCTGACGCTGAGCAAGCTGACGCTGAGCAAGCTGACGCTGAGCAAGCCGACTCACCGGTGCCTACCGATTCCCCCGAGGGCAGTCCGATCGTCGGGCCCGGCGAGGGCAGGGGGGTGCTCGCCGGGCTGGTGAGGATCCTGGGCTTGTCTGTGCTGCTCGTCGTCGCCTCCGCCGCAGTCGCTGGGCTTGCCGTCGTGGTGATCATGAAGCACTACGAGTCCGGTCTGCCCGATGTCGACCAGCTGCAGGGAGGGTATCGGCCGCCGCAGGTCACGCACGTGTTGGCTCGCGACGGCACGGCGCTGGCGACTCTGTTCACCGAGCGCAGAACCGTGATCGCGGTCGGCGATCTGCCGGCTCACGTGAAGCTGTCCTTCCTGGCGGCCGAAGACGCAAGCTTCTACGAGCATCAGGGGCTCGACTACTTCGGCTTGCTTCGCGCCGTCATCGCCAATCTCCGCGCCGGCAAGACGGCGCAGGGCGGCAGCACGATCACGCAGCAAGTAGTCAAGAACATCCTGCTCGACTCCCGGCGCAGCTACGCCCGCAAGATCCGGGAGGCCATCCTCGCTCGGCGGCTCGAGCAGTCGCTGACCAAGGACGAGATCCTGGGCCTGTATCTGAACCAGCTCTATCTCGGACACGGACGGTTCGGTGTGGAGGAAGCAGCCCGGTACTACTTCGGCAGGCGAGCGCGCGAGCTGGACCTGGCCGAGTCTTCGTTGCTCGCCGGCATTGTCGCCGCTCCGGAACGCTTCTCGCCCAGACGTAGCCCCGAGCGCGCGCTCGAGCGCAGGCAGTTCGTCCTCGGACAGATGCTCGCCAAGGGTTTCGTCACCCGGGACCTGTACGACGAGGCCGCACGGGCTCCGCTCCGGCTTGCGCCCGCGATCGAAGCCGAATCCGAGATCGCGCCGGAGGTCGTCGATCTGGCCAAGCTGCGACTGCAGGAGGTCGTGGGTGCGGACGCGGCCAGCGGCGGCTACAGCGTCACTACCTCGATCGACCTGGGGCTCGAAGCCGAGGCCCGCAAGGCGCTGCGCCAAGGGCTGGACCAGTACGCGCGTCGCCAGAAGCTTCACCCACCCTACACGCTGACCAGACGGCGCTTGTGGGGCGAACCATTCGTGGGGCACCCGCGCCGCAACAAGATCTACGTCGGCAGGGTGGTCGAGACCCACGACGACGCCAAGACGCTCGACGTGCAGGTCGGCGATACCGTGGGGCGTGTGCTGCTCGTTCACGAGGAGCGCTACAACCCGAAGCACCTGGCACCGAGCGAGTTTGCACACGTGGGGGCCCTGATGCGCGTCGGCGTCCTGGGCGACCCGGATGGCGAGGTCGCGCCGGAGCTACGGCTCGAGCTCGGCCCCCAGGGCGCGCTGGTGGCGATCGATCCTCGCACGCGCGAGGTGCTCGCTCTGGTGGGGGGCTACGAGGCTCTCGCGGGCGGCCTGGATCGGGCCACGGACGCACGCCGCCAGCCGGGTTCGGCCTTCAAGCCGTTCGTCTACGGCTGCGCTCTGGCGTCCCGCCGATTCACGCCGGCGACGATGCTGGAGATCGCCAAGGAGTCTGGCCCCGACGCGCAGATCGAGGCCGGCGCGGCCGTTGAGCGGATCAGCCTCAGGACGGCCCTGGCTCGCAGCGTTAACGAGGCGGCCGAGCAGGTCCTGCAGCAGGTCGGCGCCCCCAATGTGGTCGCCTGGGCCCATGCCGCGGGCATCGAATCGAATCTGCAGCCCACGCCCTCGCTTGCGCTTGGTGCGTACGAGGTCAGGCCGCTGGAGATTGCCAACGCGTACGCCACGTTCGCGAGCAGCGGGCGCTTCGCGCCGCCGGTGATCGTGACCAAGATCCTCGGACCCAGCGGCGCGATCGTGCCGCAGCCCCCCGCGCAGCCCCCCCGCGTGGCCATGGCGTCCGAGGAGGCCTACCTCATCACGAGTCTCATGCGCAGTGTCGTCGAGCAGGGCACGGCCCGGCGCGCGAAGAGCCTGGCTCGTCCGGTCGCAGGAAAGACCGGTACGACGAACGACGCGCGCGACGCATGGTTCGTCGGGTTCTCGACGGATGTCGTGGCCGCGGTCTGGGTGGGCTACGACGACGCGATCCCGCTGGGTTCGGGTGAGGCCGGGGCGGTCACGGCGCTGCCTATCTGGATCGACTTCATGCAAGCTGCCCACCGCGGCAAGCCCGCCGTGCAGTTCCCTCGCCCCGGATCGGTCATCGTCGAGCGGATCGACCCAGCCACGGGCCTGCTGGCGCGGTTCGGCCAGGAAGATGCCATCGACGAGGAGTTCCTGGAGGGCACGGTGCCGACGGAGACAGCGACCGATCCTGCCACGCTCGACGGCGGAGCGCCCGACAACGGGGCGGAGCTGCCGCCCGGCGACACACAGATCGCGGAGCCGCCAGCGACAGAGCCGGCTGCCGGCACGACGCCGGCTCCCGTGTCTGTGCCGAGTGGGCAGGCGCCAGCGGTGCCGACTCCTGTTCCGCCGGCGCCCGTTGCACCGTCGCCCGTCCCACCGCCGCAGGCCGCCGCCGTCGCGCCACCACAACCGGCCGTGCCGAGCGTGCCTGCAAACGTTCCGCCGTCGGCCGCGCCTGCGCCGAGTCCGCCTGCGCCCGCGGCCCCGCCCGCTGCACCCGCAGCGAGCGCGCCCGGTCAGCAGGGGCCGTGAGCGGACACCGCGCCGTGTCCCTCGTCCCTCTGACCCACCGACTACGGCGTTGGCTCGGCGGCCCTCCGCTGACGGTGCTCTACCATCCGGACTATCGGCTGCCGCTCACGTCGCTGCAGTTCAAGACGGGAATGGACCCGCGGCGCGCCGATCTGGTTGTTGGCTTCCTGCTCGATGCGCACGTCGTTCGGTCGGGCGAGCTCGTCGAGCCACGGCGTGCCCGATATCTCGAGCTCGCCCGTGCGCATACGCAAGAGTACCTGGAGTCGGTGTTCGACGGCGAGACACTGGCCCACATCCTGGCCCTGGACGCGTCCGAGCTGCCGGTGGACGAGACGCTCAGAACCCTGAGGCTGGCATGCGGCGGCACCCTGGAGGCGGCGCGCATTGCCCTGGACACTGGCCGCCCGGCGCTCAACCTGCTCGGCGGCTTCCACCACGCCGGCCCGGAGCGCGGCGGCGGTTTCAGCGTATTCAACGACGTGGCCGTGGCCGTGGCTGGGTTGCGTGCCGCGAGGTTCTCGGAGCGGATCATCGTCCTGGACCTGGACGCCCACCCTCCGGACGGCATCGCAGAGTGCCTGGTCGAGACCCAGGACGTGTGGATCGGATCGCTGTCGGGCGCCGACTGGGGGACGCTCGAGCGCACGGACGAGACGGTGCTGCCCAAGGGCTGCTCCGACCCGGAGTACCTCGGGGCACTTCGGGGCCTGCTCGCGCGCATGCCCGGAGGCGGGCTCGCGTTCGTGATCGCGGGCGGCGATGTCTTGGCCGAGGACCCGATGAGCGGTCTCGGCTTGACGCTGGCTGGCGCCCGACAGCGCGATTTGCTCGTGGCAACGGCTCTTCGAACCACGCCAAGCGTGTGGCTTCCCGGCGGCGGCTACACGCCGGAGGCGTGGAGGCTGCTTGCCGGCACTGCGCTCAGCCTGGCGTTCGGTTCTGCCGAGCCCGTGCCCGAGGGCTACGACCCATTGCGCGCACGATTCCGCGCAATCGCAAACGAGGTGGGCCCCGAGGTGCTCGAGGGCGATCTGGGCCTGACCGATGCCGACTTGATGACCGCCCTCGGTCAGGGCCGCCCGGAAGCCGGGCGCGTGCTCGGCGTCTACACGGCCGAGGAGGTCGAGTATGGCCTGTACCGCTATGGCGTGCTCGGACACCTGCGCCGGCTGGGCTTCGATGAGTTCAGGGTGGAGCTCGGCCGCGACGCCCGAGGCGACCGCGTGCGCCTCTTTGGCACGGGGCGCTACGGCGAGCAGCTGCTCATCGATTGCCTGCTCGCACGCGACGAGGTCGCAGGGGAGAATGTGCTGTTCGTACACTGGCTCTCGCTGCAGAATCCCGCGGGCCACTTCTCTAGCGCCCATTCGAGACTGCCCGGGCAGGAGGCGCCCGGTCTCGGGCTGGCGCGAGAGGCGGGTGAGCTGTTCGCGCAGGTCGCCCGCCGGCTCGGTCTGGCTGGGCTTGCCTTCACTCCGGCCTGGTTCCACACGGCGCATGCGGCCAAGACGTCGATGTGCTTCGTGGATCCGGCGCGGCAGGGCGAGTTCGAGGCTCTCGTCGCGCTGCTCGCCCCGCTGCCGCTCGCCGATGCCACGCGAGCCGTGGCCGAGGGACGAGTACTGCTCGACGGGGAGCCCTACCGTTGGCGGCCCGGCGTCATGGTGCACTGGCTGGACGGCAGAGCCGTCGATCGTGCGCGGGTCGACCAGGCGCGCGATGGTGCGCATTTCGCTCTCGTCGCGCGCTGAGCATCGCGAGTCATTTCGGACTGGAGCACGAGAGCGCTACGCCGGCTTCGAGGATGGCCGGCTCCTTCGCTACAGCGTGATCTCTGCCGCCTTCTCATCGGTCTCGGCGTCACGCGAGCCGCCGTCGAGCGCCCCGGACTTGTCCAGCGCATCGACGCTGACGCCCGCCTTCACCACGATGGCCTCGGCCATCTGGATTGGAGCTCCATGCCCGAGCGCGATCGCGACGGCATCGGAGCTGCGGGCGTCGAGCTCGTGTTGCTTGCCCTCGAAGTCCACCACGATCGTGGCGTAGTACGTGCCTCCCTCGAGCTTCTCCACCCGCACGCTCGTGACGGTGGCTCCCACCTTGTTCAACACGGCGTCGAGCAGATCGTGCGTGAGAGGTCGAGCGTAGCGCTTGTGCTCGAGTCTGAGCTCTATGCTCATGGCTTCCGTACCGCCGACGAAGACGGGAACCACGCGGCGCGAAGCGTCGTGGAGCAGGAGCACGGCCGCTCCCGCTGGCGTGGGCGTCACTCCCGCCACGGTGACCGGCACGTAGCCCTTGGGCACGGTGCTCGACGACGCGCGGGTGTCGCGCGGGTCCCCGTTCGTCGTTGCGCGAGCTTCGTCGCGGACGACGCTCGACGTGCGGATTGGCTCTGACCGCGGTCTCGGGCCCGCATCACCGGTTCTCACCGAGCTTCTTGAGCACGCCAACAGCCACGCACCAGCGAGCAGCGTCACCCACACTGCGCGACGCAACGGAGGAGCCACGGGCCACTTCCTAGGGCCATTTGCGCAGTTCGTCGAACTCGGGACGGTCCACGCAGCGGTCGGTCGTCCGAACCAGCGAGTCTGATTGCTTCGTTCTGCCCTCGCGTCGTGCTACCTTGGCTCAATGCAGGCCGGATATCCTCCGAGTCGACGGCCGGATCGGTCGTTGGCCCTCGAAGAGGACATGGAGGACACGCCGGTTGCATCGCATACGCGCGCCTCATGGCGTCCGCCCGCAGCTCACGCGAACCCGGCTGTCTGCCGCCCAACCTTCGCACAGCACGCCGTCGTGCCCGCCGCGCGCCGGCCTTCCGAGTTCCCGATGCGACGCGAACCCGCATACCCGGCCTGTCCCGAGACGTCTGTTGAGCCAGAGTTCCGTCCACTACCACGACCGAGCGCACGTCCGCACTCGCACGTTCACGCCGTGGCGCCCGCGCGCCCGGCTCCGCAGGTTGCGAGCCGTTCCAGTCGTCCGCCACCACTGCCCGTGCGTGCGCTGGCCTTGCCGCGCCCATTGAGTGCGCCGCACGCGTCGGACGGCGTCCGCACACCCGCGCTGCACGAGCCCAGACCGACGGCAGCGTGGCAGGGCGTCGAGCCCGCGGGCGATCTTCCGGATTCAGCGCCGCCCGTCTCTCACGTGCGTGCGTCCGTGCCGCCACCGCGGCCGAGCGCCGAGCGGCCGCGGACCGGCTCTGCTGTGGTTACCCCGCTAGCCACCCGATCGACCAGGCCTCCGCCGTTGCCTTCGAAGGCCGCGCGGCAGGCCCTCGCTGAGCTGCACGCCGCCCAGGCGCTCGCTGCGCCGGCTGCGACTCTGCCGGTTGCGACTCTTCCGGCTGCGACTCTGCCGGCTGCGACTCTGCCGGTTGAGGAGATGGCTTTTCCGGCGTCCGCCGCTTCGATCCACTTGGATGTGCCTGCACCCGTCTCGAGAGTCGTTGCGCGACCCCGGTCGCGCCGCGGATCGACTCTGATGCTGCTCTTCGTTGGCGCACTGGTCCTCGGGGCCGGGCTCGTGCTGACGACGACGCACGGGGATCTCGGACAACGGCGCGCCGCTGCCGAGCCCAAGCCTGTGGCTGCGGCGGTCACGGCCAAGCCAGCGATGCTTGGCTCGGACATGCTGGCACGTGCGGCGCACGGTGAAACCGATGCGCTGACCGCGCTCGAGACCATGGCCGCACGTGAACGTACGGCCGAGCAAACGCTGGCCTTGGCGGCAGGACGCGCCGCGGAACGTACGACTGCGCTCGGCAAGCTCAGAGCCGAGCTCAGCCAGGATGCCCGTCTCATCGACAATCATGACTATCGAGTGCGCGTGCTCGATTTCGCGCGTACCCCAGAGACGGCACGCGACGCACTGGGGCTGGTGGCGTCGCTGCCGGGGCCATGGTCCGCCGACCTTCTCTACGAGGTGTGGACCAGCACTCCCGGCAACAACGGTGTTGCGGGACTTGCCGAGGCCCTGCTCTACAGCAAGGACGTGGTGACCAAGGCCACGCCTGCGCTCGAGGTCGCGCTCGCGCTGCGTGCATCCAAGCCCGAAGCCTGCGAAGAGCGCAAAGGCCTGCTCGATCAAGCGATCGACCACGGCGACCAGCGTTCGCTGTATCTCATCGGCCGCCTGCTGCGACGGTACGGGTGCGGCGCCAATCGCGGCGCCGACTGCAACGCGTGCCTGCGCGGCAGCGATATCGTCACCGATGCGATGAGGGCCGTGCGCAAACGCAAGGCGCCCAGGATCTAGTGTCCTCGCCGTTCGCGCGGGGGCAGACCTGACACCGGCCTGAGAGCCGGCTTCAGGCGAACCACTACCAGGGTTCGCGGCAGGCGCTATAGTCGCCGAGTCGCTCGGGGCGCGCCCTCGGCAATGCCGGGGCCGCTGAGAAGAACCCGCGGAACCTGATCCGGCTCGTACCGGCGTAGGGAAGCGATCCTCGACAGGGCGTTTCCCTCGAGTGACCGAGCAGGAAGTCGAACGCCACTGTGGACCCCTCGAGAAGTCAGAAGCAAGGACCGTCCAGGGCTTCGTACGAGGCGGCAACCGACCAGGAGAAAGCATGAAGTCATGGACCCTGCCGCGCCGCGGCGCGTGCAATCCCTCGAGCCAGGCCGAGGGCACGAGCCCCGGCTCTTTCGCGCTGGCGCCCGATGTCGGTGGGCCGCTCGCGTACGCGTCCCCCGACACACCCGGCATGCCCGCGCCGAGCACCAAGACGGCCTGGGACTTCCTACCACCTGACTGGTGTCGGCGGGGTGGGCTGGCCGCGGAGGCGCCCGGCGGCTTCGAGCCCGTGACTCAGCTCGAGCAAGCCCGGCTCGGCAGGATCACGCCCGAGATGCTTCGCGTGGCCGGAGCGGAGCCGCACCTCAGCCCGGAGCAAGTCCGTGTCGAGGTGGCTGCGGGGCGGATGATCATCGCCGCGAACAAGGTGCACTTGAGCTATGGATTGCAGCCGACCGCCATCGGTCGTGCGAGCCGCACCAAGATCAACGCCAACATGGGCGCCTCGCCGGTATCCTCCAGCACCGACGAGGAAGTCGACAAACTGCACTGGGCCGAACGTTGGGGTGCCGATACGGTGATGGATCTGTCGACGGGCGGTGACCTCGACGCATGCCGCGAAGCCATCCTGCGCGCCAGCCGTGTACCGATCGGCACTGTTCCAATCTATTCGATGATCATCGGGCGGCGCATCGAGGACCTGACCGAGAAGATCATCATCGATACGCTCGTGCACCAAGCGAAGCAGGGCGTCGACTACTTCACGATCCATGCGGGCCTCTTGCGCGAGCACCTGCCGCTCGTCAGCCGGCGCGTGATCGGTATCGTCAGCCGCGGCGGGTCGCTGCTGGCCAAATGGATGATCGCCCACGGCAAGCAGAACCCGATGTACACGCACTTTGACGAGATCTGCGACATCATGCGCGAGTACGACGTGGCCTTCTCGCTCGGAGACGGCCTGCGGCCGGGAGGGCTCGCGGACGCGACCGACGAGGCCCAGCTAGTCGAGCTCGAAACCCTCGCGGAGCTCACCGAGCGCGCCTGGCGCAAGGGCTGCCAGGTGATCATCGAGGGGCCCGGGCACGTCCCCTTCGACCAGATCGAGTTCAACATGAAGCTTCAACGCGCCTTGTGCCACGGCGCGCCTTTCTACGTGCTCGGGCCGCTCGTTACGGACGTCTTCCCGGGCTACGACCACATCACCAGCGCGATCGGCGCGACCGCGGCGGCGTATCACGGCGCGGCCATGCTCTGCTACGTGACCCCCAAGGAACACGTCGGCCTACCCAAGAGAGAGGACGTGAAGCAAGGCTGCATTGCGTACAAAATCGCCGCACACGCGGCTGACGTTGCTCTCGGCATTCCGGCGAGCCGTGATTGGGACGACGCGCTCACCAAGGCGCGCGCGGCGCTCAACTGGGAGCGTCATTTCGAGCTCGCATTCGACCCGGTCACCGCACGTGCCTTCCACGACGAGGATCTCGACGTGGACACGGATTTCTGTGCCATGTGCGGACACGACTGGTGCGCCGTGCGCATCAGCAAGGAGGTGGCCGAGTTCGCGAGCGGCAAGGCGCAGGGCTTCGAACGCGCGCGTGTCGCGCTGTCTCCGAGTCTCACCCCCGAGCAGCGCCAGATCCTCGAACAACGCGGTGTGCCGAGCCCGGCGGAAATCCACTGTCTCGCCAACAAGACACGCCAGGCGGTTGGCGCAGGGCGCGGACGCAAGCCTCCGTGCCACAGCGACATCGCACGGGCCGATGCGGCGCAGACGATCCAGCAGCACGCGGTCGAGCTCCTTCGTCCGTCCGAGCCCGCGCCTAGTGCCCTTTCTCCAAGACAGGGCACATAGGTAGCAGCGCGTTTCCTGGCTCAGCCGGGGGGCATTCGCCGCAGAATCCGACGGTTTCGCCCCGTTCGAGGCCGTCGGATTCTGCAGCGAGTCACGGAGACCCTCGCGCGGCGACGAGCGTTCCCCCGGTGGAACCGGCAGACTGAGCCATCATTTGCGCCTTGGACCGCGCGTGACGTCCGTGGGTCCGGGTGTTGGCTCCGCCGGTGCTGGTGGGCGCAGGTCGTCCCGCGTTGACCTGCGCGTCCCGTGTCCCGCGCCCGACGACGAACGCGATCGGAGAGACTCCCTCGGCGTACTCATCGATTCGACCACCGGCGTCGACGTGGAATAGCGCCCGGCGTCTGCCGGCACGCGCGAGCCGGGGCCGAGCTCCTCGACGTGCGAGCTGGACCGGACGGACACGCGCGCCGACGAGCGAGGTGCGCCCGAGGGGGTCACCGCCAGATCGACTTCCACCACAGACCCTGGGCGTAGCGAGTAGCGACCCGCATCGTCAGGGCGATTCGCCTTGTGCGAGTGTGGATAGCCCGCGGGCGGGATAGCCGCTCCTGGCGCAGGCACCGGCGCGGCTTCAGCGGACGGCTGCGATGGCACGTTTGTGGCGACTTGCGCAGCGCACTCGATCGGCTGTGCCGGACCGGATGTGCCGGCAGACACCAGCGTCGGCGTCGGCACTGCCAGGGCGGGAGCCGGCAAGGAAGGCGCGAGCGCGGCTGGTGGCGAATCGGTCTCCGGCGGCTCCGAGCGGTTCATCAGGATCAAAGCGGGTGCCTCACCGGATTCGATTTCGGGAGCGTCGTCGTGGGATATGGCCTCCAACTCGGTTTGCTGCTCCGGTCCCCTCGGCGGTTCGTCCGGTAGTGCTTGGGCATCGCGCAGCCCCTGCTGCACGGTGGTCTCCAGCAGCAGATGGGCCCAGACCGCCTCTTTCGCTGTTCCGTAGAGCTCGAGCGCGGCGGCCTTTCGCCCCTGACGAACGCACAGCGCCGCGTGGGCCAGAATTGCCTGGAAAGCCGCCTCGTCCTCGAGGGAGCCGGCGTGGAGCTTGTCATACTCCTGTTCTGCTCGCACCAGACTCCCTTGCCTCTCGAGCCTGCGCGCGATCCTGAAGCGCATCCCGGACGGAAGGGAGCTCTCCGTCCCGCTTTGGACGAGCTCGTGGTAGAGATCCACGGCCGTGTCTTCTGCCCCCTGCCGTAGATACAGGCCGATCAACTCGACGCGTCCGAGCCTAGCTCGACCGGTGTCGCCCGCCGCATGCGCCACACGCAGCAGCTCGAGCCTCACATCGATATCATTGGGCTTACTCGTGCGAAGGCGGTCCAGCGCCTGAAGCGCTTCGCCCATCCGGCCCTGGTCAGCCAGGGCCGCGGCCGCGGCCAACTCTGGATCCTGTTCGCTGACGACCTCCTTGCGTTCGAGCATTCGGTCGAGTCTGCGCTCGAGCCCGGAGGCAGCCACCACGAATGCAAACACCACGCCGTATGCAAACCCGCCCAGGTGCGCCCCGTGTGCGACTGCGGAGGTTCGACCGAACAGGCTCCACTCGAGCAGCTCCTTGCCAGCCCAGAGAGGCAGCATGAGATACGCTGGGGCGCTGAACGTTCCCGGACGCAAGACGAGCCAGTAGGCGAAGCGTATCCGGGTGCGGCCGAACCTCACGAGGAAGGCCCCCATCGCGCCTGCGATGGCGCCAGAGGCCCCAATCACCGGCACGGTGCTGCCCCAGCTCATCAGATTGTAGACCAGCGCGGCCGCGATCCCGGCGCTCAGGTAGAGAATCGGGAACGCGACGCGCCCCCAGCGATCTTCGACGTTGCAGCCGACAAGCCAGAGAAACCACAGATTGAAGATCAAATGGAGCCAGCCGGAGTGCAAGAATTGCGAAGTGACAAGACCGAGAACGCTGTACCTGGCAGGCGTGTTGCCGTACTGAACGATGAGTCGGTTGCGTAGCGCCGAGCGCATGCCGAGGACCAGGCGATCTAGGTGTTCCTGCTCTGCTCGGACGCGCTGCTCGCGCGTCATGTCGGTCTCGGCTTCGGAGGAGCTAGGCCGTCCCAGCACTTCGCGCTGGATGCGCTCGAAATCCTCTTGGCTCGTGGTCCGCCCGACCGCTGGGTTCGGTCCAGTGGGAACCAACGCCCGCAAATCGGCGGGGGCGGCCAAGTACGAGTGCTGGACGTAGTACTCGAGCGCCGCGGCAGCAGCCTTGCTGGCGCGTTCGTCTTCTGCCTGCATGCGACTGTGCGTCGCAACGAAGACGCCCACGTTGAGCACGAGGATGGCCAGCGTGATCCAGGGCCAACGTCTGACAGTCGACTCATCGTGCGATATTGGAAAGATCACGACAGGCTGTCACCCTCCAGCCGACTACGAGCCTAGCACGAGCGCGGTTCCAACAGAGGTGGGGCGCTGACACCGGTCCCACCTCGGCCCTGACACAGACCGGGCCCCGCGGGCCCCGGGCCTTTCCACCGCCAGCGCACTTGGCCGACTCTCGTGGAAACGAGCTTCCGGACACGCCATCGCTAGCGGCCCAACCAGGGAAGCGAAAATCTGATGGGTGCGTGCTTTCGTTGCATTGGTCCCCTCCAGCGTTCTGCAAGGAAGCAGGGATTCCGTGCCAGGTTGCGAGCAGCCGAGAGCCGAGTCGGCCGGCGGGGCGTCCCCCAAGGGCGGGCGCGCGCGTCAGGTCAGGCGAGACCAGGCTGCAGCGGTGCGGGCGCAGCGGCGCGCGCCAAGCGCCCGCCGACGCTCGACAAGAAGTCGTCGGGCCCGGCATGATGAGCTACAGTTAGCCAAGTCAGGTTTGGGCATGAAATTGGTACGACTCATCGCTTACGGCGCTACGGGGGGCGTCGTGGTCGCCACCGGGTTGCAGATCCCCGGATGCGCCAGAGCCCCCGAGGCCCTCCCGATATCCATTGGTTCGGGAGGGGGTACTCACGGCACGGGCGGCACGCACTCACCGGGTGCCGGCGGCAATACTGCGAGCGGGGCTTCCTCCAACACCGGCGGCGTGGACGGCAGGGCAGCCTGTGCAGCAAGCGGAAAGGACTATTGCGGCTATTGCACGGACCTGAAAGTCGACAAGTCTAACTGCGGTGCGTGCGGCACCGCGTGTCTCAAGAGCCAGGAGTGCAGGGACGGCACCTGCATCTGCCCGGTGGACGGTACGGTCGTCTGCGACGCCGAATGTGTCGATCTGCAGATCGATTTGCGTCATTGCGGCCAGTGCGGCGGCCGCTGCACTTCTACACAGGTGTGCAAGGACGGCAAGTGCGTGTGCCCAGAAGACCAGGAGCTGTGCAGCGGCGTTTGCGTGGACCTGATGACCAACCCCGTGAACTGCGGCCGCTGCAACAACATCTGCCCGACGGGCACCAAGTGCGAAAACGGCGGCTGCAGCTGTGACACCGACGCCGGGTTCACCATCTGCAGCGGCGACTGTGCAGACTTGCAGAGCGATCCCAAGCATTGCGGAACCTGCGAGACGGTCTGTCCGGACGGATGGGTGTGTGGTCTAGGAACGTGCATGGAAGGATGCCCGGCCGAGGCGCCGCTGCTGTGCGGCGCGAGCTGCGTCGATCCGCAGACGGACAAACTGCACTGCGGCGACTGCGACACGACCTGCCCAACGGGCTGGGTTTGCGACGGTGGCACGTGCGCGTGCGGTGCAGGGCTGACCTACTGCGAGAATGCAGTCGAGAAATGCGTCGACGCGCAAACGGACAATGCCAACTGCGGAACGTGCGGCAACGACTGCGCCACGGGCCAGACGTGCTCGGCCGGTGAGTGCGTCTGTACCGAGGGGCTGGCTACTTGCGGTGACAAATGCGCCGACCTGCAGACGGACCCGAACTACTGCGGCACCTGCGAGAATTACTGCGGCGAAGACCAGTCGTGCGAGGCCGGCGTCTGCACGTGCGCGGATGCGCTCGAGACGGCTTGCCCGGTAGGCGATACCTGGGAATGCGCGGACACCAGCACCAGCCGCAAGCACTGCGGCGACTGCGCGACGGAGTGCAAGTCGAACGAGCTGTGTCAGGCCAGCAAGTGCGTGCAGTCCGATCTCGAGGTGAAGAGCAACTGCATGGGTGAGGCCCAGGCCATTCGGCCACAGCTCAGGCTCTGCAACAGCTCGACGAAGTCCATCCCCATCGCCGGCATGACGCTCAAGTACTGGTTCGATCAGGATGAAGCCGCCGGCAAGCTCACTGCCGAAATCGACTACGGGCCCATGGTGGGGCCCGCTACCGTCGACACCATCGAAGATGGTGCAGCGGGCGCGGATCGTGTGGCGGTGGTCACCTTCACCGCCGGCTCGAGCTTGACGGCTGGCGCGTGCACCGACGCGCAGCTCCGCATCCACACGTCCACGTACACGAACGGCTTCGACGCAACGAACGACTACTCGTACAAGAAGGGCGAGTGGATTGCCAACGAGCTCGTAACGCTCTATGACTCGACCGGAGGGCTCATCTGGGGCATCGAGCCGGGGGAGGACACGCCGCCGGCAGGCACAGGCGGCACGACAGGCGCTGGCGGCAGAAGCGGGGGTGGGACGACTACTGCCACCGGCGGGACGACAGCCGCGGGCGGGACGACAGCCGCGGGCGGGACGACAGCCGCGGGCGGGACGACAGCCGCGGGCGGCGGATAGGCGAACGCGGCGTTTCCGTTGAAGCGCCGACCTGCGTCCGATTGGAATCGAGTCGAGGTGCCATGCGCCTCCCGACTCAGTCGCACCGCCCGCACATCGATTCGGTTCGGCGTTCGGCAGCGTCCCGCGAACCAGAACGCTGCCGCAGCGACTACTTCAGTATGACGCGGGTGTCGCAGCCGAGCTCCACTTCGAGGTAGCCCTTCACGTCGTTCTGGACCGCCGTGCAGGTGCTCTCGCAGAGCATGATCTTGGTCGGAGCACTGGGGTTGTCGTAGTGCCAGCCGCCAGCGCTGGAGCATGCGTCGTTCCTGCCCAACTGCTCCACGGTTCCGTCCGAGTGCACGAAGTTGAAGTTCACCTTGGTGAAGTCGAGCACCTCTCCAGCCTCGGGCACGGGAATGGACATGTCACAGTCGATGGACTCGACCTGAATACCCTGCAGGGCCTCTAGCAGCCTGGCCTTGGTGTCCTCGCCGCTCGAGCCTTCGATGAGAATGAGGTTCGTACCTCCTGCACTGGCGATGGCGCCCAGGTTGTCCAGAGCCTCCCCGATGCCAATCACATAGGTGGGGATCCGCTCGTCTTCCGGCCTATTGTAGGCAGCCTGGGCGACTGCAGCTATGTTGTCGATGTTGTTGTCGTTGCCTTCCGGGCAATTGTCCGTCCGCTCGGCGCCGGTGCTGTCCACGACGACCGGTTCGCCGTCGGTCACCATGATGACGATCGACTTCGACCCAGGATAGTCGGTCATCAGCTTGTTGGCGTAGTTGATCGAGCCCATGAGGGCGGGCAAGGTGGGGGTCCCGCCGCCGGGCGTCGTGCGCTCGAGCGCACTGATCAGAGGATCCGGATTGGAGAGCGGAGTGAGCGCAACGTCCGGCTTTTCGTACTTGGCCACGCTGCAGGTGGTGTCATAGTCGCCGTTGGCCGGGAAGAACTTCAGCGACGCATAGAGCTCCGGGGCACCCGGGTTCAGGAAGAAGGTCGTCATCGCCTCCTTGGCCGGGTTCCACCTGACGTCCATGTTCTGCCACCGCGGGTAGCCCTCAGCTTCGGTGTTGGTGTCGTCACCCATGCTGCCCGACTTGTCGTAGATGAAGACCAGGTTCACCTGCGTGATGTGCGAGCCCTGCGTCGTCGCAGCGCACGCGTCTTCGCCCTCGAATAGGCCCGTGTCCTCCTCGGTGCCGGTGTCTTTGAGGCCCGGTGGCAGCTTGCCGCCATCCGTCGGGCTCGCGGAGCCACCCCCCGTGCTGGTGGTGTTCCCCCCGGTGTCGCCGGAACCAGAACCCGTGCCTCCACTCTCACCGCTGCCACCGCCGCTGCCACCGCCCGTTGGCAGGCCCTTGCCGCCAACGGCGCAGGCGCACAGCAGCGCTCCAAGGCCTGTCCAAAAGAGATGCTTCCGTGACAACAGCATGAGAGCTCCTCCGACGATCGTCAGCCGGCCTCGTGGGTACAGACCGCGCGGCTCGTGTCCTGCGCAGACCCGACTGGCCAAGCGAAGTAGTATCGACGCTTTCTTTCCTGCGAGTCCACTGGTTGGTGGGGCGTGATGGAACCGAAGCTCGGACCTCGGGGGGGTGAGGTCCAACGGAAATCGTAGCTAGCCTGGCATCATTTCTTCTGGCAGCTCGATGCAGCCGTCGAAGAAGTATGGATGGTACTCTATGCCACCGGTGAGCTCCTTGCACACGAGCTGACCGTCGATGTTGCCGCCGTTCCCGGAAAAGACGGCGAACGGCGCGTAGACTGAGCCTTGGATCCCGATGCCGCTGACTGACAGCGTTTCTGCCTCGGGCATGTTCCACACGATATGGCCGCAGAAGTCCGTGTCCCCGCCGCGACACGAGGCGCCATCCGGCAGTCTGAAGCCCTTGCCCGAGAAGATGACATCCTCGCCGCTCACGTTGATGACGACGGTCGAGGATATGGGAACGTCGATGACGATCTCGGTGCACAGCTCGATTTGCTCTGCCGTGACGCTGAAAACGTTCATCGTCTTGTCGGTGCCTTGGAACGTCAGCTTGCCGCCCATGCCCTCATCGACCGTGCCGTTCACCGGGTACTCGGCCAGCGCCAAGGTGATCCCGACCATCTTCTCTTCGAGGGCATCGAAGTCGACCGGGCCGGGCTGCACCTGCGAGACCCCGCAGTTGGTGAAGTTCACGCTCGCGTTGTACTCGCCGCCCACCCAGACCTTTCCGGTGCCCGCATTGCCGCTGCCGTTCAGATCGCCGCCGACGACGAGTGACCAGCTGTCGCAGTCCTGTTCGTTCTTCGAGGCGATGCCATAGCCGCTGAAGGTCGCGTCGCCCTTGATGTACATCGAGCCCTCGGAGTCGGCGCCGCTCGGGCTCGCGTCGCCGAACACGATCACGTTGACTTCCATGATCTCCGTGATGATGCATTCGTCGGGCGGATCGGCGGTGGAGCCGCCTGTCCCAGGATCGCCTGTTCCACCGGTGCCCGGGTCTCCGGTGCCACCGGTGCCCGGATCCTCCGTGTTGCCGCCACCGGTGCCTGGGTCCTCCGTGTTGCCGCCGCCAGTGCCGGGATCTTCGGTGTGTTGGCCGGGATCGGAGGTGCTGGCGCCTCCTTGGTCAGGGTTGTACTCCTCGCCGGCATACCCGAAGCCGGTGCCGCCGGTGCCGCCGCCACCGGTCGAAGAAGTGTCGTCGTCGTCGTCGGTGCCGACCGTGTCGTCGTCATCATCGCCGGGCGCTACGCCGTTGCCGCCGGTCGAGGAAGTGTCGTCGTCGTCGTCTCCGCCATCCTTCAACGCGCCGGTCTTGCCGCCGGTCGAGGACACGCTGTTCCCCCCGACGCCCGAATCGTCCCCCGTGGTCGAGCCGGCCGCAATCGTTTGTGGGCTCGG
>JAFGIS010000052.1 GCA_016929495.1 Polyangiaceae bacterium | reverse complement strand
GCCGGTTCCGGATCGCCGTGGCCGGATTTCGCTGCGCGAAGTAACGGTCAGCTCCGTCCGTTTGGGCTGGGCAGCAACCCGGCTCGTCTGCTATTCGAGGCACGTGTTCCGGTTCGACCCGAAATCGCTCGACGAAAGACCGGCTGACTCGTTCGCGCTCGAGCGCGACGTGCGCTTTCACGACATAGACGCTGCTGGCATCGTCTTCTTTGCTCGTGCATTCGAGTACGTCAACGACACTTTCGTAGCGTTCTGCGCCGCAAGCGGCCTGCGCGTCGACGAGGTGCTGCGCGAGCGGCGCTGGGGCGCACCGCTTCGGCACGTCGAGGCCGACTACGTACGGCCTCTGTTCTTCGGCGATCGCATCGAAGTCGCCCTGGTCGCTGCTCACCTCGAGGAGACCAGCGTGACCCTGGGCTACCGCGTCGCCAACTGCGTGGATAGCGTGGTGCACGCGAAGGTTCAGGCGACACACGTGTTCGTAGACGTCGACACGTTCGCTCGACGCCCCGTTCCCGGCGAGATGCGATCCATCATCGAAACCCGATGTCGACTCTGGCCGACGTAGACCAGACGCGAACGCGGACTCATTCGGCCAACCAACCTAACTCGTAACGCGGAGAGACTTGCGGCCGGGCCACAAGTTTCTAGGATAGGGGGGTCGCAAGTGCGCGAAAGCCGCGCCCGTCGCACATGCGCGCAGATTTGCCGCGACAAACTGACCTACATGCCCTATCTTGGACTTTCTCAGGGTCCTGACCTGAGGAAGGGGGTCAGGACGTACCCTCGGGACCGAATCCGTTTCACAGAACCTGCTCCGGACGCTCGGAGCCTGGAGCTCAGCGGGAACAACGGCGCCACGCATCCCTTCCCAGGGCCACCATCAGATCAGCGCTCGAACCATCGTGCAGTACAACCTCACGTCCGCAGCTGCTGCCTCCGCCCGAAGTCGGGCGCGCACCATACCTCCGCCCGCGGACCCCAGCGCCTCCAGATCGGGATATCCGAGCGGCTCGTACCCGAGCTCTGCCCATCGCAGCTCGGGGTATCCGAGCGGCTCCTACCCCAGCGCTGCACGTCCGGGCGGTGTCCAGCCGAGAAGCGCTGGCGCAGCGTCGAAGCGAGAGCCTCAGAACTACGGCGACGACGAGCGCACGCTGACCCGGCTCCCCAGGCCGGTCCAATCGTCCGAATCGCAGGCAGGCCATTCGCACTTGCCGCGGCCAACGCGGAGCCAGGAGTGGTACGTCCGTCTGAAGCTCAGGCAGGACTACGTAGCCAAGCTCTGGGTTCGGAACCTAACGCCCCGTGACGTGCTGGTGTGGTGGTCGAAGCGGCAGTGCTGGGCGCCGCTTCTCACCGTTCCGGAGCTGCGTCAGGCCATCGTGTCCGTGGGAGACCCGGCCGTGCAACAGGACGGCGCGCCGCGGCAGGGCGGCGATCGAGCGTCGCTTCCCGAGATCTCGAGTGGGCCCTCGAGGGCTCGGGCCATGGCCCCGTCGTCCACGCGACCTCCGCCAGGGCCTCAAAGCGCCACGCTGCTTCGCGCCGGGACCGCCACGCTTCGGCCGGGCTCCAGCGTTCCGCCGGCGGCTCTGGCTGTTCAGGCCCGCGACGTCCACATCCCGCGGGCGCCGCGCACACCGAGTTTCGCTCCCTCTACGGGTAGCCATCCAGCGTACGTACCGACCAGGCGCTCATCGCCCGGTCAGTCATCTTTCCCTCCCTCGGTACCTGCTGGGGCAACGACCTCGACGTTGCCACCGTCCGTCATGGTCGATGGAGGGGGGCTCAGCAACGCGGAGCGTGCCGTCTGGATGTTCGCCGGCGTCGCGGTCATGATCGCCGCGGTCGCAGCCCTGCGCGCCGGCACACAGCAGGACGCCGCTCCGGCAACGCCACTGATGTCCGTGGTGGCTTCTGCCCCAACCGTCCAAGCCTCACAGCCTGCGCCGCGGGCCACGGCTTCGGCGCCCGTGTCGCTGCCCGACCGTTCCGAGTCGGCGCAGGCCAAGCCGTCGGCAGCCCGAGCCGCCAGCGGCGATCCACGCACGACCACCCGAGCGGCCCCGGTGGCGCCCCGAGCGACCCTCGTCGCGACGAGCAAGGCATCCGCTGCAAGTACGACGGGGGGTAAGGCCCCACAGCGATCGAACAAAGCAGCGACCGTCGCTGCCCCGGACGGATTCGACACCAACGCTGCGCGTCGTGCGCTGGCGAGCGCAGCAGGACGCGCGAGCCGGTGCGGGGCCAGTGGGACCCGGGGCTCGGTCATCGTGACCTTCGCCCCATCTGGCCTGGTGCAGAGTGCAAGCCTCGCGCAGATTAGCGGCGAGGACGTGCGCCGGGCATGCGTTCTGAGGGCTTTCCAGTCCGCTCAGATCGCCCCGTACGTGGGTACGCCCGTCACCGTTCGCAAGTCCTTCCAGCTGCGCTGAGTGGCCGGCTGACAGCCGTGTGCCGCTCAATTGCCCGTCCGGCAGTCTCGGCGCTAGCCTGGGGCTCGACATGCTCAGAGCTCGATCTCGACGGAGCCGGTTCGGCGCGCTCATCGCGCTGCTCGCCATGGCGACAAGCCCGGCCCGAGCGGACAACAAGTATCTGGAGGTTCCGAGCGAAGCAGAGGCGGTCGCCTCGCCCGCCTACCGATACGCCAACATGACGGACGAGCAGGCGCTTTCTGAAGCCGCACGTCGCGGCATCCAGTTCACGCGGGCAACGCCTCCCGCGCGAGGCGTGCGCGTTCCCGTTCGGCTCGCCGCTCCCTTGCACGGTGTGACGATCCACTCGACGCTGCCAGAAGAGGAACGCTCCGACACTCCCTTCGAGATCATGGACGTGCGACTGGCGCTCGCGCTGGACGACTTCTGCGCGATCCTCGAGACCCACGACATCGTCGAAGTGATCCATTTCACGATCTATCGTCCGCCTCAGGTGCTTCCGTCCAATCCCAGCGCGCCTCAGACCCGTCATCCCGGGGGGTTGGCCATCGACGTGGGCGCGATGAAGAAACGCGACGGTCAATGGCTCGCGGTCGGTCCACATTGGCCTACAGCCATCGGCGCCAAGACGTGCGGACCGCACGGTCGACGTCTATTCTTGCCTCGAGGCCGCGAGCTCATGAGCATCGTGTGCGAAGCTGCCGACGCGAGGATCTTCACCTACATGTTGAGCCCGCACTTCGACGGTGCGCACAGTGACCACTTGCACCTGGAGATCAAGCCGCTAGTCAAGTGGTTCCTGGTGAACTGAGCCGCCGAGCGACGCGCCGGGGGAGGATACAGGGTGGGACGGTGCCCGCCTGCCACTCCAAAGTCTCACCGGAGCACCGGATGGGCCGGCTGTGGGGCGGGGCTGGCACGCGACGGCTCCGGCCTCGTGGGGCCTACGCCCCGGCGAAAACGGTATGGGCGCCGTCGTCCGCGAGCTGGACCGCGCGGCATGGGCGGCGCAGAACCGCGGCAATTCGGCCATGTCCGCTTCGGCTTTGCGCATGGAGCGCCCGCCGGATGACGCTCCGCGCCGCCAAACGCGTTGACTTTGCGCCGCCAGCCGAGACAATCGTTCAAGGACGTTCGCGGCAAAGCTATGGCCATCCTGCTGAGCTCAGCCATCGTCATGAAGCAGGCCGCCTCTCCCCTGGCGGTCGAGAGCGCGGTGGCCCGGCAAGTGCTGTACGGGGGAGACCTGGTGACGAACCTTCTGGAGCTCGGCGCGGCCTCGGAGGCGGACCTGAGTGCGGTCGTCGCCGACTTCCACGGCTTGCCGCCGCTGCCGCCGGGAGAGCTGCCTCGAGCTGACGCTTCGACGATCCGGCTCTTGCCCGTCGAGGTGGCGCATCGCTACGCGTTGGTGCCTGTCGAGGAACGCGATGGCACGCTCACCGTAGCCGTGTGCGAACCGCTCGACGCGCACACGCTATTCCAGCTCGAGGATGTACTCGGCCTGGCACTCACCCAACGAGTGGCTCTGAGCGTCCGGGTCCGGCAAGCCCTGTGGCGGGACTACGGTCTGCCCCTCGAACGACGAACGGCTCGGCTGCTGGCCAAGCTCGAAGGGTTGCAGGACCCGAGCCCAAGCCTCGTTCCGGGAACCGACCGCATCGAGACGGGATCCCTCGGACCCGCTGGGCCTGCCGGGCTGGGCCCGTCCGAGTCGGAGTTCTCCGGGTCAGAGCCTCCCGCGCTGGGTGCGCCCGCCACGGAGGCCGCAGCAACGCCCAGCGGAACGGGGGCAACACGACTCAGCCTGCGCTCTGCGGCCGGTGCCGCGAGCCTGCGACCCAGGGCAAGGCACATTGGCCCGTACACGGCCGCCAACGCGCGCCTCGACTTGCGCACGGCCACAACGCGCGATGAAGTCGTCGCTCGGTTCTTCGATTTCGTCGCTCAGTACTTCGAGTACACTGCCCTGTTCGTCGTGCACGGTGATCTCGCGGAGGGTTGGGACGCATACGGGCCGGGAACGGACCGGAGTCGCATCAGCGCGATAGGCGTCCCACTGGATCTACCGAGCGCTCTGGCGACGGCGCGAGAGGCCGGTACGTGGCAACTCTCGTACCTGGGCGCCGGCAGCCTGGACGAAGCGCTTGCCCGCGATCTCGGCAGGCATCCCGAGGGACTGGTGTTCGTGCTGCCCATCATGCTTCGCGAGCGCTGCATCATGTTGATCTACGGCGACCGTGGTGAAGCCGACGTAGAAGCCTCGCAGCTGGCAGATGTGATCGGAATCGCCGCCGACGTCTCGGCGGCACTCGAGCGGATCCTGATGATGCGCAAGCGCGGCGCCCTACTCAGCCTTTCTCCCGCGCATGCCGAATCGCCTGGCGCGTTGGAGCGCGTGGTCGTCGAGTACCGGGGCGTCGGCAGCCAGCTGACTGCCATGGCGACAGCGCTGGAGCGCCATCCGGAGCCTGCCCGGGATCATCCTTCGGCAAGTGACGCGGCTCTCTCCGATGAGCCGGGAGGCGGCGACATGCCCGCGGCGAGCCCCATGCCGTTCACTCAAGCGTCGACGAAGCTGGACAGGGCCACAACGGATGGTGCATCGCTCGCCCTCGACGCGGCAAGCAATGGTGCAGCCCCGCCTGCAAGCGTTGTCGGCGATTCGGGTGCCGAGCCGAGCGAACGCCCCGCGGCAGACGGATCCGGCGCCGCGGTGGAGTCGGACGGGATCAGTTCGGAAACGCTGGTTCGCGCTCGCCGACGCCAACGCAGGGCCACCCTGCGGCATGCGGCGCTCGCCGAGGCACTGCGTCCTGCTCGAACCATCAGCATCGACCCGCCGCACGACGACGAGCCGGACGAGTGGCCCCCGACGGACGGCTACCTGCGCATCGACCTCGCTCGCCCGGTGGTCACCGTCAGTGGTCGGCCAAGGCCTGCAACGCCCGCTCCCCCACCGCCAGCAGCATGCGAGCCGGACGAACCCACCGAAGCGATTCCGCTGACACGCCGGACCTTCAGCCGCCGGTCCCTCCGCGCTCAAGCCGCAGAACCAACGTCAGCCACGGGCTCGGACGCGAGTTCGCCTTCCACACACGACGAGAGCGAGCCCGACGACAGGTCAGGGGCTGGCCCATCTCGAGTGGGCGTGAGCGATCCGGGGTCAGCCGACAAGGGGACCTCGCACGCCGTTTCCTACTCTCCGCGCCCACCGGCAGCGGCCAGGGTGCTGCCCGAAATAAGGCTGCCCTCCGTCATCGTGGATGTCGGCGAAGACTGTCAGGCCCTGGCTGATCGTTTGCTTGCCGGAGATCGCGAAGCAGCGGAGCTTCTCGTCGTGATCGGGGAACCAGCGGTCGCCGTCGTGGCTGGACGACTCCCTGGCCCAGTTCCGTCTGGCAGCCAGACGCAACTCGGTGACACGCGCGCTTCCGAGTGCGGCCTCTTGCTGGAGGTGCTCGCCCGTCTGGGGCGGGCGTCGGGGCCGTTCGTGGCCGTACGCGCCGCCGATGCAGACCCGCTCGTGCGCACGTGGGCCACCCGCCTGCTCGGCGAGTTGCCGAGTCCCGAAGCCGTGCGCTCGGTAGTGGCTCGTCTGGGCGACAAGAACCCTGAAGTACGCCAGGCGGCACTGGCTGCGACTCGCATGCTGCTCGCGCATCTGGACACCCATGATCGACTCCTCGTCGAGCTGGACCAGCTTGCGGCTCCTACTCGACCGAAGGCCCAGCGCTTGGCCGGCGTACGAGCGCTGCGCGACCTGCGGCATGCCGCCGCGGTGCCCGCCCTTCTGGCGCTGCTCAGCGACCACGATGTGGAGCTTGCGCAGGCAGCGCTGGCGGCCCTGGTCGAGACGACACGCCAGGACTTCGGCGCGGACACGCCGCGCTGGACACAATGGTGGAACAACAACCGGACGCGTCACCGGATGGAGTGGCTGGTCGACGCGCTCATGCATGACTCACCGGAAATCCGACGGGAGGCGGGCGACGAGCTCAAGAGTCTAACCAAGGAATACTTCGGCTACTTCGGCGACCTGCCGGCCCCAGAACGGGAGCACGCCCAACGGCAGTACCGCGAATGGTGGGAAACCCGCGGCCGGGCCAAGTTCCGATAGGGCTGTTCCTATCGGGGGGATTGAGCCCCCACACCACCCTGACTCTCGACACCTGGGACCACCCTGTGCAAGGGTTGCGTCGATGCTGTCAAGCCACGAACAGGTACTCGACCCAGCGCTCAGAGCGGCCAATGACGCTCTGGTGGGCGGCCGCAATCGCGATGCCAGTCGCTTTGCTTCGATCGAGCTGAAGTTCGCTGACCGACACACCGGTCCGTGGGAAGCAGCTGCGATGGCCTCCGTCGCGGTCGCTGCGGCGCTCTTCGTGGTGGGCGTCTGGTTCCTGTAGTGCGTGCGGGGCGCAGACAGGGCACTGGCCTGGCGAAGCCCAACAGATTGGCAATTTGCCCAGAGCTCCCAACCACTTCTGGGCGAAACGGGCGCCTTGGCGTTCGTGTCGATACGTGCCCATGCGGAATGATTCCGTCGCCCGCGCTGTTCTGAGACCAGAAAGCGTCATGGCCGGGCCAAAACCGCAGGGATCGCGGGTCCAGGCCGGACGTGTCCGGACCAAGAGAAGAGCGAGGTCTCTGATGAATCGAGTGAAATCCGGCGTGATTCGGGCATCGGTGATTTCGGGCAGCATCGGCGCGCTCGTGGCAGGGGGCGTGGCGTGGGCCGTCGCGTCCGCCAGCGGCGAACACCACGATCTCGCCACAGCGCAGGCGGCTCCCAACGCAGCGGTCGCGCCGAGTCCGAATGCGGCTGCCATGCCAAGCGACGTGGTCGCCGATGTCGCCGAACGCGCGATGAAGTCCGTCGTCAGCGTCTCGGCGACGAAGGTGATGCCGACTGGAATGGGCTCCGGCTTTCCGGGCCCTGCGCCCTTTTTCTTCGGACTCCCGGCGCCACGCCGTGAAGCACAGGGCCTCGGTTCAGGTGTGTTCGTGCGCAGCGACGGAATCGTGCTCACCAACCACCATGTGGTCGAAGGCGCGAAGGAAATCAGAGTCACGACCTACGACCGTCGCGAACTGCCGGCTGTAGTCCTCGGAAGCGATGAGAAGAGCGATCTGGCCGTGCTGCGCGTTAAGGGCAACTTGCAGGGGCTCACGCCTCTCCCCTTCGGGCGCTCTTCCTCTCTGCGGCTCGGCCAGACCGTGCTGGCAATCGGCAACCCCTTTGGAGTCGGCCAGACCGTGACCCAGGGCATCGTGTCCGCGAAGGGCAGGGCTGACCTCGGGATCACGGCCAACGAGGACTTCATTCAGACCGACGCGGCCATCAACCCCGGCAACTCGGGCGGCGCTCTGGTCGACCTCAAGGGTCAGCTGGTCGGAATCAATACGGCCATCCTGTCCCGAACCGGCGGCAACGTGGGCATCGGCTTCGCCATCCCGAGCGACATGGTCAAGCCCATCATGGAGGCGTTGATCAGCAAGGGCCAGGTGGACCGTGGCTGGCTCGGCGTCGGTATCCAGGACGTCGATTCGGAAATGGGCGAGGCCTTGGAGCTAGGCTCGCGACGCGGCGTGCTCATTGCCGAGGTGCGGCCGGACAGCCCAGCCGAGCGCGCAGGGCTCAAGCCGGGAGACGTGGTGACCCGCGTCGGCGCGACCCAGGTGCAAACCACCGGTGAGCTGCGCAATGCAGTCGCGCTGGCTGGCGCCAACAAGAAGGTCGAGCTTACCATCCTGCGAGACGGCAAGGAACGTACGATTTCGGTCGCCCTGGGGAAGGCGCCCGACAGGGAGGACCGGAGCGCGGAGTCTGGCTCCGGACAGAGTCCGGCGTCGAACTCGCTCGACGGTTTCACGGTGCAGCCGCTCGACCGTGACGCGCGCCAGCAGCTGCACGTGCCCGCGCGAATCGAGCGCGGCGTGGTCGTGGCGGAAGTGGAGCCCGGCAGCGCTGCGGCCAGGACCGGTCTGCGGCCCGGTGACGTCATTCTCGAGGTGGACAGAAGACCGGTGGACGGTCTGCAGAGCTTCGAGAAGCTCTGGAAGGGCGCGGGCGACAAGAAGCTGCTCGTGGTCTACCGTCAGGGTAGAACGCTGTTCCTGGTGACGCGACGCTAGTGCCGCGTTTCAATTGAGTTGAGCGGCCGGAAGCGCCGCCCCCAGCTGGGTGAAGGCGGCGCTTCCGGACCCAAACCCACTCGTCTGAGCCGCGGCACCCCTGATTCTAGGGCATCGTTTCAATTGAAGCGATGCCCCAAGAGACTCGCCGCGCGCAAGGCCACACTCTTGCACGAGGCCGCCCCGGGCGGTTCGCAGAGCCGGGCGGGCCGCCCGCGCCGCGCTCGTGCGGCAACGGCGCGCGTCAGATCAGCCAGCCAATTCGCAGATGAACCGTGGGGAGCGGCGTCCTTCCGACAGTGTACAGTGTATCTTCGACGTCCCGGTCGATCGGATCGATGTACTGGGCTCGCACCTGATCCACGACCGCCTGGGGAGTGCCTGCAGGAAGCGGCGCACTGCTGTCGTAGCTGATGTCGCTGGGCGCAATGGGGATCTGCGCTCCAAAGTCAATCCCGATGCTGAAGCCAACGCGAGTCGTGTAGAAGTAGCCGAGCTGAGGCGTGAGCACCATGGTTTCGACGGAACCCCTGCTTTCGTACGTGACCTGAGCGGGGATATTGAGACTCGCGGGCAGCTGGCTCACATAGCTCGACGTGTCGAACGTCCTCTTCAGGGTACCCTCGACCGTCGCGTAGCCCACACCGGCGCCGACGAAGAACCCGCCGCCGAACGGGAAGAGGCGACCATAGACGTCGTACTCGTTGTACGAGACGGTAGCGTCTCCGTAGAAAGCTATCCGGACGGAAGGAATGATCCCCACATTGACGCCCGCGCCGAGATAGTCCGTAATCTTGAGCAGGCCTCCCAAGCTGAACAGATCCGGCAAGCCCGCGCCGACCACTGGCCCCAGACGGATCACGCGACCGGATCTGTCCTTCTCGCGCTTCTGCCCAGATGGCTGGTAGGGTGCGACGGATGGGCTCGAATTCAGTGCGGCGTAGCCGTACGGCTCGCGGCGCCCCGGGCTCGAATACGGAGCTTGGCGCGGCGGGGCTACTGGGGTAGCGGGAGGAGCGACGTCTTGTGTCGGGGGTGGCTGAGCTGCGGGTGTACTGGGGGCGATGGGTCGGGCTGGAGCCGGTGCTTGCTCTGCTGGAAACGCGGCGGCGGGTGGTGGGCCGCTCGGGGGCGCCGGGCTCGCCGGAGGCTCGACGTCAGGAGCGGGTGCGGGCTCGGGCGCAGGCGGCAGTTCAGGTGCCGGGGAGGGTGACTGCGGGGGCGGAAGCTCGGGCGGTTCTGACGGGTGCGGCTCTGACGGCTGCGGCTCCGGGGGTTCGCCAACGCCATCATCCGGAGCAGCGGGCGCTTGGGCGCTCACCGGAGCAACGATGAGGGACAATGTCAGAAGCGAACGACCTATTCGCGCGATCGGGTGACGAAACGGGCACGGCATGGGTGACCTCACCGGTAGCTGAGCCCGTGCCCGTGGGGGTACAGTACATCCATGCTGTCGGCGTCATTGCCGGGCTCGTCGCTCCGCTTGTCCACGTTCACCGGGATCTGCTCGAAGGTCCTGGGCCAGGTGTGGGGCAGCTTGCCGGAGAAGTCAACGTCGCCGAACAGAACATCGGCAAGACCGATGCCCCTGGAGCCGGGCAGCCAGGCTTCGACGATCGCGCCGCACCCGTCCACCACGCTGGCGTCGTCCAGGACCAAGGGCCTGCCG
>JAFGIS010000051.1 GCA_016929495.1 Polyangiaceae bacterium | reverse complement strand
GGCCCGCGCGTCGTTCACGTAGAGGTTGCGCAGCTTGGTCTTGCGGTCGAGCGCGGCCTTGTAGATGTTGCCTTTGTCTTGGGTCCACCCCGTGACCTGGGTCGCGCCGTTGACGACGGGCGTTTCACCGGGATACGCCGCGTAGTAGATCCGGTGGGTTCCTGTGCCCGAGTCCTTGCTCTCCAAGGTGATGGGACCGGTGAGCCTGTACTCGCCGCCTCGGAGATAGACGTAGATGTCCCCGGTCATGGCGGCGTTGACGGCGCGCACCGCGTCGCGGGCTTTGGTGATCGTCTGAAACGGCGTCGCTACGCTTCCGTCGGCGGCGTCGCTGCCTGCAGGGGACACATAGTAGCAGGCCTGCGCCTGGGGCTTGGGACACACGTCCGTGCCACCGGTGCCTGTGCCGCCGCCAGCGGAGGTCCCACTCGAGCCGCCGCTCGGATTGCCGCCAGCGCCACCGGTCGCGTTGCCGCCCCTACCGCCGGTCAGATTGCCGCCCCTGCCACCGGTCATGCCACCGGTTGCACCCCCGGTCACATTGCCGCCCGCGCCACCGGATACGCTTCCGCCAGCGCCACCGGTCACGTTGCCACTGGTGCCGCCAGTCACACTGCCACCGGCTCCGCCGCTCGTCCCTGCGCCCGTACCGCTGCTCGGCATGCCACCCGAGCCGCCGGTTGCTTCGTCCCCTGCCCCGCCGCCCGATCTGCCGCCCGAGCCGCCGCTCACGGCAGCACCTGCGCCGCCACCCGAACCGGCCTGAGCGCTGCCGCCCGAGCGGCCCGTTTCAGCCCCGCTTGCGTCGTGGGACTCAGTGCTGCTTCCTGAACCGCAGGCCGCAAGAAGAGCTGAGAGCCCAATGCCAGCAAACGATTTCAGTGAATTGGTCATCGTTGTGAACCCGGGAGGCCGGAAGAACCCGAGAAGCTCGCGCTGAGTCCGCACCGCACGCTCGTGGCGGTGCTTGGATCCTGCGTGCGAAGCGTCATCTCTGGAACATTGTCGGAGGGGCGGGATATTGTCACGTTGGGCCGGATAGGGTCCCTCTTCCGTGGCGATTGGCCGCACCGCCAACGCTGCGTAGGCTAGGGACCACGGATGCAGTCACGTTCAGACTGCGACGGCCGGATCTGGCGGATTCTCCGCGTTCGGATCGAATCACATTCTTCGCAGGGCTACTCGTGTTCGGTACTCCTTTCAGCGCTGAGTCACCGGCATCCCGAACCGGCCGGATCTGGCTGCTTCTTCTCGGGGGGCCCCGGGGGAACTGGTCTCGATTCTCGTGACAACTCCCGGGTCTCAACGACAAAGGTTTTACATGTGCCGCTGGGCTCGAGTACGTGGGGCGCCCCGCACTCTGGCTACCCTCGAGGACCGAGCGTCGGCCACGAGTTCTGAACCACTCCAGCAGACAATCAACACCCGGGCCGTTCCGCAACAAGCGGCGTGCCGGTACGCAACGTGAACGCGGCTCCTGCACGCGAGAAATGGCGTACTCCGCGTGAGCCATTCGCTTGCGATGGCGGATCTGACCAAAGATCGAAAACACTCGTCAGAGGATCCATGTTTCGAGCCCGAACCTTCCTCATTTCGCTACTTGCAGCCTGCCTCGGTTCACTGGCCCTGACGGCGCCGGCCCTCGGCAACGATGCCATGTTCCCCGCGGAGGCCGCGGCGGCACAGAGCATCGGCTGGAAGAACAACTACTTCGTCGTCGACGGCAAGCCGGTCATCGTGTCGGCCGGCGAGATCCACTACGCGCGCGTGCCGCGCGAGCTGTGGCGCGAGCGCCTGGTCAAGATGAAGCGCGCCGGGATCAACACCATCTCGACTTACTCCTTCTGGAACGCGCACGAGCCCGAGCCAGGCGTCTTCAACTTCGAAGACAACCTCGACCTGGATGCGTGGCTGTCGGAGATCGAGGCCGTGGGCCTGTACGCGATCGCGCGGCCAGGGCCCTACAACTGCGCCGAGTGGCTGGCCGGAGGCATTCCGCAATGGATCACTGCGAAAGGCATGCGGATCCGCGATGACTCGGCGGACTTCCTGGCCGCGGCGGACCGCTACTACGAGAAAATCATTCCCATCATCGCCGAACACCAAATCCACAAGGGCGGTCGCGTGCTGTGGATGCAGATCGAGAACGAGCATCCCAACGGATGGGGCACCGAGGGCAACGCTTACCTCAAGCATCTGTATGACAAGGCACGCGCGCTGGGCATGGAAGTGCCGCTCTACTACTCCGGCATGCACCATGCCACCGATCCGGCCGGCACGACCCCCTTCGGCAATCGGACCTATCCCTGGTACTCGAGCGAGTTCTGGTCCGGCTGGTTCAGCCTGCCCTTCGGCGAGATGAACGCCAACGATCTCAATGTCCTGCAGCGGGGGGCATGGAAGGTCATTGCCTTCGGCGGCGGCGGCAACACCTTCTACGTGTCCCACGGCGGCACCAACTTCGGCTACTCGGGTGATACCGCGACGACCTCGTACGACTATCGCGCGCCGCTCGGCGAGGCGAGCCAATTGCGCCAAGGCTACTTCGCCGTGCGACGGGCGGAGTCGTTCGCGCGCGCCTTCGAGGCATTGATGGGAAACTCGCAGGACGGCGGAAGCGCCACGGTGTCGGGTGGGCTCAAGACCTACGTCCGCAAGTCTCCGAACGACGGAGTGGCCGTGTTTCTGGACAATCAGGGCGGTTCGGCCGTCCAAACCAAGGTGAAGCTGAACAGCCCGTCCGTCGAATTCCCGAGCGGCAACACGCAGATCAGTGTGGCCTCGAACGAGATACGTCCGGTGGTCGCCTCCGTGCCCTGGACGGCCAACGCGACCTTCGCCTACCTGGCGACGAACGTTCTCGGGAAGCTTGCGATCGGTACCAAGACCTACTGGGTCTGTCACGGCCGCGCGGGTGAGTCCGGCGAGATAGCCGTGCAGTACACGAACGCGCCTTCCGCTGCGCCGGCTGCTCCGTGGGATTGGGACGCCAGCGCCAAGCTCGGCCGCGCGACGTTCACGTATCCCAGCGGCGACACCATCACCGAGCTCGAGCTGGAGTCGGGCGATGGATCGTCGGCCACTTTCCTCGTCATCAATTCGCCCTTGGCCGACCGCACCTGGATCACGGACGAGGCGCTGCACGTCGGGGCGACCTATGTCGATGACGACCTGAGCATCCAAGTACCCATGGCAGGGGGCAAGGTCACGGTCTACTCGGCCGAGGGTCCATCGGACGTGACCATTCCCGCGGCCACCGCGCCGCAGCTACCGGCACTGGGAAGCTGGCAATGGCGAGATGCTGCGGCGGAAGCCCAGCCGGACTACGACGATTCGACCTGGGCCTCGTCGCCCGAGCCCCAGCCCTTCGGCGCCAGCGACTTCCAGAACGGCTACGGCTGGTATCGGGCCAAGTTCAACGCGGGCTCAGCGGGCAACGTGACGGCCACCATCGGGGGGATCCGCTCGGCGGCCAAGGCGTTCGCGAACGGTACGCAGGTACGGCTGAGCAGCAGCAGCTTCAGCTTCAACGCGGTCGCTGGCGAGAACACCGTGGCGATCTTGGCCAAGCACGAGGGCCTGGACAAGATGTACAACGTCACCGGCTCGACCGGGACCGGGCAGTATGCCGGCATCTGGGGCGGCGTGAACAACGGCGGCTCCGCTCTCGCCTCGTCCTGGAAGTTCCGCGGCGGCCTCGGTGGGATGGACGAAACCGGGGTGGTCGGGCTGGTCAACAACTGGGACGCCTTCCTGGACGGGGCCTGGGCGCCGAGCGCCGCCATCCAGAGCTCGCCGTCCTTCTGGCGCGCGGATTTCCCGAGTCCGCTCGAGGAAGGCATGTTCGCGACCGTGGGCCTGCGCACCTCCGGACTGTCGTGGGGATCCGTGTGGGTCAACGGCCACAACATCGGACGCTTTTCCAACAACACGCTTCTCTACGTTCCGGAGTGCTGGCTCGGCGCGGACAACACCGTGGTCATCTACGATGAATCGGGCAACGCACCGACCGGAGTGAAGCTCGAGTACATCGAGACCCGCGCACGCTATGCGAGCGGCACCGGCGGTACGGGGGGTACAGGCGGTTCGGGCGGCACAGGTGGAGCCGGAGGCAACGCGGGCGCCACGGCGACGGGCGGCCGTGGCGGACCCGGTGGCGCGAGCGGTTCCGGGGGAGCCAATGGCGGCAGCAGCACCGGAGGCAGAGGCGGTTCGGGCGGAGCGGTCACGCCGACCACGGGCGGTTCGGCTGGCTCGGGCGGGACGGTCACGCCGACCACCGGCGGCTCGGCTGGCTCAGGCGGCGCAGGCGTATCAGGTGCAGGCGTATCAGGTGCCGGCGGAGCTGCCAGCGGGGCCGGAGGCAGCGCCGCAGCCGGGGGCACGCAGCAGGGCACCGGCGGCCGAGGTAGCTCAGGCCAAAGCGCGGGCGGAGGAGGAGGGACTCAGGGCAGCGGCGACACGGGCGGCACGACCGACATAGCGCACGAGCAGAGCGGCTCCGACGGCGGCTGCGCTTGCGCGGTGGGCAGCTCTTCCAGGAGTCACGGCGTCTGGCTCGCTCTCTCCCTGCTCCTGTTCCGGCGCCGTCCAAGAGCCGCGCCGGGGCGCAAACGAGTCTTCCGGGGGACCGATGGCGATGGACTTCGCAACGAGACACTCGAACGCAGGTGACCTCGTGGCGGACCGTTCTCACCCGACTGTGGCTGCGACCGCTCCTCGTACCGGACGACCTGCGCATGGCTCGGCCAGCGCCGCTGGCCGGCCGCGAGCCGCCGCACGGTGCGCGCGCGTTGGAATCGGTAGCGCCATCGTCAGCGCCGGCGTTGCCTTGCCCGCAACTGCAGCCGCCCAGACTCTGTTCGACTACTTCCTCCCCGTGCCCATCATCAACCAACTCACCTCGGACGGTTGGGGCGCCTCGAACGTGCAGCCGCGCGACCAAGACAACGGACTCGAGGACAAGACCAACAAGAGCTGGTCCTATTGGGACGGCCGGATCATCAAAGCCGCGGATGGGAAGTCCCATCTGTTCGCCAGCCGCTGGAGCCAGAGCGCGGGCCACAACGGGTGGTTTGGCTCGAGCTGCGTCCATGCCGTAAGCGACTCGAACATACTGGGCCCCTACGTGGACAAGGGCCTGTGCTACGACGACGCCAACGGGCAGGGGCACAACGTGATGGCGTCCCAGCTTCCGGACGGTCGCTACTTCATCCTGGTCAGCGAAACGCGGCGGCCCGCCGTCATCTACACCTCCACCTCCCTCGACGGGCCCTGGAACAAAGAGGGCACGATCACGACGGAAGCCAACGGCTTCAACGTCGACGCGAGCTCCGGGGGAAACCTGCATTCGAACACGAGCATGTGGGTTCGGTCGGACGGCAGCATTCTCGCGACGTCGCGCGACGGCGTCATCATGCTCAGCACCAACGGAATCCTCGGGCCCTACAAGGTTCAAGGCACGAGCGTCTACGATCGCAGCATCTCGTACACCCCTGGCGGCACCCCTGAAGATCCGTGCCTGTGGTACAGCGGAGGACGCTACCACATGATCTACAGCTATCCGCTGGATCGCAAGGCGTATCACCTCGCGTCGGTCGACGGCATCAAGGACTGGAAAAACGAGGGGCTCGCGTACGATGCCACGAAACCGTTCATCAAATACACGGACGGCACCACCAACATATGGAACAAGATCGAGCGGCCGCAGGTGTACCTGGAGGACGGTCACGTCAAGTACTTCAGTTTCGCAGTCATCGACGTGGACAAGGGTAACGACGGCGGCAATGACAGCCACAGCAGCAAGGTCATCGTCGTGCCCTTCGACGGCACCAAATTCGATGCCGACACCGGCGTCGGCGGGGGCGATACCGGTGGAACGGGTGGAACGGGTGGCACCAGCGGCTCAGGCGGCACGACCATCGGCGGCGGGACAGCGAGCGGCGGGACGGCCACCGGCGGCACATCGGTAGCTGGCGGCAGGAGCGGCAGGGGAGGCGGTGCCGGCGGGAGAACGGCGACCGGTGGCGGCTCCAGCACAGGCGGTGTCGAGGCCACGGGCGGCAGTTCGGCTGCGGGCGGAGCGCCTCCATCCGGCGGCTCCACGGTCATGGGCGGAACGGCTCCGACCACGGGCGGTACGACCCCTGGCGGCGGCGCAGGGGGCTCGACCGGTGGCGTCGTGACCGCGACGGGAGGCACCGTATCGCCGTCAGGAGGAACGGCGAGCGGCGGGGGCACCAGCGCGACCTCCGTACCCGGCAGCACTGCTAGTGGCGGCGTGCCGGCTTCGGGCGGTGCCGCAGCACCTGGAGGCGGAACGAGCGCCCCGGACGTCGACGCCGGACCCAACGGTACGGATGCGTCGTCCGACGAAGCAGGCTGCGGCTGCCGCGTTGCCGCCGGCCGTTCGAACTCGCTCGCCGTCTTCGGCGTGCTCGGCTTGCTGGCCCTTGGACTACCCAGGCGGCGACCCAGGATCGTTCGCACTTCACCTGAATTGGAACGATTGGCCTCGCCATGACGGGCCACTCGAGCGGAACCGTAGCTGCCTCCGAAGCAGCCGCAGTCCGTCACTAGCGCAGGCGCCGAGTCTGGGCGTCGCCGTATTGGAGGTTAGACCATGAGCAAAGCACTCCACGTCCTGTTGTCGCTGTCATCGGCGTCGGCAGTGGGTCTTCTAGCCAGGGCATCCCTGGCGGACAACCCGATCATCCAGACGAAGTACACCGCGGATCCGGCGCCACTGGTCTACGAAGACACGGTGTACCTGTACACGAGCCACGATGAGGACAATGCCACCGGTTTCACGATGTACAACTGGATGCTCTACAGTTCGACCGATATGGTCAACTGGACCGACCACGGGATCATCGGAGGGGTGAAGGACCCTGACAAGACATTCAAGTGGGCCGACGGCAACAACGCGTGGGCGCCTCAGGTCATCCACAGAAACGGCAAGTTCTATCTGTATGGCCCCTTTCCGAGGAGCGGGCACATGGTGATCGGGGTCGCGGTGGCCGACACGCCCACCGGACCGTTCGTTGACGCCCTGGGAGAGCCCCTGATCAACAATCCCAATTCCGGGAACGACATCGATCCCACCGTGTTCGTCGACGACGATGGGCAGGCCTACCTATACTGGGGACACCAACCGCCGGTGTTCTATGTGAAGCTCAACGAGGACATGATTTCCTATTCGGGCAGCATTGTCGAGCTCCCGAGGATACAGACGTACGAGGAAGGCCCGTGGCTCTGGGCATTGGACGGCCGGTGGTATCTGGCCTTTGCGTCCACGTGCTGCCCCGAAGGCATCGGGTACGCCATGAGCGACAGCCCCACGGGACCCTGGACCTACAAGGGGTCCATCATGGACGGCGACAGCAGGTCTTCGGGAAACCATCCAGGCATCATAGAGTACAAGGGGGCTTGGTACGTTTTCGGCTTCAACTACGCCATCAGCTACCCGCAAACCACCACGCAACCGCTACCGGGGGGACACACGGAACAGCGCTCGATCTGCGTGGAGAAGCTCTCTTATGCGGCCGACGGCACCATTCCCAAATTGCCGTGGTGGACCACGACCGGCGCTCCGCAAATCGGCACCTTGGATCCCTACGCCCAAACCGAGGCAGAAACCATCGCCTTCTCGAAGGGCCTCAAGACGGAGACCTGCGGCGAGGGAGGCATGGACGTCACCGCCATCGAGAACGGAGACTACATCAAGGTGAAAGGCGTCGATTTCCGGTCCGGCGCCACGTCCTTCACGGCCAGGGTCGCCTCCCAGAACAGCGGCGGAAAAATCGAGATCCGCCTCGACAGCCAGACAGGCACTCTGGTGGGAACCTGCACCGTCGAGGGGACCGGCGGCGCGCAGACCTGGGCCACCGTGTCTTGCGATATCAGCGGCGCCACCGAGGTGCATGACGTCTACTTCGTGTTCACGGGCGGGTCAGGGAGCTTGTTCAATTTCAACTGGTGGAAGTTCGACGGGCCCGGGGATCCGGGCAACGGCTCCGGGGGAGCGGGCGGCGCCGGCGGCGCTTCGGGAAGCGGCGCAACTCAGCCGACGGGCGGCGCAGTCGACACGGGGGGTAGCAGCGGCGACGTCCCTACGGGCGGCACTGGACCGACAGGTGGGGCCGTGGCGACCGGGGGCCGTTCCAGTCGAGGGGGCTCCACGGCTGGCGGCAGGTCGGCAACAGGAGGAGAAACGTCCTCCGGTGGTTCCGCGCCCACGGGAGGCGCTGCTCCGGCCACTGGAGCTGCCCCCTCGACGGGTGGGGTCACGACCGCAACGGGAGGCGCACCTGCAGGCGGCGGCAGCACGAGCGCGACCGGTGGCCTTGGCACGGGCGGCAGCACCGCTGCCAGTGGCGTGGCGGCTTCGGGCGGTGTCGTCGCACCTGCAGGCGGGACTGGCTCCCCCGACGCTGGCGCCGGTCAAGCCGTCACAGAAGCTTCGTCGGATGAAGGCGGCTGCGGTTGCCGCGCTACGGGTGGACGTTCGAGCTCGAGCCCACTGGGGTTGTTGCTGGGCGTGCTGGGTTTGGTCGTCTTGCGTTCGCACAGGCGACGACCCAAGGCAGCTTGAGGCTGGCGATCCGCGCCGTTCCGCTATCGCCTGACCCGAGATCGGGGCCGCAGCACGAAGGCAACCCCGGTCCGGATCGTGCATCACGGCCGTCGCGCTACGTGCCCCATCCCGCGGCGACGATGTTGGCCTGGATCGCATCGTCGACCGCCTTGTCATCACTGCAACCGAAGGTGATCGCCCCTTCGAACCAGACACCGTCTGACCAGGCGCTACCGTCGCCGCCCGTGCCCAGGATGATGGATCCTTGCTTGTGCATGGGCGAGCCATTGTCCGCACGGCTGCCGTCATACTGGAGCGTGAGCGCGCCCTGCTGTGCGTCACCGAACTTGAGGGCGATGCGATCTCCCGAGAAGCCCTTGAGTATGAACGTGGCGAACTTCTTGATGTTGATGGGCGGTATGCTGTTGTCGACCTTGCTGCCCCCCGGGGAGATCACGGCTTCGTAGTCACAGCTGAACCAAGGCCCGTCACCAGCGCCTTTGCCCCACATCGTGGCATTGCCGTAGTAGATCGCCTCCATCGAGGTGAAGCTGTCGGGGTTGCCGGTCGTTTCCGCACTCCCGAAGTCGTTGCAACACGAACCATTGTAGACGGTCGTGTCGAAAATCGCGTACATGTATTCTGCCTGGTCTCCGGTCGCGGTGCCGTTGCCCTTCATCACGCGATAGGCGTTCCCCTGGCCTGACGTGAACCTCAGACCGTAGACCGGGTGACCGCCGACGTTGATCTTGGGATTCTTGCTGACGTCTGATTCCTTCTGGTTGAGACCGCCGCCGGAACGAGGCGTGCCCGTGAGGGTAAGCCAGAACGTGTCTGGGCTCAGGGCCAGGTGGTTTCCCTTGGGGGACTGGTCGTAGATCTTCGATACCGTGCAACCACTGGCGGCGCAGAAGTCATCCTGCACCTTCGAGTCAGCGTAGGCGGCTTCCGCGAGGAGCGGGATATCCTTGACGGAGTTCTTGTCCGCTTTGCTCCGCACCTGGTACAGGGGGCCTGTGTAGCTCTTGTAGATCGGCCGAACCATGCTGTAGGCGGCCACGCAAGGAGTACTGGCGGCCTCGAGGATGTCGCAGGGCCCGTCGGGTCCCGGCGGCTGGCCACCGCCACCGCCCGCGCCGGTGTCGCCGCCGGTCGCGGTACTGCCGCCCGTCGCGGTACCGCCGCCGGTCGCGGTGCCGCCCGAGCTGGTGTCGCCGCCTGTTGCGGTGCTGCCGCCCTCCGCGGTGCTGCCGCCCCTCGCGCTGCGGCCGCCCGTCGCGGTGCGGCCGCCCGCCGCGGTAGTGCCGCCCCCGCCATTGCCGCCCGTGACGGTGACGCCGCCCGCGCCGGTGTCGCCGCCCGTCGTGGCGCTGCCAGCGCTCCCACCGCTGCCACCGCCACCGCTACCGCCCGAACCGTCGGTTGCCTTCTGGAACACGATCGAGCCGGTCGTCGGCGGAGAATCGGTCTTCGGGGTCATCGTCAGCGTGCCGTTGGCCACGCAGTACTCGTAGGCCAGCTCGCTTGCGGTGAGCGGATTCTGCCCGGTTACGAGCGTGTTGTTCGAGACAGTGTAGTCGCCGCTGGTTTGTGCATCGGCCACGAGCAACCCCATCGAGCCTGACTGTTGGACCGTACCCGGACAAATGCAGCCACCGCCCGCAGCATCGACGCAATTGACATCGTGGAATCCCAAGCCCTCGATGGCAACCGATATCAATTCGCATTCGGTGTTGGTGCCGGACATGAACAGGCACGACTTATCCAAGGTGACCGTCACCGGACCCGTGGTGGTTGTCTGGTCCTGGAATTTCCCGCCTGCGGTCGCGACGAAGGATCCGTTGACCTGGACGGAGCCCGTGACCCCGATGGTCAGGCAACCCAGTCCGGTTCCCGTCGCCTGCAACTCGCCGGCCAGCTCCAGGCACGAAGAGGTCACATTCCAGGATCCAACCACGTCGCCCCCGCAGGGTGTCACGCTGGTCGCGTTCTCGCAGCTCGATACCGCTTGCGAGCCGCCGCTGCTTGACCCTGCCTGTCCGCCGCCAGCACCACCGCCACCGTTGCTCGAGCTTGTCTGCCCGCCCACGGCGGAGGATCCGCCAGTGCCGCCTCCGGTCTGGGTGGATCCCCCCGATGATTGCGTGGAGGAATTCGAACTGTCGTTGGAGCATGCACCGCACAGAAGCGCCAGTGCGAGAACGTCTGTGCCAAGGTTGTCTCGGTATTTCATGAGCGCTCCTTGCTGTCTCGTGGGATTTCGCCGCTCGGGCGGCCATGGGCACATTCGCGCGCGGCAGACGGGGATCCCACCTATTCTTGAGCACCAAGATCGTGAGCCGCGCAATGGTCTCTATGTTCGAAATGGGACCCCTGTGTGCGGTTTCCCATTTCGGTCATGACGCGGGACGCCTGACAGGGAAGACTGCAACACCCGGCTTCGACAGGCAGTAGCTCGTTCTCCCAAGGACTGGCGCGAACCGACCGCGCAGCCCGCTCCAGCCGCACCAGCAGCCCAACGCGCTGGAAGGATCCACCTGGAAATCCCGCAATGAAGATGAGACACCCCATCTTGTTGGCCTTCGTTGCCGCATTGCCGCTTGCCGCCCTTCCTGTCGCCTGTGGGGCGTACTCGTCGGGCGAGATCGGTGGCGGTGGCGGCGGCGGCACTGGCAGTCCCGACAGCAGTGCCTGCATGACGCCCGTGGACAACGACGACACGGTTCCCTCCTTCGACGTAACCCCATTGCCCTGCGACGTTTTCGGTCAGGGAGGAACGAAGTGCTCCACGGCGCACAGCACGGTTCGAGTCATCGTCTCCGGCTACGCGGGTCCCCTTTACCAGCTCTGCAACGGCAGCTCATCGCCCGGCCCAAGCTCCTGCAAGGGAACGACCCAGGATATCCAGGCCGTGGACGGCTATGCCGATGTCGCCACGCACGATGGCTTCTGCGGCGCCGACACCTGCACCATCTCGAAGATCTATGACCAGACGGGAAATGGCTATGACCTCGAACCAGCGCCCCCGGGCGGAGCCAAGGGCAGTCCCGACACCCCGGCGAAGGCCAGCGCCCTTCCGGTCAACATCAACGGCCACAGCGCCTACGGCGTCCTCATCAGGCCTGGCATGGGCTACCGCACCGGCTGCAATGGCTGCAACTTCAAGAGGGGTCAGGCGATGGCCATGGGCGATGAGCCGCAGAGCATGTACATGGTCACCAGCCAGCACGAGTTGGTCGATGGATGCTGTTTCGACTACGGCAACGCCGAAACAACGAGCAATGACGACGGGAACGGCACCATGGAAGCGGTCTACTTCGGCGGCGGCGTTGTCTGGGGGACTGGCTATGGCGGAAAGCCGGGCCCCTGGGTCATGGCCGATCTAGAGAACGGCGTCTTCGCTGGGTGGGAGAATGGGCAAGACAAGAACATCTCGACCAACATGCCGCTCACGTTCGACTTCGTTACGGCCATCGTTGTCGGCGATACCCAGGAGAAGAACTGCGGCAAAGGTCGCTACATGCTCTACGGAGCCGACGCGACCGGGGCTGACGCGGCATTCGGGAAATTGATGACCTTGTACGATGGCGTTCGACCCGAGAAGCCGGGCTACGTGCCCATGCAGAAGCAGGGTTCGCTCATCCTCGGGACCGGTGGCGACAACAGCAGCGGCGGCGCTGGACGCTTCTACGAGGGCGCCACCGCAACGGGCCCCGCGATCTCGAAGAGGACGGCGAACCATCTCCACGCCGCCATCGTGGCCGCGAAGTACGGAATGCCTTAGGTACTAGGATTGCATCGTGCCCGCTGGTTCGACCTTCACTGCTTGAACCAGGCCACGAATCCGCCGCGGCTCGACAGCTTCACCTGGATCGAATCCGATGCGGAGACGGTCCCTTCCTGGCGGTCCCATGCGTCGCCTCTGCCGGAAACGTCACCCAGGCGGATCGCGTTCCAGGTGCCGCTGCCCAGGAAGCCGAGCGGAACGTCCAGGGTCGTTGCGTCCGCACCGTTGAGGATGCCGACGAACCAATTGCCACCGGACTTGCGCGCTAGGGCGGCAACCTTGCCCGGCTCGCTTCCCGGAAGAACCCTTGTTTCGTCCCACACGGCCGGGATCGCCTCGAGCACGTCGACCGCGGTATTGGCTACATAGTCTTTCGGGTGGCCGGAGAAGCACAGAAATGGGGACGTGAACACCACGCCCTGGGCCAGTTCGTGCGCCCACGTGTTCCCTTGCAGCTCCTGCGGCGCGAACACCGTCGGCGTATAGTCCGCCGCCCCGGCAACCAGACGAGTGAAGGGCAAAATGGTGTCGTGGGCGGGTTCCAGGACTCGCGAGTAGCGGGTCATCTGGTACTCGTGGCCTCGGATGGCTTCGCGCGTGAGCATGTTCGGCCAGGTACGTTCGATACCCGTAGGCTTGTTCGCGCCATGGACGTCGACCAACAGCTTGTACTGGGCGGCGTCTTTGGCGACGTCCCAGTACCACGTGGACCACCAGCGGTCGCAAGCTGGCGGGAAGTCGATCTTCACGCCCGCGATGCCGATGTCAGCCGCCTGCTTGAAATAGGAACGGCGCGCAGAAGCGTCTTTGACCTCATTGCTGTTCACCCAGAGCCAGACTTTCACGCCCTTTCCGGCGGCATAGGTGCACACCGACTTCAGGGAGTTCCACGCGTCCGACCACGCTTTCCAGCCGTCGTCCACGAGGTAGTACTCGAAGCCGAGCTCTTGGGTCCAGTCGACCCATTGCTGCTGGTCTGCGTATTGTGGAGCGCCGACGGCCATCCATTGCCAGGTCGAACGCCCCGGCTTGATCCAATCGGCGCCGCTGAGCGAAGCATCCCGTGGTGGGTTCAGGTTCTGAACCAGCGTGCTGTTGACCAGGGCCGTCAGGTCGTTCGCGATGATCGTCACACGCCACGGTTGAACGACAGCCGCGTCCGTCGTCCAGCCCGCGGTGTCTGCGTACAGAGTGCCCTCCAGGGCACCGCTGGTCCCGCGCTTCACCCCCATGTCGCCGTAGTCCTTCAACGCGGCCTCCGTGATGCTGACATAAAGGTCGTCGACCTTCGCTGTCAGCGGCATGCCATAGGAGGACGTCCCGAGCGAGTTCAGCGTGGTGGTTCGGTAGTGTTGTTCGTAGGCCGCTTCCAGCGGCGTAGCCCACACCGTTGGATTGCCGTCGAAGCGCCAAGTCGATCGCTCGGCCTCGATCTTTCTGCCGGCCTTGGCAGCCAATCGCAGGCGGATCCCCACGCCGTCGTTGGCGACGTGCAAGTCCACCGTGTACGATTCGCTTCCGCTGGTCGCCGGGACGGATCCCTCGTTCGCCTGGTTGACGGCGGGCGTATGCGCACCGAAGAAGTCGTAGCTCTCGTCGACGGAACTGCGTTCGAGCGTGCCGAGCGTAGCATCGCGGCCAATCTCGACGCCGCTGGTTCGGATGCCGATCTCGGAAGGCGCGAGAACCTCCTCGCCATCGACCGTGATGCGATAGCGCAGCACGGAGTCGGTCGTCGACAGTTCGGCCTGGATCCGACCGTCGGGGCTCGAGACCGCGTAGGGGCCATCCTCGACCACGCCGCCCGTGCCCCCGCTCGAGGTCCCTCCGGTGCTAGTACCGCCGACGCCATCGGCGCCCCCGGTCACGTCGCTGGTTCCACCGCTCGCCGGGCTTCCGCCCGCAGGCGACCTGCCACCGCTGGTGGATCGCCCGCCGCCCGTGGATGCACCGCCTGCCGGCTGCCCGCCGCTCGACGTTCCTGCATTGCTGGTGCCGCCCGTGGCCTGCCCGCCGCTCGAGCTGCCGCCCGTGGCCGGACCACCGCTCGCTGCGGCTCCGCTGGAGGATCGGCCTCCGGATGGCGGCTGGCCCCCCGTGGCCGCAGTGCTGCCGCCCGCGGCAGAACTGCCCCCGGTCGAAGCCGACATGCCTCCGCTTCCGACCGTGGATCCCCCGCTGCCCGGTTCCTTGTCAGAAGTCTCGGTGCCGCCGCATGCAGCTGCCAATGCTGCGGCTAGGCCAAACGCCCGTCGGAAGTTGCCTGCGTAGTGGGGATCCATTCGCTCCTTGTCTCCGTCAGTAGATCCATTGTCCGCATGCGCCGGTTATTGTTGCAGCCGCGTGCCAAATCGCCGGAACGGCTCGTCGTTCAACGCTTCGGCTACCAAGCCGGACGTCCAGCGGACGCACGGCAGACAGCGACTTGCCGCCACGAGCAAACCTCGCCAAGGTCGATAGTGCGACCCGCGACGATGTGGTGATTGTCCTGCGCCGCCCTACTGCATCGTTTCAGTTGAAACGATGCCCAAAAACGAGGGGTGCCGCGGCTCAGACGAGTGGGTTTGGGGCCGGAAGCGCCGCCTTCACCCAGCTGCGGGCGGCGCTTCCGGCCCCTCAACTCAATCGAAACGCGGCACTACTGACAGCCGCTGTTGAAGCGGTCGGTGCCGTCCCAGGTGCAGGTGCCACCGATGCAGTCGACGAGGTTGTTGTCGAACGCGTTCGTGCGGCTGTCGAAGATTTTGAACCAGCCGCCGTCGTCCCAGACCGCCGTCGGGATCCCCCTGGGTGCGGCGAAGTCGTGGTCGAGTTTCTGGTACCACTGGCGGATGTTGTTGCACTGCATCTGGGAGTAGCGGCTTCCCCAGCCGACGCCCCACTCGCCGATGTAGACCGGCATCCCGCCGCCTACCGAGTCGGCCCAGGCGAGCATCGTGTCCATCGGGGTGGAAAGGTTGGAGTCGGTCCAGGGGTCGTCGTAGCTACCCTGGTTGTCACCACAGAAAGTCCAGGGATCGTAGTGGTGGAACGTAGCCATCACGTAGGCGTCCTGGCCCCCGCCCACACCGTCGAGGGTGGGCCAGGTCTCTGCCATCTCTGGCGCAGCGAACCACTGGTTGCCTCCGATGACCACGATGCGCTCGGGATCGACGGCCCTGATCTTCGCGTAGGCCAGGGCCACCATGTTGCGAAGATCGGCAGGAGCCATCGCGGAATTGCTGCCGTCGCTCTTGTGAGGCTCGTTCAGGAACTCGAACAGCAACCGATGGTCACGGTCGCCGAAGATGTCGGCAATGTCCTGCCATAGACGCTCGAGCACCGCCGAGCGACTCTGAGTCTTCAGCTTGATTTCGTGGTGGGCGTTGATGACGACGAACAGATCCGGCTTCGATAGCGCGTAGTCGACCACCTGCTCGATCACGGAAAGACGGGCGCTGCTGCGATTCACGTCGCCGACGTTGGCGTCGTTGACCAGCAGGTCCCCACCCACGGCCTCGGTCCAGGTGATGGGGATCCGGACGTTTCGGAACCCCTTGGCGTAGTACGCGTCGATCTTGGCGCTGGCCGCGGCCAGGGTGCGCGGCTCCTGGGTGGACTCGAACATCTGGCCCAGATTGAAGCCCTTGCCCATGGCCGCAGCGGCATCGCTGGCAGTGAGCCCGTCGCTCGCGCCGCCTGACCCGTTGCTCGCGCCACCTGTCGGCGTTCCCCCGGCCCCGCTCGCGCCGGAAGTCCCTCCGGTAGCCACGGCACCACCAGTGCCCCCGCCTGTCGCGGAGGATCCACCCGTTTCGACACCACCAGTGGCGGGCGTTCCCCCGGTGAGGGCAACGCCTCCGGTCGCAGCGCCGCCAGCGCCGGCCTTCCCCCCCGTGAGGACCACGCCACCGTTTGCGCTGCCGCCGCTGGTCGTTCGTCCCCCCGTCGTCGTGACGCCGCCGGTCAGCGTTCCGCCGCTGCTCGTCGAGCCGCCGGTGGCGGCGACGCCACCGGTCGTAGCGCTACCACTCATGCTCGAGCCACCCGTGGTGCCGCTGCTCGCCCCACCGAGCCCCGCAGAGCCCTCCGCGGCCGGCCGCGAATCGGTTCGGTTCGCCGAACAGGCAGACACACCGGCTAGCAGCGCGAGTGCCGTCGCCGCGCGTGCGAGCATACTTTCCATGGGCAATCCTCTTGAGCAGGCCGCCACGTCCTGATTGGACCTTGCTCGATCCCACATCGGCTGTGCCAGAGACGAGACCGGCAACGTGAAGCAGTGCCAGATCTGACAACGCAGCGCCACCACCCGAGTCCACTTGTCCTGAAACCGAACAGTGCTCGTGCCGTTGCCGTGTCGGGGTCAACGACGAACGCGGGAGCCTTGCTGTCGTCGCCGTCGACAGAGCGTCCCTCATTTCCCGCGTTGGACTCCTGCCACCGCCAACCTGGCCGCCGTGGGTTCACGATCCAGCAGTGACCCGAACAGGTCGACGTCGCCATGATCGATTCCAACAAAGGATCTGCGAGCTGGACGGCGACCGGTGGTGCCGGCAGCAACGTGTTCGTCTGCGAGCCCTAGCCGGAGCGAGCAACTCCGTCCGCTCATCGATAGCTGAGCCCGTACCCGTACGGATAGACGACATCCGTGCTGGCGGCGTCGTAGCCGGGCTCGTCGCTCTGCCTGTTCACGTTGACCGGGATCTGCTCGAAACTCCTGGGCCAACTGTGGGGAAGCTTGCCGGAGAAGTCGACATCGCCGAACAGCACGTCGGCGACCCCAATGCCCCTGGAGCCGGGCAGCCAGGCTTCGACGATCGCGCCGCACCCGTCCACCACGCTGGCGTCGTCCAGGACCAAGGGCCTGCCG
>JAFGIS010000575.1 GCA_016929495.1 Polyangiaceae bacterium | reverse complement strand
TAGTCGGGGCGGGCAGATTCGAACTGCCGACCCCTTGACCCCCAGTCAAGTGCGCTAACCAGGCTGCGCTACGCCCCGACGAGCACGCGGGCTCCGGACCGAAGCCCAACACGCGGTGCGCACCGTACTCCGTCGCAGCCGGAATGCAAGCCCGCTCAAGCGATCCATGGCGCGGTGTGATAGACGACTGGGCCATGCGAGTGCTCGGTATCGAGACTTCTTCTCGCCGTGCCTCGGTGGCGCTGACCGAAGGCGACCAGCTGGTCGTCCGAGCCGAAACCGTGGGCTTTGGGACGCATGGCGAACACACGTTGCCCTTGGTGGACCGCCTGGTAGCCGAGGCGGGCTTCGCCCAGAGCTCGATTGATCGTGTGGCGGTTGGCGTGGGACCGGGGTCGTTCACCGGACTGCGGGTCGGGATTGCGCTCGCACGAGGGATCGCGCTTGGGCTGGACATCCCCGTGTTCGGCGTGCGCTCCCTCGAGGCCATGGCGCATGCGGTGCCGTCGGATCGGCCGGGCGTCCGCTGTGTCCTGCTTGATGCCAGACGCAGCGAGGCTTTCTTCGCTGCCTACGGCCCGGCCCTGGTCGAAGTGCTCTCCGCTCGAACACTTCCGTGCAGCGGCGCGGTCGCGGCGGTGCAGGCGCTCTGTCCAGGGCCGCAGGTCTTCGTGGGCGAGTTCAGTGCAGCACTCGTCGGTCCGGACCGCGTATTCCGCTCCCCTCGCAGTGACCTGCCGGACGCGACCGATACTGCTTTGATCGCAGCAGCCCGTCCGCTCGCCCTCTCGGGTGCCACGCCTCTGTACGTCCGCGAGGCGGACGCCGTGTTTCCAGATCTCCAGCGGTCGCGGGTGGTGAGCCCAGAGCCTTCGCCCTTGGGCCGACATTGACGCGGCCGGACCAGTGGGGTACGCGCCGAACCCGGGCACGAGCGATGCGCGTTCAGCGCTCGGGGCTCCGGAGGGAAAGCGTACCTACATTGCTCCCCTTGCTACGATCCGTTGTCCAACGCCGCGATTGGCTCGGTTCACGCGGCGGTCGCGTATTGACAGGCAAAAACAAGCCGTTCTGCGCGAGCACTGCGCTCGGGCTGCTCCTTCTCGGGCTGCCGGGCTGCCCAGCCTCGAAGACGCCGGAGCCGGGCGGCGATCCAGAGCGCATGAGCGTGAGCGAATACGACGTGGCGAGGGATACCTGGCTTCGACAGGGGCGCCCTCGTGAGGCGCTCGCGCACGCGCTGAAATCGACCGAGCTGAACGAGCACAACGCCGACGCTCTTCACCTGGTCGCCTTGATTTACCTCGATTTCTGTCGTCGTTCGCCGCCAGACTGCCGTCTGACCGACGCCGAGCGCTATGCCCGGGCCGCCCTGGACGAGCGCTCGGACTACCGCGAGGCGCGCAACACCCTGGGCGTCATTCTGATCCACGAGAAGAAGCCGACGCAGGCCGTCGCCGTGCTCGAGCCCCTCTCCCGCGACATCCTGTACCAAACCCCTGAAAATGCGTGGGGAAACCTGGGCTGGGCCTATCTGGAGGCAGGCCAGGTCGACAAGGCGATCGACGCGTTGCGGCGCAGTGTGGCGGTACAGCCGCTCTTCTGCGTGGGCCAGTACCGGCTCGGAGTCGCTCATGAGCTCAAGGGCCAGCCACGTCTGGCCCTCGAGGCGCTCGACCGGGCCCTCGAAACGAACAACCCTCGATGCGCCGGACTGCAGGCGGCCTATGCGGCTCGAGCACGAGTCCACCTCAAGCTCGGCCAGCGAGAGCAGGCAGAGAGCGACATCCGACGCTGCCTGGAGCTCGATCCGAAAAGCACCGACGCGCAAGATTGCCAGTCCACAAAGAAGAAACTCGAGTAGGCTCTGAAGTCCCCATGGACACCGTCGGGCGCTTCCTCCGGCAGCAGAGACTCGCAAGGGGCATGAGTCTCGAAGAAGTCGCACGCACGACACGCGTTCCGATTTCCAGTGTCGAGCGCATTGAGGCAGACCAGTTCGATGAGCTCCCGGGGGAGGTCTTCGTGCGCGGCTTCCTCAAGTCGTACGCGCGCGCCGTGGGCGTTCCGGCCGACGACGTACTCGCGCGCTACACGGCCAGCCGCAGGGTGGCGTGGGTCACGCCGCTGCCCCTCTCCAGTCCGACCAAGCCGCCACGCGGACGGCGTTTCGGCATTGCCCTCGCACTCGTGCTGCTGCTCATCCTGTTCACCTTGGCGCTCAGCATCGTGCTCAAGCCGCGCAGCGACGACATGCCCCAGGAGCTGTCCTCGTTGACTCTGTCTGGAGGCCAGACTCGGTGTTGAGCGCCGCGTCGAACCGACGCGGGTCCGGGACCCGAGGGTACGCCGTCGTCCCGCATACGACGCTTGCGTTGCTGTTGCGTCGCGTGAACGTCAGCGATGCCGACGTTGTGCTCACGCTGTTCACGGAGCAGCTCGGTCGCGTGTCAGCTTCGGCGCGTTCGGCACGCGCGAGCATGAGGCGCTTCGGCGGCGCGCTCGAACCCATGCACACGCTCAGAGTGGCCCTCGAGGAACGGCCGTCATCCGAGCTGATGATGCTCAGGGAAGCAACGCTCGCCACACCCCGCCATCACCTGCTGGAAAGCCTGGAAGGCCTGGAAACAGCTGGGAGAGCGCTCCGATGGCTCCGGCAAGCGGCGGCTCCGCACACGCCCGAGCCTGCCGTCTGGCGCATCACCAACGAGCTGTTGGACGCGCTGAATGCCTCGCCCACCGAACGC
>JAFGIS010000574.1 GCA_016929495.1 Polyangiaceae bacterium | reverse complement strand
GTCGAAGCCGCGCGGACGCAGGTAGACTCGAGCCAACCCATTTGGCGCGGTAACGAGCTCCAGGGAATCGACTGCCTGGCCAAGATCTGGATGCTCCCCTAGGCTCACGTCAGCTCCGTCGGCGGCGACCTCGACCCGAGCCCCTGCGCTGGGCGCTCCTTGGTGGCGAACACGCACCCAGAGGGGCTCGGCGAAGTCCACGGCAAAGGCCCCTCTACCCGGCGCGACCCCGACCTCTAGAGCCCCGGCACGGTCCCCTTCGAGCCATCCGCCGCTCCTGCGAGCACGAGCCAGCCACTCGCGCCGACCCAGAAACACCCGACCACGAGCCAGGGTCTGCCCGGTCCCGTCGCGAATGACGACCCCAAGCGGAGCGTCTGCAGGCCGAGGAAGCTGGATGGTGAGTTCGGCCCGCCCGCGCCGCGTCGCGCCTCGCCAGTGGCGCCGTTCTCCCCCGGACTGAGTGACCTCGACCGCCACCGCCCGCCCGGACACGACCCTGTCGGCGGCGCCCACGCGCCGGATCACCTCCAAGCTCCACGCTTGAACGGTCAGCCCCTCGGTGGCCCCACCGTACAGGAGTGCGGCCGGTGGCTCTTCAGGCGCACCGACCACGAAGACCGCCATCGCCACCAGCGCGCAGGTGGCGAAAGGAATGATGACTAGAGTCCATCGGTTCATCACATGCCTATGCGCGCACCGTCGAGCCGCGGCCGGACGCGCCTGCCCTCCAGGGGCCGAGCGACCACAATGCAGTACCAATTTCCGGGCCCTGGCACTACTCTCCCGACAGCGGCACCATGACCATGGCACACAAACGCAGCAAGAAGAGAGGCATCCAGCACCGGCGCAGGGAAAGGCGCTTCGTGCCATCGAAGACCACGACGAGCGGTTTCGGATTCTGGGGCGGGATGGCCGGCTCGCTCCTGCTCGGGGCCGGTGTGTACGCCGCCTGGATCCGCGATCCGGCCATTCCATACGCTGCGCTCATGGTGGGCGCTGGCGCGGCCCTCTTCGTGCTGGCCCTAGTGCTCGGCGACGTGGGGACTGCACCGGTTCGTATTGGTGACGCCGGGGTAGCTCTTGAGCGCGGCACCGAGTTCACGCGGATCCCCTGGTGCGACCTGAAACGCGTCTACGTCGCCAAAGGACGGCTGATAGCCCAGGCCGAGGACGGTACGACCCTCAGCTTGCCCTTGCGGGCGCATTCGCTGGCCGCAGCCTGGCTCTTGAGTGAGACCGTCCGCCGAGTACCAGAGGTGATGGACGTCAAGCCGAGCGTGGTCGACGCCCTGCCCAAGCCTGACCCAGGGGATGGAGAGTCGGTGGTGGTGCAGGCCCTGCAGGTCGTAGGTCGCCACTGCGCGGCCAGTGGCGAGCCGATCCAGTTCGAGCGCGACGCACGCCTGTGCCCCAGGTGCGCACAAGTCTATGGCCGCAACCACGTGCCCCGAAAGTGCAGGACTTGTGGGGCAGACCTGGGCGAGGCCGCGGTCGCTCTCTAGCTCCCGCTGGTGTCTTTCCTCCAGGATCACGTGAACCAACCGCGGGACCGAAGCGCCCCCCAACCGGCCCGGGTCTGGCCAGGCCGCCGGGTTGGACGGAACGGGATGTTTCACCGCATTGAATCACCCCGTGTTGTGTTAGGGTCTGCCCAAGAACCACGGTCCGCAAACAGGGGGTCGCTCACCATGAAGCAGTACTCCATCGTCACCATCGCCATCGCCAGCCTTGCGACCACGTTTGCTGTCGCGTGCAGCGACAAAGAAGAAGCGCTGGCCGAGCTTCAGAAAGTCGAGCAGCAGTGCCAAGCCGGCAACTCCGACAAGGCGCGTGAGATCATGTTCGCTGCCGCCGAGAAGAACGAAAGTTTCCGCAAGGCGTACCACTTCTCGACGCAGGGGCTTCCGGACAGGGCGTACGTGCAGCCCTGCGGCCCCGTGCTCGTCCAGCTCAAGGGCCAGCTGAACGACTGAGGACGGCCCCGCTCGAACGGGACGTAGGTGGGCCCAGCGCCGCGCTGCCGTCGTGTGGCCTTGATCCGTGAACATTGGGTTGCAGAGCCGTGCGGCTTTGAGTACCGAATAGTCTATGCCTGATCCACAATTCCCGCCCGTCAACGTTCCTGGTACCGGTGACCTCTATGCTCGTCTTCGCACGACGCAAGGTCTCATCGTCGTGCGGCTCGAGGAGCAGCGCGCCCCGAAGACCGTCGCCAACTTCGTCGGTCTAGCCACCGGCACTATCGATTGGAGCGATCCAAAGACCGGACAACCCATGAAGGGCACGCCGCTCTACCAGGGCGTGCGCTTCCATCGGGTCATCCCGGGCTTCATGGTCCAATGCGGCGATCCCTTGAGCCGCAACACGGATGACCGCAGCAAGGCGCGCTGGGGCACGGGCGGTCCAGGTTACCAGTTCTCGGACGAGTTCCATCGCGAGCTATCCCACGATGTGGCCGGCGTGCTCTCGATGGCCAATGCGGGGCCGGGCACCAACGGCTCGCAGTTCTTCATCACCGAAGGGCCGACTCCGCATCTGAACAATCGACACTCCGTGTTCGGCCGTGTCGTCGCGGGCCAGGACGTGGTGCACAAGATCGCGAATGTCGCGCGCAGCACCACTGATCGGCCCAACGAGGACCAAGTGCTCGAGAGCATCGAGCTGTTCCGAAGCGCGACAGCGCCGAGCGCATAGGACTCTGTCTCCGAGACAGGGCACATAGGTAGGAGGTCGACCTTCACCGATCGTCCGTCTTGCCTCGAGTCCAGTCCTCGACTCTCAGGTCCTTGAAGCGCTCGAAGTCCTTCACGTTTGCCGTTACAAGCGTCAAGCCATTCACCCGAGCGACCGCTGCAATCTGGCCGTCCACATAGGGATCCGGACTGAACGCCCTTTGACGAGCTGTCCTACGGTTGACTGACGTGGCAGCCCTTCGGGTTGTCGTACACCGTCGTCCAGTAGCTGTAGGTGCAGCCTTTCACACACATGGTAACCATGGAGGTTGCAGCCGAGACGAGCACTGCCTCCTGGATGGCGCAATAGATATGCGCGGGCACGAAGATGAAGGCTGCCGCGTGGCAGGCCCCAGCGAACGCGGCGACCGCCGCGAGCTGCACCCAGTAGATCGGCAGGCAACATAGTTCGGCACACCACTGCGCACTGCACTGATGCCCGCACAGAGTGAGGGGCTCCACCCAGGGCGCGCCATATGCAACATAGCCCGGCGGCTGGGTTGAGCCGCCGGTCGCAGCGGTGCCGCCCGTGCCACTGGCTCCACCCGTGGCGCTCTGGGTCGTCGGGGTCGACCCGCTGCTCTGGGGAACGGCGGGGGAGCAGTTGGTCAACACGAGGTCCGAGGTCGACGGTGCGCTCGATGGGCTGATCAGCCCGCTCGAGCCCAGGATCGAGCACGAGGAACTGCTCAGAGAACTGCCCGTCGTGTTCACAATGGTCAGCTCACCGCTGACCGGCGTCGCAGCGATTGCCGGGAAGCTCACGGGCGTGAGCGCGTTGAGCTGGGCCTGGTTCACGGTGAAGTCGACCAGCTCGGAGCCACCGAAATACCGCTGGGCCTTCTGGGACTGCAGTTGACCAAGCGAGGTCGCCACGGCCTTGCCGGTACGCTTGGCTTGCGCCAGAGGAATCTGAGCGTACACGTTCTTCCACTGGGTGCCTTCCACGCGCCACAGGCTCGCCTGGCCTTTGCTCTTGGGTACGACGCTCACGTAGAGAGTACTCGCGTGCCGGTACTTGGTGGCTCTTCCAGCTCGGCTTGCTGCCACGTCGACGAGTAGCTCGTCCGCCAGCGTTGCGCTCACGTACTCCTGGGCTGGATTCACCCCGAGCTGATTGCGGATCTCTTGGTCGAGCGCGGGGCTCTCCTTGAGATTGACCGCGGCCATGCTTCGCGCCTCCAGCGGACTCGAAGCGCCGATGTCGACGATCGCGTTCGGGTCGACTTGAACAGGCACCCGGCGGGCGCCGATACGAAATGCCGCCCCTGTCTCCGCAATGCGCGCTCGATAGCGTGCGTCTGCCACGGGCCGGTCGAGCGCCGCTCGTTGGGACGCGGGAACGAGACGCGTCACCTTGAGCATGTCCGCCGGATTCGTCTTCTCCGCGGCTCTCCACGGCAGCACGTCGATGAGTGCCTGGGTCGGCCGCGCCGGTTGCGGCACCGTGATGGCAAAGCTGCGTGCCTTGGGCACGAGCCTCACAGCCGTTGAGGCCAGTCTGGCTTGCAGCTTCGGTGTCGGCTTGGCAGCCGTCTCGGCGCCCACGCGGCCTACGGACGCACACACCAGTGCCAGCAGCGCGACGGTACTCGCTCGCCACAGTCTTCGATGCCTCATGGCTTCTCCATTCTCTGTACCCCGATCCAACTTCTCTTCGGCGACGTCCTAGCACTACTGCCGGAATCCTTGCCGCGAGGACGTCCGCCGATCTCGGCTTCTGGCTGCCGTTGCAGTCGCCGCGGTCTGCTCGGACTTCACGGAGGCTAACGGATGCTACTTCCGTCCCGGAGCTCCGAACACCTGCAAAAGAACTTGCACCCGCTTTGACCGGTACCTCGCTTCAGTTCAATCCCGACACCTCGAAGCCACGCAAGCCAAACCGGACCGGGCAGATATGGCAGTGTCAGCGCGTCCGTGGTCGAAAGGCTCGCCACGCAACTCGCGGCATCGAGTCGCACTTCCTGGACGCCGACGTGGCGAACGTGCTCGCCTTCGTCCCCGGGATCCATGGGCGCCTGGACGACGTGCCGCGACGCAATGGCGGCGCCGCTCGGACGACGCAGCTTCCGGTCTCTCGGGGCCCGGAGCGCGCAGGGAGACGCTGTAACGGAAGGCCGGACGGAAGCGTCCGTCCGGAGGTCAAGCCCCCACCAACGGTGCTATCATCGTGTCCTGTCACCATGGCCGACACCGCGGTGCTCTCCAGCCGTACCCAGGGCGCCGTCAAAGCCACCGTCGCCGCCTCTGCGCTCGCCATCGAGCGGCGCATTGCCCTGGCGCGCGTTGTCTTCTACGTCGCGATTCTGGTCCGGGTTGCGTTGACCGAGCAGATAACGCTGCATGCGGCCCTCGCCGATTCCACGCTCCTGGTTGGCATCGTCTTCTCCGTGTACGTGTTGTGGCGTGTCAAGACGCCGCCGAACGGCTCGTGGTTCTGGGTCCTTTCGGTCGCGCTCGACGCACTGGCTGCCCACGGGACTCTGTCGCAAGAGGCGCTTTGGCCCAGGCCGGGATACGAGGGGATCCTGACTCTGCCGGAAACGTCCGGGATCTTGATTGCCACGGTCGCATCAGGGCTGCGCCTGTCGCTGGCAGCCGCTCTGTGCGGAGGGGGCGCCAACGCCGCAGGTCTGACCATCCTGCTGGTACTGGATCGCGCCGTGTCGGGTCATCGGGTGACGGACGACGCCAAGGCGGCCGCGATCTACTTCATCTTCATCGGAGCGATGACCATGCTCGCCGCCATCTTGGCGGTGACCACACGCCGGCTGGTGATGCGCGCGGCCGATGTGGCGCTGCGCGCAGACCAGGCCGAACGCGGGCTGGGAAGCGTCCTGGCGGACTGCCACGATGCTCGTTCGGTCCTCAGCGCCGCACGGCTGAACGCCGAGTTGATCCAGCGGGGTGTACCCGCCCAAAACCGGCCGCTGTCCGGTGGGCTGGATCTCGTCGCCGAGCGTCTGCTGAACAACCTTTCTCAGGTCGAAACGCTCGTGCTCGGCGTGGGCAGCCGGGCGCTGAGCGACCTGAGCGCAGCGCAACCCCCGGTCGCCGTCCCACTCGATCGATTGATCAGCCGGGTTGCCGAGCAGGTTCGGCTTCAGTTCGCAGGGCTGCACATCGAGTGCGAGCGGGCCCCCGCGGCGCTCGCTGCATTTGTGTGCGGCGGGGAGCTGGCACTGCACCGGGTTCTCACGAATCTGCTGACGAACGCTTGTGAAGGGGACGGGCTGCGGCGCGCCAAGATCGTCAAGCTGTCGCTCGAGCAAGCTGCGGACGGCAGCACGGTGACCCTTCGTGTCACCGACGATGGCCCGGGGATCCAGTCGCCTGAGCAACGGGCCCCGTCGAAACTGACGAGCTCGGGAGTCGGCCTCCGAGTGGTACGCGGGATCACCGAGGCGAGCGGTGGGCGCTTTCGGGCAGCAATGCGGCCCGAAGGCGGCACAGTGGCCAGCGTGACACTGCTGACGGCGCCACCAAAGCCTTCCGCGGCAAAGCCAGACGACCGAGCCCGCTGACGGAACCGGCGGGCGGCGGAGCCGGCTGACTAGCGTCTATGGGGCACGAAAGTCGTGCAGGATGAGTCAAGTTTCGGATCTGATGGTTCTGGCCGAGAGTC
>JAFGIS010000050.1 GCA_016929495.1 Polyangiaceae bacterium | reverse complement strand
ACTGTCGACGCGGGGCTCTGGAGCCGCAGGTCGACCTGGCCCCATCAGGCCTCAGCATGGCTTGTCGGGCTGGGGCGGAGCCCCGCTCGGGGCACGGCCGTCATGAAGGAAGCCGTCTACCACCAGTACGCTGCCACGCTCAGCGCGCAGCACTGGTGGGTCGAACACCGTCGTGCCGTGTTTCGTCGGTGGCTCGGGCAGTTGGGATGCGTCGCCGACGGCTCCAGGCGTGTGCTCGAGATTGGGTCCGGCGTGGGCACGGAGTTCGAGTTCTTCAATGCGTTCGGTCCGGTCACGGGTGTCGAACTCAACCCGGTGGGAGCCGGCTACTGCGGACAGCGCGGCTACGCCGAGCTCATCTGCGCGGACTTGAACGACGTCGACCTGCCCGAGGGCGTTTTCGACGTTGCTGCGGATTTCCACGTTCTCTACCACCAGTGGGTGCGCGACCCCGCGTGTGTTTTGCGACGTTTGCACGACTCACTGAAACCAGGTGGCTATCTGCTGTTGACGGAGCCGGCGTTCGAGGTCCTGCGGCGGGCTCACGACGACGTCGTCATGGCCGCGCGCCGCTGGAATCGACACGACCTGCGGCGTCTCGTCGAGGCGAGCGGCTTCGTCATCGAACGGTGGAGCGCCCTGTTGACGCTGGTTGCGCCAGGGGCGCTGTTCGGTGCGCTTTTCGACCGCTTTCGCAGGCCACACGAGGACATCCGGGAGCTCGAGCCAGGCGCCCCATGGCTCACCCTGCTCATTCGCGCAGTGATGGCCGTGGAGAGGACGTTGATCCGCTGGTTTCCCCTGCCGCTGGGCACCTGTTGGGCGCTGGTTGCGCGCCGAGGCGACCCGGTGCCCGAGCTTCCCCCGGGCCGATGACGAGCATCGGTGGACCGCCTAGCCTCCCTGTAGCGCGGAAGTCGTTCAACTTGAGTCAAGCCACGCTGATGCCCCCGGTCTGCAGTCGAGGGTCGACAGTCCAGAGTGGGACTGGGCCGGATGACCTACTGTCGACTCACGATTCTCGACTGTCGACGCGGGGCTCCAGCGCATCCGTCAGCACAACCTATCAGGTCGCAGCATGACTTGTCGGGCTGGGCCCCAAACTCTGGCAGGCGAAGCCTGACAGCCAGTTTGGGGGGACCCCAGGCTGCGAAGGCGCAGCCGAAGCATGGCTTGGGCTATGGCGGAGCCCCGCTAGAGGTACGCGTCCAACCGCGGACGGAAGTACTCCGCCGTCCGCCCGAGTCCACTCGCGAGGTCGTGGTGCGCCTCCCAGCCGAGCAACGCCTGGATCTTCGCATTGCTGATGACTGCATCGCCGACTTCCATGGCCTGCCGCTCGCTTGGCCAATCGACGAAGCGCACCTCACCACCGATATGCGCGACGATCGCCCTGGCAATCTCCGCGACGCTGTACTGCTGGTCGGACACCGCGAACAACACCTCACCGGCGGCCGACTGGCTCTGCGCTGCGAGAATGAGCGCATCCGTTACGTCTTCGACGTAGCTCAGGTTGCGAAGCTGACGTCCGTCGCCGAAGACGGTCAACGACTTGCCGCGAAGCGCCAGCCCCACGAAGTAGTTCACGAAGCCGAGATCCGGGTTGCGGATGTTGGAGCGGGGGCCGTAGACGTTGGCAAGGCGGACCACGCACGTGGACAGACGATAGGCGCCGCCGTAGATGAGCACGTACTTTTCGGAAACGGTCTTGTTGGCCGAGTAGATGTCCCTGGGGAACTCAGGATGCGCCTCGTCGACGGGGGACGAATGCATCCGTCCGACCTGCGTGCTCGTTCCGACGTGCACGAGCCTCACGTCCCCGTTGAAGCGTCGGATGGCCTCCAGGACGTTGATGGTGCCCTTGCAGTTGACGTCGATGTCGATGAGAGGCTCCAGCATCGACAGCGGGTGGGACGTGTAGGCCGCGCAGTTGAAGACGATCGTCTTGCCACGAATGCAGGCACTGATGCCCTCCAGACTGCGGACGTCGTTCAGCACGATTTCGACGCGAGCTTCGATATCCGAGACATTGCGCATGTTTCCGCCCGACCGTGGGTCGAGGCAGTCGTAGACGGTCACCGCAGCGCCGAGCTCCAGACAACGATGCACCACGTTGCTGCCGATGAACCCCAGGCCACCCGTCACGAGCACCCTTTCCCCCGTCATGTCCCGGGGGCGCGCCGTTCGTGTCACACTTCTGGACTCGTCGATCATCGGCGTCGCTGGAACTCCCCAATCGTCTCGACCACGCGACTCGCGTCCGATGGCGTCAACTCTGGAAACATGGGAAGCGATAGCACCTGTCGTGCTGCGAGCTCCGTCACGGGGAGCGATTCGCTTCCGGGCAGGCGATCGCGGTAGGCGGGTTGCAGGTGAACGGGCACTGGATAGTGTACCAGGCTGCCCACGCCGCGGCTCTCGAGGTGTGCCCGGAGGGCATCACGCTCCTGTGAACGCACCACGTAGAGGTGGTGGGCATGCTGCGCCCCCTGCCTCACGATCGGGAGGGTGAGCCCGCGGTCCGCCAGACCCTCTCTGTACAAGGCAGCCAGCCTGGCGCGGGCCGCATTGGCCTCATCGAGCCAGCGAAGCTTCACGCGAAGCACCGCGGCCTGAAGCTCGTCCAAGCGGGAGTTGTAGCCCGACACATGGCTCACGTAGCGTTCGGCCCAGCCGTATTCCCGGAGCAGCCGCACGCGCTCGGCCAGCGCGGTATCGTCGGTGACGACCGCGCCCCCGTCACCGAATGCACCCAGGTTCTTCGTAGGATAGAAGCTGAAGCAACCGGCGTCGCCGAGCGACCCCACCCGACGCCCATGGTAGAGCGCCCCGTGGGCCTGCGCTGCATCCTCGATCACCCGCAACCCACGGCGCCGGGCCACGCCCAGCAGCGGGTCCATGTCGACAGGGTGACCGTAGAGATGGACTGGGATCACCGCGCGCGTCCGCTCGGTGACCGCCTGCTCGAACCGGTTCGGGTCGAGGGTCAAGGTCTCCGGTTCGACGTCGACCAGGACGGGCGTTGCGCCGCTCAGTTCGACCGCAGCCACGGTGGCGACGGCTGTGTGCGCGACCGTGATCACCTCGTCGCCAGGGCCCACGTCGCAGGCGCGCAGAGCCAGATGCAGCGCTTCGGTTCCACTACCAACGCCCACGGCGTGGGTCACCCCGATGTAGCCAGCGAACTCGGTCTCGAACGCGCGCGTCTGTTCGCCGAGGATGTATCGTCCGCTCGACAGCACGCCAGCGAGCGCCTGGTCGATATCCGCCTTGTGACGGAGGTACTGCGCGCGTGGGTCGGCCTGCGGGATCATGGGGATCGGCGCCTCGTGTCTACCACGCTTCCCGGGCGACGCTCATGGCTGCGGCGAGATGCCGGGGGTAGGCCATTCCCGCACCGGGCGACCGGCATGCGATGCGGCTGTCTGGACCTGTCGCCCGCGGCCGCGGCCCGGTCGGGGGCGTCGTAGAACCCCTCGCGTCCATCGATGGTCCGCAAGAGCAGGCCTGCAGACCGTGGACTCACTCTGGGCGCGCCGCCATGGCTGCATGCACCGCGCGTCCCAGGGCATCGGGCGTGTACGGCTTGGCCAGCCAGACGAGCCCTCGTTCGCTGGCGATCTGGGCACGTTCGGTCCTCGCGAAGCCGCTGGCAATGACGCCCTTCTGACCGGGAAACAGCCGCTCTATTCGTTCGAAAACCGCGACCCCGTCTTCGCTCTCGTTGAGGATCATGTCCAGAACGACGACGTCGTAGGGACTCTTCCCTGTTTCCAGGGCGTCTGCGGCGCCTTGAGCGGCGTGCGACGCCGCGGCCTGCGCGAACAGGCGGTAGGCTTCCACGCCGCTGCGCACCGTGTCGACCTCGTACCCGTAACGAGAGAGCACTCTGCGTGCCGTGCGCAGCTGGCTCGGCTCGTCGTCGACCACCAGCACTCGGACGCAGGCGCGTGGCGCGTGGGAGGTCAAGACCGATCGCTCGACCTTCTGGACCACGCGCGGCAGGTACAGCGTGACCGTGGATCCGACGCCAAGGACGCTGTGCACGTCCACGAATCCGTCATGTTCCTTGGTGACGCCATGAACGATCGCCAGGCCGAGACCGCTGCCCTTGCGATCGGTCCGCGTCTTGCTCGTGAAGAACGGCTCGAAGAGCCGGTCGAGCTCGCTCCTCGGTATCCCCGCGCCGGTATCGGAGACGGCGATGACAGCATAGTCGCCGGGCTCGATGGTCTCGTAGCGGGCCGTGGGCTCCGCGACGACGACCCGTCCCGTCTTGACGAGCACCTGGCCGCTCCCGTCGATCGCCTCGATCGCGTTGCAGACGAGATTGCCAACGGCCCTCAGGATGTGAGCCTCCGAGGCACGCACAACCAGCGGATCAGGATGAAGCTCGCTCGCCACGGTGACATCGCGGTGGGTCGCCTGCGCGGAACGCACCGGCGCGGTCGCCAGACTGGCCCCGGCCACGTGGTTGAGATCCAACGGCTCCTTGCTCGTGCGCCCCTGCCGGCTCAACGTCAACAGGTCTGCGACCGTGTGAGACGCGCGCGCTGCAGCGCGTTTCATCTCCTCCAGATCGGAGCGGAGCTCGGGAGCCGCGCATCCGGCGGGATCGATCGCGGCCAGCTCGCCGAGCATCAGGTCCGGGAGCGCAACCATCGGGCCCAGCACGTTGTTCAGGTCATGCGCCACCCCTCCGGCCAGCACGCTGAGCGCCTGAATGCGCTGGGCGGTGGCCAGCCTTTCCTGGACGCTGCGCTCGTGCAGCATGGTTCGGCGCACCACCTCCTCATGCAGCCCCACGCTTCTGAGCGCGGCGCTGATCTGCGAGCGCAGCACATCGTAGCCAGCGACCGCCGCGGCGCATTCGAAGACGGCCACGCCCAGGGGCTGGGCCTCGAACGCCAGGGGAAACACCAGCGACGTGTGCCGATGGCTGCCCGGGTACTCTTCGCTGGGGTAGAGCTCGCGGGCCGGGTAGCGCGAGTTGGCAGCCTGACACGGGTGTCCGCCCAGCATGCAGAACAGGGGCTCGAGCTCCGACTTCTGCCCCTCCGGACACTGAGAGACGAAGGCGCTCTGGATCCCAATCGCCTGCAGCCCCTTGGCGAGCGAACGACTGAGATCGGTGGCATCGATGGCGGTCGACAGCAGATCCTGGACTTCCACCCACAGGCGGCACGCCTCGTCGATTCGAGAGCGCTGCTGGGCGTGATGGCGAGCGTTGACCAGGGTGACGAGGCTCCGCGCGTCGTGCCACAGGTCCTCGAGGTCGACGGTCGTCACCTCGCGCAACTCCGCCCGCAGGCAGCTGATCGTCGCCTGAAGGCGTTGATAGCGTTCGTCGTCGTCTCCCGGCTTGGACAGGAGCGTCTCGATGGCCGTCGGGAAGGCGTCCGTTTGCCCATCGAGCTCCGCCTGCAACGACGCCACCAGGAGCGCCGCCTCGTCGGCGGCGTCCGCCTCGCGCACCCGAAGGCAGTCCGCCACCAAACGACGGACGGGTACGGCGAACGCGCGCAAGAAGCGTGCTGCCTCCCCGAGGGCCTCTGACCGGAACGGCTGACGCGCACGACGATTGCATCCGCAGGATTGGCGAGTGACGAAGTCCGCCGGCAGGTACGTGCAGGCCGGGACGGTGCGACCGTCCAACTGATCGACCAGCAGCGCAATCGCCCTCTCGGCCATCGACTGAAGCGGTTGACCGAGGGTCGTCAGTGGAGGATTCACCAGCCGTCCGATCGCCAGGTTGCCGAATCCGGTCACCGGAATGTCCTGCGGCACGCGCAGCCCGCGCTTGCGTAGCGCGGCGATGACTCCGAGTGCCATGCCGTCGTTGGCCACGACGACCCCGTCGGGCTTGGCGCCGCGGTCCAGGATTTCGTCCACTGCGCCCTCGCCCGAGTGCCTGACGAAGTCCGCGTTCGCGACGAGCTCACCATCGTAGTCGAGGCCGCGTTGCTGCAGCGTTTCCCGGAAGAGCTCGAGTCGGATCTGTGCGTCGGGCGTGTCACTGGGACCGCCGATGAAGCCGAGCCGGCGACAACCGTGCTCGACCACGAGGTGTCCTATCAGCTCCTCCATGCCGGACCGAAGGTCGACCAGGATACTGGGCACGCCGGGCACGGCCAGACCGATGCTGCACAGCGGTCTCGAGCCGTACCGTTCACAGAGGCGACGGATGGTCTCGGGCTCGCAATAGGTCACGAGTGTCGAGGAGACCACAACCACCCCGTCGACGCGGTCGGCAGCCATCAGCTGATAGACGGCGTTGTGCGCCGTCCCCCAGGGATGCGGGCTCTCGAGCGGCAGTCCGTAGGCCATCAGCAGGTTCAGGTCGAACTTGCGGCACGCGGCATCGAAGCTCTGCCGCAGCTCGGTCTCCCGCCCTCGGCCGAACAGGTCCATGGAGTCCATGAGCACCGCCACGGTCCGGCGATCGGAGCGCTTGGCCGGGCTGCTGCCGGGCGAAGCCGCCGCGTCCGTTCGGAGCTCCGGGGCGGGCGAAGCTGCACCGTCTGACGGGGGGTCGGCTGGGTGTGACATGAGCGCGTGCTATTCGTTCATCGGGCGAGCTTGTGCTGGCGAGTAGCGGATGACCACCACCGTCACGTCGTCGTTCACCTCCTTGCCCGTCAGAGGTCCCACGATGCCTTGAACGATCGCGGCGGGCTCGGTCGTCCGGGTGACGACGGACTGGAACTTGGCGAGCAATCCCTGCGTTCCGAGCATGTGGCCGTCTTCCGGGAGTTCCGTCAGACCATCGGTGTACAGAAAGACGATATCGCCGGGTTCGAGCTCTAGCGTGCGGTCCTCGAGCAGCGGGGCAATGTCTTCCGTGACACCGATCCAGATCCCGCTGGTCTCTATGCGCTCGACCTGCCCGGTCGTCGCGCGGTAGACCAGGATGTCCTGGTGGAGCCCGGCGTAGCTGACCGTGCCGCCCTCGAGCTTCAGGGCCGTGAGCGTCATGTACTGATCGCCGCTGATCTGTTGCAGGTTGTTCCACAAGCAGGTGTTGACGTGGCTCAGCACCGAAGCCGGGGAGACGCCGTTCGTCCCGCCCTGTGGCCGGAGCGCGGCCGTGCGCAACGCTGACTGCACCATCATCATGATGAGTCCGGCTGTCACCCCGTGCCCGCTCACATCGCCGACGAGCACCCAGCCGGCGCCCGTGCTGCTCGAGAAAACGTCGTAGTAGTCGCCGCCCACATCGGCTGTCGGAACCATGAGCCCCGCCACCTGGTAGTCCGGTAGGCGCGGCTCTTTGGGCAACAGCACCGTCTGGATCTTGCGCGCCAAATCCATTTCGCTCCATAGCTCGCCCAGGGCGCGCCGCAGCTCCTCCGTGCGCGCGGCGACCTGGCTCTCCAGGGTGTCGTTGGCCTGGCGCAGCTGCTCATCGGTCAGAGCCAGTTCGCCGTAGAGCCTCGAGTTCTCGACCGCGGCGGCGGCCTGAGCGGCCAGAAACTGCAAGAGCTCGGTACGCGCCGGAGTGAACGCCTGCGTTGCGAGGTTGTTCTCCAGGTAGAGAACGCCCGTGAGGGCTCCGCGATGCACCATGGGAACACAGAGGATCGACTTGGGTAGGCAGCGGGCCACATACGGGTCGGAAGCAAAACGGTGGTCGCGACTCGCATCGGCCAGTACCAGGGTCTGCTGAACGCGGGCCACGTACTGCACGACCGTCCCGGCCAGCTCCGAGCTGCTCGAGAGGTCCTGGGCGAGGCCCACCTGCACGGTGTCCGGGTCTACCGTGATCGCGGCCTCGATCCTGAGGGCATCGCCTCGACGCAGCAGCAAGAACCCGCGCTGGGCGCCGGCGTTCTCGATGAGCGCCTGCATCAGGCGCTCGAGCACGGTTTCGAACACCAGCTCGCTCACGATGGTCTGGCTCGCTCGGATGGCCGTGGCCAGATCGAGCGTACCGCCGTGGTAGGTGCTGCTGGTCGCGCTGATCGCGGTGGGCGCCTGGCTGTCGCGCACGGTGTCCGCGACGCGGATCGCGCCGGGCCGGTTGCGGTTGTCTTCTCCGAGCCACTGCGGGTACTTGGCCTCGAGCTCGGCGAGCTTGGCGCTGGCCCCCCAGCGCTCGTAGCAGTAGTACGCGTCCTCCAGATACGGGCGCGCCAGCTTGCTGTGTCCGTGCTCGAGGTGGAAGGCTGCACAGAGCTCGTTCGACAGCGCTTCCAGGTTGGTGAACCGGTGCTCCTGGGTCAGGGCGATGGCCTGGTCGTACAGGTCCATGGCCTCGAGGCGGTTGTTCTCGACCGCAGCGAGCTCCGCCCGAACCAGAGCATGGCGGCAGGCGCAGTTCGATGGCGTCGACTCAGCCCAGCGCCCGAGTGTCTCTGCGGCTTCGCGAACGCGTCCGAGCAGCGCCGGCTGTTCGTCGGGCGCCGCGGCGCGTGCCAGCTGTGCCAAGGCCAGAGCACGATAGAATACGTGCTCGATGTTGTAGTAGTTTCCAGGGAGCGGGGCACATGCGTCCGCGGCTGCCACTGCGTCGCCGTACCTGCCGGCCAGATACCGCGTCATGGTCATGGCGGTTGCTGCGAAGGTCTGGACCGGGTAAAGGACCTGAGCGAGCGATGACTCGGCGAATGCCTCGCTGTCCAGGCTGCCCGGGAGATCGGTCCTTCCCTGCAGCGCGGCGATGAACTGGCGTGTGAGCTGACAGGCCGCCAGGTTGACCACATCCCCGGCCCTCTGTGCGATCTCGACGGCGCCCGGAACGAGCGACCGGACTTCGTCCAGGTTGTCGCCTGTATAGACCCTGGTCAACGGATCACAACCAGCGCAGAAGGCGGCATGTTCCAGATCGCCGGATTCGAGGGCGAGCCGCAGGCCGGCCCGCACGTAGTCCAGGCAGATCGACAGGTGATCCCGCCAGTGCGCGAGGAATCCCGCGAAGACGAAGTACACCGTTCCGCTGAACGCAGTGTGCACCGGGTTCTCGCACAGCTCGACCGCAAGCCTGCCAAAACGATAGGCGGTGTGTGTGTCACCGGTAGCGAGCAGGTGCACCAGTCCATAGTGCACATAGGCCGACGGTGAGCTCGGCGCCGTGCCATGGCGCAGAGTGAGCGTTGTAGCCTTGACCACGATCAGCCCGAACTGCGCCTGGTTGCTCTGGAACGCGGCGCCGAACCCGCCAACGAGCGTGCGCACGAGCGCCAGCTGCTCGGGGTCGGTCATGGGCGGCAGCTCGGCCAGCGACTCGATGCTGCGTCCGCCGAGAGCCGCCTGCAGCGCGCCGAATTCAGCACCCGTGGCCGCGCCCATGGCCGCCTGATCGTCGGGCGCCGGCAGATCCATCCCGAGCAGGCGCGCCGTTTCCACCGTCAGGGCGCAGGCGGCCGCCTGGTCGCCCGTGGTGCTGAGCACGACGGATCTCAGATTTTTGCCCGCCACTCGATCCAACGTCCGCGTGGCGTGCTGGTCGATCTCGTCGAGCAACCGCAACGCCTCGTCCGGGTTGCCCACCAGGTATTCGCATTCGGCCTTGAGCAGGTGCGCCCGAAGGGCAGCATCGTACGCGCCGGACCACCCCGTCGTGCCCATGAGCTCGAGCGCGATGCGCAGGTATTCTATGGCCGAAGCGGGAGCGGCCGCGTCGCGCGCCCGCTGCCCAGCGGACAGGTTGAGCTCGACCAGCTGCTCCTTCTCGGCCGGATCGGTGATGAGCTCGATCGCATGGTCGAGGTGGTCGACGACGGTGAACAGGGCTTCGTCCTCTGGGCGGCCGCCGCTCCGGCCGAGTAGCAGCCGCCCGATGCCGAGATGCACCTGCGCCTTCTCCGCCTCGTCGATCAAGCCGTAGGCGGCCTGCTGCACTCGGTCGTGCAGGAACCGATAGGTCGCGTTGAGCGCCGCCGCGGAGCCGTCCGCGCTGCCGTCAGCTGTTTCGACCAGGTAGCGGTACTTGTCGTCGAGCGGAACGACCACGCCTTGCTGCAGGGCCTCCCACAGATCTGCCCTGAGCTCTGCCTCGGACCGCGCGGACACCACGGCCAGCGTATGGGTGTCGAAGCGATGGCCGATGCAGGCCGCGATGCGCAGCACGGATTGCGCCGTGGGCGAAAGCTGCCGCAGCCGGGCGAGCATGAACTCGACGACATTGTCGGTGACGAGCGCCCCACGGACCTGCTCGAGATCCCACTGCCAGGCACGAAGCTCCTGGTCGAAGTGGATCAGGCCATCGCGGTGCAAGGTTCCGAGCAGCTGCAAGAAGAAGAAGGGGTTGCCTCGCGTCTTGGCGAACAGCACTTCGGCCAGAGGCGCCACGTGCTCCGGACTCGACCGCAAGGTATCGGCCACGAGCTCGGCGAGGTCACCGAGCCCGAGCGGACCGAGCGCGAGCTCGGTCATGGCCACGCCTGCCTTGCGCAGCTGCTCCAGCGCGATAATCAGTGGATGGGCCGAAGTGACTTCGTTGTCGCGGTAGGCCCCAATCAACAGGAAATGCGCGCGCGCAGGGGCCGTGAGCAGGACCTCGAGCAGCCTGAGGGAGGAGGGATCGGCCCACTGCAGGTCATCGAGGAAGATCACCAGAGGGTGCTTGGCCGAGGCGAACACGCCCAAGAAACTCTGCAGCACCAGCTCCAGCCGTTGCTGCGACTCGGTCGGTCCCAGGACAGGCACGTCCGGCTGGGCACCGATGACGCTCTCGAGCTCAGGGACCAAGTCGATGACCAGCTTGGCATTGGGACCCAGGGCGTCGAGCAAGGCCTGCTTGCGCCGGGCCACGGTTTTCTGCGGCTCGGCCAGCAGCGCCTCGACCAGCTGGCGACACACGCGCACGATCGGAGCGTAGGGGATGCCACGCACCAGATGGTCGAACTTGCCCGAAGCAAAATAGCCGCCTCGCGCCATTTGCTGATACAGCTCGGCGACCAGCACGGACTTGCCTATTCCCGAGTAGCCGGACAGGAGCATGAGCTCGGCCGCCCCCTGGCGCACTCGCTCGAATGAGGCCAACAGGGTCTGGATCTCCTGCTGTCTTCCGTACAGCTTCTGCGGCACGCAGAGCTCGTCCGAGAGATCCTGCTCTGCCAGCGGGAACGGCTGGATCTGGCCCGAGGGGCTCAGCTCGCGCAGACAGCGCTCGAGATCCGTTTGGAGGCCGGCCGCGCTCTGGTAGCGGTCCTCCGCGACTTTCGCCATGAGCTTCATGACGATGTCGGACAACACCGGCGGGATCGCCGGGTCGAGCTCGTGTGGAGCGCGCGGTGTGCGAGCGATGTGGCTGTGCACCAGTTCCAGTGGGTCGGTGCTCTGGAAGGGCAAACGCCCGGTGAACAGCTCGTACAGGCTCGCCCCCAGCGAGTACAGATCGGAGCGTCGGTCCACGAATCGGCTCATGCGCCCGGTCTGCTCGGGCGCGATGTATGCGAGCGT
>JAFGIS010000573.1 GCA_016929495.1 Polyangiaceae bacterium | reverse complement strand
GGGGCACGAAAGCCGTGCAGGATGAGTCAAGTTTCGGATCTGATGCCTCGGGTCGAGAGTCAACAGCCGTGAGTCGACAGTCCGGACAATGGCGATTCCGGGCTCTTGACTCACGACTCTCGACTGTCGACGCGGGGCTCCGGCGCGTCAGCCAGCACAACCTATCACTCTCCACCATGCCTGGTCGGGCTGGGGCGGAGCCCCGCTAGGGTGTAGCGAACATGGGGATCCTGTTCATGTGGTTCTGGGGCCTAGGGGCGCTGACGGCAGCGCTGCTGTCGCTGGTTGCACTGGGGCTGTGCTGGTTCGCCCGGACAGGGCGGGCCGCAGCGGTGGCCGGAGTCACATCACTGGTTGCTTCGGCAACAGTGGTGCCTGCGTCTCTGTACATGCGCCAGAAGATGCTCGCGCGTCCGCCGGAGCAGGTGGTTGGGCTAGCTACCGCGGGAGGGTTGGCGCGGGACCATGGCATCAACCTCGTCTTGGCGTCGGTAGCGATCGCGCTGTCGGTCGTTGCGATAGCGGTGGCCAGGCGAATGACACGGTGCTCTTGAGCCCTGTGGGGCCCAGCGATAGAAGCCGAAGACGCGGCGGCGACCAGCCGCCACGTGCAGGCAACGGTCACCCGGAGCCAGGCGCCTCCGGCACCACGTCGGATCCAGGCGCTGGTTGGGCGGCTTCTCACCCTGGCCCCGTCCCGTCTTCAGCTACTGGGCCTCGGCCTGAGCGGCGCTCGGAGTCACACCTTGACGAGGTAAGCTAATAGCTTACACTTGAGCGTGCGCTTCCAATGGGATCCAGACAAGGCGGCGCGGAACGAGCGCCTCCACGGCGTTTCGTTCGAAGAAGCCTGTGAGTTGTTCACTACGGATGCCCCTGTTCTGGAGGTGTACGACGTAGACCACAGCGAGACCGAGGATCGGTTCAAGTCCATCGGACCGATACGACGCGGGTTGGTACTGGTCGTCTGGACTGAGCGCGCGGATGACGTCGTGCGGATCGTCAGCGCGTGGTGGGCGACCAGCGCCGAGCAGGAATTGTACGCCGAGTACGTGGAGAGTCTGACATGAACAACCGCGAAGAGCTCTCTCGAGAGGAACTGGACCGGGCCCTCACGCGAGCCCAACGAAGTCGAATCATGGCGGGCAGGCTTGAGCCCGGCGATGTGGCCGCGCTGCGACGCTTCGTCTGCCTGACACAGGAGCAGTTCGCGGAGGCCCTCGGGATCAGTGTTCACACGCTCCGCAACTGGGAGCAGGACAGAGTGAAGCCGGACGGCCCCGGGCTGGCCCTGCTGCGCATTGCCGCACGTCACCCCCGCATCGTGCGCGAGAACGTCGAATCTGCCGCGTAGGGTTCTCGGCAAGACCGTCCGACGTAGCAGGCTTCAGCGGCGAGACCCCGAGCCAGTGCGAGGGTCTCGTCCGCTGCAGGCCGGAGTTGGACGGCGTGCGTTCAGCTGCCAGGCGACGGGGCTCCCGGGAGGGTCTCAAGCCTTGCGCTGGATGACCGGCCCATTGACGTGGCCGTCCTAGTCGTCGTCTGCACTTGGGCCCAGGCCGGTAACAAACTCAGCGAATGAGTTCGCGATCAGGGTCACGTTCCCGGCAGTCTCGATCCCGCCGTCCCAGTCATCGTCGTCCGGCTCGCACTCGTGATCCCAGAAGTAGATCCGTCCGCGAGCATCACCCCTTAGGCCGATACAGATGGCGTTGCCGAATGGGTCGTCCATGATCCAGAGCAGATCGTCCGGAATTCTGCCCTCGTAGACCTCTCTGTGAGACAGAAGCGAGAAATGGCACTCAGTCCGGAAGCCGCCGATATGGTGCACTCCGGCGTCAGCAGCGCCTCCGTCTGGCGTCGGCCCTCGATACCACAAACGGCCGCCGACATAGCCACCGTTGCACTGAAGCAAGAAAACCCGGTAGTCCTCGCTGTACGCAGGGCGCGCCGCGCGGCGCAAGAGCTCGGAAGACGCCACTGCTCAAGCTCCGGCCGGTGCGGCGGCGCCGGCCACAGAGAGCAGCGCCGAGGCTGTGACGTCGAGCGCCGGGCTTCCCGTGACTTCGCCTTTTCAAGACTGAGGGCGCGTTGTTGGTGCAAGCCCTGGCAGAGGTCGTCCCCGCCTCACGCGCTGGCAATCGCCTCCAGGGCCTCCAAATGCAACACGATCCTTGCCTCGAGATCGCCGGGAACGGGCACCCCGAGCTCGGCGCATCGGCGCCCGACGACGACATCCACGTCGAGCAAGCTCTCGTCTTGCGCGGTCGGCGCCCGGGCCAACAGGTCGTTCACTTCCTGTGCGCACTCGGCCAGGTCGTCCCGCTCGAGCAGCGCGGCCACGAGCTTCTCTAGAACCGCCCGGTACCGGTCGGCCGCGACAACAAAAGGCTCGGCTTGCTGCTGCTCCAGGTAGTCCTGAACCGTGCCGGCGCCCCCTGTATCGCCCTCACAACCCGGATCCGGCACCACGGCGGCGAACCGCTCCTCATCGGCGGGTGTGACCCGGCGACCGAGCGGATACAGCCGGCAGGCCAGGGGGCGCGCCGGATGGATGGCACATCCGGTCGCGCCGAGGAAGACGCACTCACCCTCTTCACGCACGGCGAGCAAAGCTCCGCCGTTGGTCGTGTACCGTTCGAGTGTTTCGGTGGTCCTCAGACCCAGCTGCTCGGCGATGCGCGCCACCTCGTAGGGATCGAGGGGGATGCGCTTCCCCGAGCAGCATCGGCTGCAACGTCGACAGGCGTAGGCGAAACAGGACGTCCGCACGAGCTCGAAAGGCGTGCGCAACGCGAGCCGTTCCACGCCCTCACCTCATCTTGAGGTTGGTGCTGGTCACGGCGATCTCTTGCGAGCTCAGCAGTGCCCCTTCCTTCCACTTGTCGTCGACGTAGAACCACTTGATCGAATAGCCGTGCGCCTTCTCGCCTCGGGCGAGCTTCAGCTTGATGAATTCGGTTACGTCGAAGCTCTTGGCGAGCCAGTACGCCCCATCCTTCATGTCGTACACTTTGAGCGCCACTGTTCCGAGCGCCTTTGGCTCGATCTTCACGTCCTCGGCACGGGCGTCCTCGGCCTCCAACAAGGCGCCCAGTCCGGCGCCCAGAGCCCCTACGACAGCGGCCAATTTGAGTGTGTCGCGGCGGCTGACTGTTGAATCGTCATGGCCCATGGCTCGCTCCTCGGTTGGAAGGGGTAGGGGCGCAGTCTAACATCCGAGCCAGCCACCGCCTACGCCTCGCTTCCGGGCCGAAAGAAGACAAAGGACCTACAGCGTCCCTCGTCCGCCCGCGGGTCCGGTCGGCGGCGAATCACGGAAACAGGGCGCCAGCGACTCGCATGAGGCACAGATCCGCTCCGCCGTCGAACACCCGCATGCGAAAGCACACGCCCTCGCTGGACACGCGCTTGGGGTTCTGCTGGGAGGGGTAGGCAATGGCCTCACCTACGACCACCCAGGCTTCCCCGAACCCGACCTCGACCGAGCTGGCATCGAGCACCCGGAGCACGGTGAACGAGAGGGCCTCCGACGTGTTTCCCGCCGCGGAGCGCTGCCAGAACTTCTCGCCCGCTCGGAGGCAACGCCACTGCGGCGCGTCCCAGACGCGTTCGAGACCGAGCGGCACCTTGCGGTAGCCGGCCTCACGCTGGACGAACAGAAGCGACTGCTTGGGACACTGGGGCTGCGGGGTGGCGGGCAGCTCGAAGGGATCGGGTTGTTCCGCCAGTCCGGCCTCGGGAGCAACGGACGCGGCGACAGGCGCTGCGGCATCGGCGGATGCGGCCTCCGACGCAGGAGCGGTGATCGAACGAGCCCGCGGGGCGCTGGCGGCGGGAGATGCCGGAGGCGGTTCGACTTCCCATGCCCCGGACTTCGAACAGCCGAGCAACACCAGTCCGCTCAGCCCCATCGCCGCAGTGGTTCGCACGGTCTTTGACCGGTCATGCATGCTCACGGCCCTGGACTCCGCAGCGAGTCTAGCGTGGGTGACCCGGCATGTCATCTGCGTGCGCCCCGGTGCGCCGGGCACCTGCGCTTCCAAAACGCACGACCCGAGACGAGTGCCGCGTTTCGATTGAAGCGATGGGTATTTCGCCGCCC
>JAFGIS010000572.1 GCA_016929495.1 Polyangiaceae bacterium | reverse complement strand
GATGGCGGGCGTGGCAAGAAACGCTTTCGCCCTGCTGGTAGCTACGCTGGTCTGCGTGCCGACCTCGGTCTGGGGACTGGAGGGGTCGATGCGACCGTCCAGGGTGTTCGATGGGTCATGCCGTCTTCTCCAGAAGAGCTTCACGGATTGCAGAAGAGCTTCACGGATTGAGTGATCGTGTTCGACGAAGTGGGTGAAGCCATGCAACCTGTCGAGCGGATTTCTGGCAGAGAGCCGGTGGACTACCTCTCCCCTTGCGACCCGGTCGTTTCGAATGCGCAGGAGCGGCGGGCGCGCAAGGCGAGCGGAGACTGGGGCGAGCGCGCGAGGAGCAGGTCGGCCGCTCGCCGGGCCCGCTCTCGGTCACCCACCTGGCAGGCCGCCAGGATTTCGATGGTGAGTCGTTCGTCCGTCAGCGCACCGGGGGTCCGTTGCGACCGATCGAGCCATGCGAGCGCGGCCTCTCCTCGGCCAGCGCGAAGCTCGCTTTGGGCCCTTTCGAGTACGCGAAGCTCTGCCGCCAGGGACACTGATTCGGCTTTTGATGACGCGGCACTGATATCCGGGCCCCTGCTCTTGGTGGGACGGACTGAAGAAGGGGCCGCCGTGCGCACAGAGGACACAGCGCCGCTTTGCGGGACCGGATCGGTCGAGCTCGATAGAGCACGGCCACTCGGCGTCTCGCGCGAGCCGGTTTTCTTGGCGGATGGATCTTGGGAACGCACCGCTGGGGCCGACACGCTCGGGACGGCATGGCTGGCAGCGGAGCCAGGGTCGACCCACAGAGCAACCCCAGTCGCGACCGAGCCGAGCGCCACACCCGAGACGAGCCAGGTGACTGCGCTCCCCTTCGCGAGAAGACCGGTCACCACGGCGCCCAGCGTCCCGGCGCCGGTGCTGCCGGACGCCGCTGCTGGGAGGGCTGCCGCGCTCGTGCCGGCTGCGGCCGCTGCGCTCGTGGGAGCAGCGAGCGCCGTCGCGGCACCCGCGACCCCAACGCACGCCGCGACTGCGCGGCGTATGCTCTGCGATAGCTCCGGGGTGACCTGCGGCTCGTCGAGGAGCGCTCGTTCGAGAAAGGCCTTGGTATCCGGGCTCAGCTGTTCGTTCACGGTTGCCTCCAACGCTCTAGCGTTCGTTGCCGCCGCAGCAGGGCTTCGAATCTGCGTCGAGCCGTCTTCAAACGCGAGGCCACGGTGTGCACATTGGCAGAGACCGCCTGGGCGATCTCCGGCACTTTCATCTGTTCGAGCTCCGCCAGGATGAACACGGCGCGTTGCTCTTCCGAAAGGCCAGCGAGAATCCGGTACAGCAGCTGGACATCCTCGGACCGCGCTGCCCGCTCCATCGGCCCTGTGGCGTCTCGGTCGGGAAACTCCGCCGGAAGGGCCGAGGTCTTGCGTCGCTGATGTTGGCGGCCCCAGTGCACTGCGACGCGGTAGACGATGCCGAAGATCCAGGTCTTGAGCGACGAGCGAGCTTGGAACGACGGCAGCTGTCGATAGACGATGATGAAGATTTCCTGTGCGGCATCGGCGATCTGTGCTTCCGGCAGGCCCAAGCGCCGCAGCGAGCGCACGACGAACGCGATGTGCGCCTGATAGACCTCGTCGAAGTCAGGGGGTGAGGACGAGCCCACGGTCATGCGGGGGGTGCTGGCGGGCGGAGCAGTCGGCATGGGTGTGCGAGGATTTCAGGATGCCAGGCGCAGGGTCGCTCAGCGATACAGTGACGCCGCAAGCGAGAGTCGGTGAAGAAGTAACGTGCTGTTGGCACAGTGCGGCCCATTGGCCAAACGTCGTCCGCGACAACGACGCGCGCGCCGGGGCAGTCCGATGGCGTCCGGGCCGCGAAGTCCGGAAATGCCTCGCTCGCTAGCCGAGCAGGTGCCACAAACCCAGGGACAAGCGGGCGTTGACCGCCTTGGTCTGGAACAGTTCGGGACCGTCGGCCGTGAACTCGGGCCGGCGCAGAGGCAGCTGCAGCCAGCCATCCAGAAGCAGCCCGAACTTCGGCCCCAGACCAAACGAGGCTCTCGCCCCGCCGCCCAAGCGGACGAACCGAACCCAATGACTCGAGGGGTAGCGCATTCCCTGGCCCGCTGCGTTCAAGGCGACGAGTTCAGCCGACAGGCAGGGCGACAGGGCCAGGGCGTTACGCTCGAGCCGAGCGCATGGACGAAGCGCCAGCGACAGGTCCCAGAATCGCCCTCCTGCGCCCTGGGCTGTCTCGTCGGAGGAGCGAAACGCACCTACATCAGCCTGCAGCTCGAAGGGGGCGAAGACCGTCGCCATCCCGGCTGCCGCGCCCGGGGCCAGTCCTGGCAGGGCCCCGAACTCGGTGCCCGCAGACGCGGCGAGCGCGAGCCTGGGCGCAGGGCGCGCGGGACGCGCAGCGGGCCGGACGTGAGCCGGCGCAGGACGGCTCGCTCGCTCGGGTGCGCGGCGCACGGGCACGGCAGGTGCCGCTGTGCTCGCCTCCGCTGGGGGAGAGGACGGGACGCTGGAGGCTGGGGGCTCCGTCTCCGACCGGATCGAACGCGCCGGATCGATCGCCAGTGCGATCAGCAGTGCCGCAGCCCGAGCGATTTCAGCACAGCTGTCAGCCTCCACGCGCCGCTGTTCGGAAGCTCCGGCGCTCGTCCACTCGAGCTCCAGGACCCAGCGCTGCTCTTCGAACACGTGCGCTCGGACCGTCAGTGGACGGAGAAGAAGCGACTCGGCGGGCGCTCCGACGTGAGCGGTGACCACGGCGAGCACGTCCTGCTCTGTCGGGCAGGACCGAGGAGCATTCCAGTCGAAAGTGAGCTGGGGTGGCTCTGCCATCGACGGGCTGGCCCAGAGCATGGCCAGGAGCCCAAACCGTCCAACGGAGAGCCGACATCGCCTGGCCATGCTGGGTGCGTTCTACCGCATGCGGCGACCTGGTTGCTTTGATTTCCGCGGCAGTGCAGCAAATGGCTCGTTGCCGCCGAGGCCCGCGGCAGTCGCCAGTGTGGCCTCCCCGGCCCGATCGGGACCGGCGGACGATAGTCGAGAGCCCTACGCCCCCGGCCGTGCGATGAGCGACAGGAACTGCGAGTAGATTCCATGATGGCGGGCGTGGCAAGAAACGCTTTCGCCCTGCTGGTAGCTACGCTGGTCTGCGTGCCGACCTCGGTCTGGGGACTGGAGG
>JAFGIS010000571.1 GCA_016929495.1 Polyangiaceae bacterium | reverse complement strand
GGCGACGAGTGGATCCTCTTCGCCAACCAGTGGGTCCCCGAGGGCCAGCCGCCGAATCAGCAGCGGGACCAGTACAACATCTGCTACATCCCGCCGCAAGACAGCAACACGGCGGAGCTTCATAGCGTGCAGACGCTCTACCAGACCAAGCAGTTCTTGTACGACGCCATCAACTGGGTTGCACCTCCCAACGACTGTGGCTTCGTGATCGACGATCCGGATGTCGAGGTCATCCTCTTGTGAGCGTTCGCTTCAAGGTGCGCCCCCACGCATGACCACAGCCGACTTGCCGAGCGTGGTATTGCAACCGTAGAGGTATTCGGCAGAGGATGCGAAGAACACGAGCTGGCCTTGGCCGACGCAATCCCCAATCCGAAGTGCCGTCACCGGGCGCAGCGTTGGAGTGGGGATGTCGCCAGCCACGACGGCCAACCTGGGCCGGGTCTCGTTGCCGACGGACGCGCGCTCCAATGCTATGGTCATCGTATGCCGACCTCATGGGGCTTGACCGAGATCCTCCTGGCCATCTTCCTCGTGGGTTTTCCGCTGGCTGCTGTTATCGGCACATGTCGCGGATGGCTGCGGGACCTAGCGGCGGCACGCCGCCAGCGACGTACCCTAGAAGAACGAGAAAACAGGCGTCGGCCCTTCCCCGGTGGTCTGAGCATCGAAGGGCGCGTGACCGGCGTCGAATCGAATGCCAACCCACCGGTGCTGGTGGTGCGAAGAAAACACGGGTGCCTCGGTGGTCCGATCGTCTTCGATGTTTCGCCCCTGGGCGTCCAAGCGGACGACGGCACCCTGCACGTCGTCGAGCTCGGACCAGACCCGGCGGTCAACCATTACGAGCTGCTGCCCCCCGTCGTGGTCGATCCTGGAGGCGACGGTCCCATGCCCAGCGGCGCCCCCGACGCTGTTCTGAGGGTCGTGGGCCGTATACGCGTCGAAGGGTTGATTTCCGTAGGGCCCGGACGCTTTGCCCCTCCGGCTGACCATTCCGCGACCCTGACCGTGCTGGGAGCCGATACGTGATGCCTCAGTAGACGTCTTGATCTTCCCAAGGGCTCACGGGGAGCTGTGAATAGGGCGACTCGTACGGCGGCTCGGGTTCGCGCGCGCAGCCCGCGGCAAGCGGCCCCAGCGGCGTCATCGCGCCCCGGGATACCCACCCGACTCGACGCATTGATCTGAGGCCAAGAAAGCGGGTCGGAGGGGCCTCGAGCGCAGTCTTGAACGGTCGATCCGGACAAGAGTATTCGAGCTGCGTGAAACGAGGCCCACTCCGGCCCTTGGAGCCCCATCGAGGTCAATCGCGCCGAATAGCGGCTGACCTCGTCTGTGACAGCGAGCGGTCCAACCAGCTCCGCCTCGCGCGGGCCCGTGAGCCAGACCCCCGGCGCTCAATCAAGGGTCAGGCACTGAACACGGACGTCCAGCAGCTGGCGACTGCTCGCGGGGTTGTAAGCGTAGACTCGCCACCGGTCGGTCCCCGCTGCGGATTCGATCTTGCCGATGTACCATTGCAGTGGCTGGCCTGCTCCGAGCCCGCCGCTCGTGACCAGGGAGCCTTCGTTGCAGGGGATCGCGTTCGTGCCGTAGCTGGTCGCGGCAATGTAGGACGAAGTGGATTTGCGGTACGAGCTTGCCGCGACGCCGGAAAGGCAGGTGGCGCGTGCGCGTAGGTTGACCGGGCCACTCGTAGTGTTCGTGCCGCAGGCGATCCATCCGGTCGACGCGACGTTGGCCGAGTTCGCGTACACATGCATGAGGTCTGCGGAGTGATTGAACCCACCACCGGTAAGGACGGTCCCGCTCGGGCAGCTCACCGACACGCACTTCGAGGCGCCGGCCGCCACGCTCTCGATGCGGGTCGACTCCGCCGTCGTGCCGCTGGTTCCGGTCAGGCAGTACGCGTAGGATGTCACGTACTGCGCGGTTCCGTTGTTGTATGCGTCGATGCGCCAGCCGTTGCCGTATTTGCGGGACATGTGTATATCGAGCGTCAGGGACGCCCCGAATCCTCCGCCGACCACGACCGAATTGGTCGGACAGGTGGCCAGAGCATAGCCAGTCGCTCCCGCGTTGACTCGCGCACTCGCTGTCGCGATCTCGATGTCGATACTGGCAGCACTCAGTGATTGGGAGAGGGACGTGACGGTGTCCGGTGACGCTTGCCCGTCGGACGCCGTTTCCTGACTACCGCCGATGGTGAGCGCGTTGCGGTCGTATTCGCCGCCGTCACCGCACGCCGCGAGGCTTCCGAGCGAGACGAGCGCTACGAAAGCGATTCCTTGGGAGATTCTGCGGTCCATTCGGTTCATTGGGTTCTCCTCCGATTTGGTCGTTGGCGCCTGTCGACGGGACGGGGATAGTCCGCCGCGACCGGCTGAGGCCCCACTGTACATGACGACTAGACTCGACGTGCGGTCCTGTGCTGAGCGGTAGGTTCCGAGTGACGAGCGGTAGCACCAGCGAGGCGCGGCTGATGGGCCGGTAGTGGTTCTCGACTCGCGGCGCGTCGGTCCAGCCACGCTTGTTCCAGTGCGTGCTTGAGACCCTCAGCGCCCTCGGCCGCCGACACGACGTACAGAGATCCGCCGCCGACCGCCGCCACCTCGCCAAGCTGCTCTTGGTCGCGCTCGCTCCCGGGCAGCGCGAATACGCGGGTATGCACGCCAGCCTCTGCCAGGCGCGTGACCGCCGTCAGCACACGGGCGTCGTCGCGACACTGGAGTTGCCCGGCATCGGACTCGCAGCAGTTCGCTGTGGTACAGATCTCTTCCAGGTTGGGAATGCACTCTTCGGGACCGCAGGCAAGCTCGGGGTTGCAGTTCGGGGCACCGACGGTGACCAGCCATAACGCTGTGCCTTCCGCCACATCCGTGCCCTGCGTGAGGTAGGAGTAGGCACTCTCGCGTCGCCGAGCGGGGACCAACCGCCTGGCGTCGTGGCGTTCAGTGCATCGGCGATGGCGAGCCCGGTCACTCCCGAGGCTGGAAACGGAACCGTCATGCTGCCCGGCGCGGGCATTGCGCAACAGGCGGCTTCGTTGCAGCGCGGCGTCACCGCGCTCCCGGGAAACAGCTCGAGTCCGAAACGAGTCATCGGCCCGGCCGAATCCACGACCGAGGACACGGCCTGAACCACGATGTCCCAATTGGCTGGTGGCGAACCGGAAGCTGCACTGGCCATGCTGTCCGACTTGTCGATCACCAGCAGCACGCCGCCCCGAGCCTGCTCGCCGGACGTGCCTGCCGATCCTCCGGTGGTGGGCGCGCCCCCAGCTCCGCCCGTACCGCTGGCGGTCGTCCCACGCACCGTGATCGGATCCGATCGGTTGCTGGGCGCGATCCCCTCGACGCTTGCCTCCACTCGGCAGGTGCCGGAGGACTCTCCGAGCAGCAGAGCGGCGGTCGCCGTTCCGTCCTCGAGCCGTACCGACGCCTGCTCCAAGCTGCTGCCGGTTCCGTCCGGATCCTCCAGCGTCAACGTCACCTCGGTCCCGTCGGGAACACCGTCATCGCAGGCCTTGGGGACTTCAGCGTGGACGGAGAAGACCGTGCGCGCACCTGCGTTGCCCCCGGTCAAGTCGACGATCTGCGCAATGTCCGGATCGCACGGATCCTCGACCCAGTAGGCGTCGTACTGCCCGCCCTCTCGAACGGCGCACGCATCGTCGACGGCGGTGAACGTTATCTGAGCATGCTTCGAATCCACGAACTCGCCAGTGAACCTGAGTGCCCTCATGGAGTAGTCGAACCGATCGTCGACGATGTGGTCATCCAACTGCACGCCCGATACGATCACCGAAATCCCGCACATGGAGTTCGACTTGGCCGCAGTGAAATAGGTGTCGTGGATCTCGTCGTCCTCGACTCGGAATCGGAAGAAGTCGTTCGACGCGTCGTCGAACCAGCCTCGCCACCACCCCTGGCGGGCGATGGTATTCGGGTCGGTCGTCGAAGCACCCGTCTGCCCTGCCGCGGCGCCAGACGGCTTGCTTTGGTCGGAATTGCAGCCGACGCTCCCGAGCAGTGAAGCGACAGCAAGCAGCGCCAGGCAGGCGACTGGCATCCGATCTCCCGTGCCGCACGTACGACCCGATTCGATCACTGCGTCACGGCTCAGTCGGTGGCGAATCAACCGGCGGCGATGGTGCATCAGCAATTCTGGTGACCTACCCACGGATGTGCAACCGGTGCGGGTCGAACACGGGTTTTCGATCGGTCGACCGATCCGCAGCAGTGTTCGGCAGCTGACCGGCGGCAGCCGTCCTCGGGTGGCGCACCGCAACGGTTCTCCTCTTCCGTGCGAACCGCGCCATCCACCTGATCCAGACGGACCACACGCAGGGATCCAGACCCACCCTCGCTCCGGTTGATCCCGTCGGAAGCAACCTGGTGTCGCACATGCTGGAGTGACGAGGCAACGCCACGGGATCAGCGCCCGCCTCCCTCTGAGAGCTGGCTGGTGATAGCGAAAGGTGCTTTAGTCCCCTCATGCCTCGAGGAGCGTACCTGTCGGCGCTGCTGCTGTTCACCTCGATTGTCCCAGGACCCTACGAGGCTTCCGCGCAGACCGTCGTTGGCGATTCGGGCAGAAACGGCGGTCAGTCCGCAATGGAGACCGGCTCGCCGGCAGAAGGCAAGGCGTCGGCACGAGACGAGGCGCCGGCACGAGACGAGGCGCCGGCGCGAGCCCAGGCGGCTCCCACGGCCGAACGGACCGGATCCGATGTGGAGAGCACTCACAGCCGGGCGGCGGCCATGTTGGACAGACTCGTGGACCGTCCCGGCGAGGATCGCGACAGAGAGCTTCGAGCCGAGCTGGTCCGTGAGCTGAAGTCTTCACGCATCAAAGTCACCGCCGTCGTCGAGCATCTTTCCGACTATTCCGCTCGCTTGAAGCACCTCGTCGTTTTCGAAGCCGTTCTTCGCCTCTACGTCGAGCATGTGTTGGAGTCCGAGGGATACAACGTCGTCGAGTCCGGGGAAGATGTCGAGGTGCATCTGGAAGCGATCGAGCACCGTGGCACGAGGACGAGGTTCGAAACCGGCTTCGAGAGGCACGACGGGCGTCTGATACCGGTCCACAAGACGATCATCCTTCACGGTATTCCCACTGCAGCAGTGACCGCCAGTCTCGTGTGGGATTCCGCAGATAGGAGACGATCCACGGTCATAGGCACCGTGGACAACGAGTTCAACATGGCCGAGCTCTTCGGGGATGGGGAGGACCACCGGAAGTTCTACGGTGTTTTCGAGTCGACCTACCTCCCGTTGGGTGAGAGACTGGCTATCCTCGACCAAGCCAGGCGTGAGGCGGACGGGCTTCGGCAGGGGTCGAAACCTGGCGACGAGCCAGAACCTGTCGAGCGGCTGTCCCACCAAGGGTTTCTTCTCCGGCTCGGGTTTCGGCTTGGCTACCTGGATGTGGGGGGAAGACGCGAGGGCACCACGGGCCTGTCGACCTCCGGTACCGTCCTGGGTACCGAGCTGGCGCTCGGCTACGCAACCGTCGAGAACTTCATTCTGCAGGCGGAACTCGCCACACATTTCCTGTCCGGAGAGGGCGAGCTGGCGCTCACCAACGATGAAGGCACCGAGACGCTGAAGCGAACCTTCGGCTCCTTCCTTGGCCTGGGCGGGGGTGCCGTGTACTACCTGATGCCTGCCAACGTGCACTTCAGCGTGTCGGCGGGACTAGCGTTCGTCGAAGTCAGCAACTCCGAGCTCGAGCAGAGCTACGGCGTCGATGGCGTGGGTGTTCATGGGATGATCGGCAAGGAGTGGCAGTCCAGCGAAAACTGGGGATGCGGACTCGCGCTGAGTGTCGCGTACAGCGGCAGCGGCCTATCATCGGATCGCGAGATCTCGACGGGGCACAGTGTCGCTGCGGCCATCGTGGCCACGGCAACGTACAACTGAATGTGCGTGGGCCGAGGAGGAAGAGAGGGTGGCACGCGGCGGTACTCATTGCGCCGTGGCGTCCGGCCGTGGATCCGAAGTTGGGGCTTGCCGCGTGGGTGACGCCAACGACCTACGCCGTGGTTTCAACGTTCCTTTACGGTGTGCGACGACGAGACGCTCCGACTGTGTTCGCGGGTGCTTGCTGGCGCCAAGCTCGAGCAGGCGGACTTCGCTGCCGTCGTCAAGGCAGCGCGGGCGGGCGACTTCGTCCATTTCGATCCCCCGTACGTGCCGCTGTCCAGCACATCCTACTTCGCGTCCTACACCAAGGACGGTTTCGGGCCGGGCGAACAGGAACGTCTGCGCGACGTGGCCCTCGGGCTCAAGCGCCGCGGCGTGCACGTCTTGCTCTCCAACTCGAGCGCGCCGTTCGTCAAGCGTCTGTACGGTACCGGTTCTCAGATCACCATCCGGAGTCGAGGCGTCGCCTCGGTGTCGAGTGCAAGTACCAGGGTTCGCCCGGGAGCGCCGAAGAGAAGATCCCCGCCATCATTCAGGACATCGCCGCCTGGCCCATTCCGGGGCTGGTCGTGTTCAGCGGTGCTGGGTTCAGCGCCAATATCCGGTCGTTTCTGGTCTCGTCGGGGCGGGCCGTGGATCTGGTCGATCTCGATGCGTGGCTGCGGCTCTTCTTCGGCCTCGACTTGCCGGAGCGGCCGGAACAGAGGAGCTTGCCGCTGTAGGATGGCGGCGCTGCAGTGGGGACGTGACCGGTTCGGGCGGGTGCTGGAGGCCTCGGGACGAGCTTACCGGCTGAATCCCGAGAGCACGAGCACGTACTTTGCTTGGTAGCCCGTGCTGGGTTCGGTGATCGGCCACGAGCCTACCGGCCAGCCGCCGTTGTAGTCGAGGTACGACTTCTGTTGCGGCTGGTTCATGGGTGGTTCCCAGTTCTGGCTGCACAGGGCGAAGTCGCTGGAGCCGTAGCACTGGTAGGCGGGATCGCCCTCCGGGGCCGTGCAGCAGCCGTCGGGACCGAAGCCCGAGTTGTTGGGTCCGCCCGGAACGAATCCTGGCGCGGGCCCCGGCGTCGTCGCCGTGGTTTGGTCCCACTTGGGCGACTTGTCCGCGAACCACGAATGGAAGATGGTCGTGGCAGAATGCTCGGCCCCGGCCCTCTGCATGTTCGTCAGGTACACGAGGCCCAGCGAGTTGGTGCCGTGCATGTAGTGCACGTAGTCCTCGGCCGCAGCGGCGGCCTTGTCCGCGTTGGTGCCCGAGCCGTGCCGGGCGAGGTGCTGGTAGAGACGCGCTTTCGCCATCTTGATCTGATTGCTGCCCCACGTGTAGTCCTTGAGGTAGGCGCGGTAGGGGTCCGTGCTGCTCGTGACCGCGGACAGCTGGTTGCCGATGTTGGTGGTCACCTGGCTCGTGATGGCGGAGGCGACGCTGGCGGTGACGCCCGCTAGCTCTGCCAGATACATCACCGTATCCGCCTTCTCCATGTCCCACTCGGTCGGGCCGCTGGAGGGGAGAACCTTGTTCCAGTTCGATTCCGCGAAGCTCTTGTACGTGTCCTCGCCCGTGATCTCGTACAGGTACACGGCGGCCTGGAACTTCGAGAACAGGCGCCCGGCGTCGTCGGTTTCCTGGTTTCCGGCGCCGAGCCCGCTGGAGCCGGGCTGTTTGCTGTCGTCGTTGTTGTTGTACATGACGCTCGGGTTCGCCTCGCCCCAGGCCCAAGCCTGGATGGCGCGCGACTTCAGATCTGCGGCGAACGTCTTGAGGCTCGCGTCGGAGCGCGCGCCGTAGATCTTGCTGGCGAAGGCGAACATCGCGGCGGCCGCCAGGGTGGCGTTGGTGGTCGGGGGCCCGTAGTAGCTCGGTTTGGTTGCGGCCGAAACCGGACTGGCCGCGTCCGAGCCCAGGATGCACAAGAGGGAGCCGTCGTCGTTCTGCATGCGCACGACCCAGTCGATGGCGTACTTGATCTCGTCCAGCAGGTCGGCGGTTCCGTTGCCCGACTCGGGGATGCCGTAGTCGTCGCCAAAGGCCGACGGGTTCTCCGCGAAGGCATGCAGGAGCGTAACCACGGTGCCGGAGGCCCAGGCGGTGTATCGGTTCGTGTCCCCGGCGTCGAACCAGCCGCCGCGCAGATCGCGGACGAGTGTCTCGTCGGTCTTGGCCAACCAAGCGTGGGCTTCGGAATCCTGCCCCGCGCCGAGGAGGCAGGCGCTGTCGGTCCAGTCGGTGCCGGCGTCGGCCGCGGTCTTGGCGAATCCGGCGCGCTGGTAGAAATACATGCGCACGGCGTGCTTCAGGACGCTTCGGTACACACTGTCGTCGATCTCGAACTCGACCGAGCGGACATTCTTCTCGGTGTCCCTGATAGTGTAGGTGCCGGGTGCGGTGACGTCGGAGAAGTCGAACCACCAAACCTTGTCCCCGGACGAGGTGTCGGTGGCGCCCCCGTTCCACGCCGTGGGCTCACCATCCTTGACCGACTTCCCGGTCGCCTTGTCGATCACCGAGAACGTCGAACCCGGCGTGAAAGCCGCGCTGCTGTCGTAGCCGGTCTCTGGAGATCGAATCACCGCCACCTTCTGGGCCGTGGTCCTATAGCCGAATTGATCCACGACAATCCACGGGATGGGACCGTTCGGCCCGGATTTCAAGCCGTCGCTCCAGGTGGTGTCGGTGCTTGGCTTGTCGACGGTGGGAGGAACCGTCGTGCTCGTCGTGCCTCCGCTCGTTGGCAGGCCTCCCGAACCAACCACCCCTCCTGTCGCACCGCCCGTTTGGGCGCTTCCGCCCGAGGTGCTGCCGCCGGCAGCCCCTCCCGTTGCGCCGTGAGCAACTCCACCGGAGGCAGTGATTCCACCGGATGCAGTGCCGCCTGAGGCCGAGGCGCCTGCAGAGGTCCTGCCTCCGGTTATGGTCACGCCGCCCGTCGCGGACGAACCGCCCGATGCGCTCGCAGTGCCACCGCCGCGTGCAGCGCCGCCCGTTGACCCCGGCGCGCTACCACCCGTGCCACTTGAGCCACCCGACTCCGCAGCTTGGCCCTTGCTTCCGCTGCCCTCCGAACAGCCAGCGAGATGGGCGAACAACACAAGGAGGGTAAGAAGTGTCTGACGTTTCATGGCGCGACCTGTTGTAGCGCGTTCGACGCATGCTGGCTTGGCGCTGACGCTGACAAGTCTTCGTTGACCCATTCGTCCGGCGCTTGCCTGCCATCAGCGCGAACCGAGTAAGGTAGCAGCCTTCGCGCGCAGTCTCGCCGGCGAGAGCTCATCGCCAGAGAGCGACACTCGCGGCTCGAGGTTCTACTGCTGTCCATTTCTGAAATGCTCCAGTCAGGGCGGAACGACATGCTCCGGTCGTGTTGTCGTCGATGATGCCCTTGGCGTCGCCCAGGACGTTGCTCGATGGAGCTCGACACGGAGCGATCGGGCCTTGCGCCCGCGAGCAGAACGGATCTCGAATGTCGAGAGTGGGCCGCCGGCGTGAGCCGGGGCCAGCAGGCAAACTGCGGAACGGGCGAAGGCATCGGAAGCAGACTCTACAAGGACGTCATCCACCCCCACACGTCTGCGGGGACCCAGCTACACGGACACGAGGTCGAGCAGGTCTTGGGGGGTGTCGCGCACGAGTTGTAGAGGTCCCCGGTCCCATCCACGATGGCGTTGCCGTGCCCTGACTGGTGCACGCACCAACGGACGGGATGCCCTGACGAGCATCCGGTGTAGTCCGTGCAGACATGCCCCCCGGGATTCAAGTAAGGTGGAGCTTTGGGCGGCTGGGGCGGATCCTGGGCGGTGCAGCCGTTGTTCTTCACGAATCTGTCGCGGATCGGTGTTGCCATGCCCATGCCGCATACGGTGTCCTCGAGGCCGACCATCTGCCAGAGGGCGATGGGGTCGTTGCCGCCGTCGCACCCGCTGAGCTGGGCGCCTTCATAGATCGCGACCCCGCGGAAGACCGTTGCCCGGGCACAGGCGATGGCGTAGCTCATGCCGCCGCCGTAGCTGAAGCCTTGGGCAAGGATGTGCGTCGTGTCGACGCAATAGTTGTCCTCTATCAGCTTCACCATGTCGTCGACGAACTGCAAATCCTGTCCGCCCGAGTTCGCCCAGCCGCCGCCGAGCCCCTGGGGCGCCACGAAGATCGCACCGTTGTTCGACATCTTCTGGAGGCCGTAGTACGCCATTTCGTACCCATTGCTGCCACCGTTGTCGACTCCGTAGGCATTGCCGCCATTGGGGTGAAACGTGAAGGACAGCCAGTAGGGGTGGCTGTTGTCGTAGTTGTCCGGAAGCCTCATGGCGAAGTCCCGGCTTCCACCCCCGCTCTGGATCGTGACGTAGCCGCCATCGCCGTGGCCCACGGTGTTCCCAGACCCGGGAGAGGCATTCGGGTCTTGATTCGGAACCGCCTTGAACGTCATGGTCGAGGTCTTGCCGCACCCAGCGCTCGGCACCGCGCCGGAGCTGCCGCCTGCGCCCGTAGAACCTCCGGTAGGCTCCGCACCGGTGGAACCACCGCTCGCGGAAGCACCGGTCCCGGAACTCGTGCTGCCACCCGAGCCGCCGGTGCTGAATACGCCGCCGCTACCCCTGCCACCGGTGCTGGACCTGCCGCCCCTGCCCGAGCCACCGGTGCTGGATGTGCCGCCGCTGACAGAGCCACCGGTGCCGAATACGCCGCCGCTGACAGAGCCGCCGGTACCGGGTGTGCCGCCGCTAGCCGAGCCACCGGTGCCGAACGTGCCGCCGCTAGTCCAGCCGCCGGTGCCGGAAGTGCCGCCGCTGGCCGAGCCACCGGTGCTGGATGTGCCACCGCTGACAGAGCCACCGGTGCTGGATGTGCCACCGCTGACAGAGCCGCCGGTGCTGGATGCGCCACCGCTGCCCGAGCTGCCGCCGTCGCCAGAGCTGGCGGTACATGCGGCCACCACAAGGGCGAGGTACGCGGGAAATCGTCCCAGCGCTCGAGAGCGCCACTCGCGGATAGATGTTCGATCGTTGTCCATTTCTGCAATCCTCAAAAGCGCTCGTGTCTGCACTCCTCGAGAGCGCCCGACCAGGTTGTTCGTTCCAACGCAACGTCAAAGGTGTGCATAGGCAAATCGACCTTGCTGGTGCCAGCGCCCGACAGGGCTCCGTTCCATTGCGGTCACCGTCGTGACGCGCTGGCGGTCGGCGGCCTGCGCCTACGCGAGCCAAGGGCCAACAAGCCGAGCGCGCCGAGGACGGCCAGCGAGTCTGAACTCGCCGAGGGGCCGACAGCAGCGACGCAGGCGCAACCACCTTTGTCGGACGAGGCATCGGTGCCCGTTGTGCCGGCGTCGACGTCCGGGACGCCGCCTCCGCGACCCGCGGCCCCTCCCGACGCCGGTGCGCCGCCAGCAGACGTGCTCGCGCCGCCAGCGCCAGGCCATCCACCGGACGTCGTGACGCCACCGCTCATCGAACCTCCAGCAGGCGATACGGCGCCGCCCGAGGAGCTCACGACACCACCCGTGTCGTTGGTCGCGGTCGTACCACCGGTGAGCGGAACAGCGCCCCCCGTCGGTCCGGTGCCACCGGAGGGAACCATTCCCCCATCAGCCGTACCGGCAGCGGCTGAGGAACCGCCCCTGCCGAAGCGGCCACCCGTCGCTTCGGCGCCACCCGCCGGTCCAGCACCGCCCGTCACCAGGCCGCCACTTGTCCCGCCCGTGTTGCTTGCGCCGCCCGTTGGCTGGGTTCCGCCGCTTCCCGCGATGCCTCCCGTGCCACCGGTTCCCCCGGTGCCCGTGCCCGGATCACCAGGCCCATCGAACTTCCACCAGTTGAAGTTGAACAGGCTCCCTGAGCCGCCGGTGAACACGAAGTAGAGGTCGTGCACCTCGGTGGCGCCGCTGACATCACAGGATACGGTGGTCCAAGTCTGCGCGCCGCCGGTGCCTGCAACGGTGCAGGTCCCCACCAGCGTCCCCGTCTGGCTATCGAGCCGCATCTCGATCTTGCCGCCATTGGCTGCCGAAGCGACCCTGGCCTTGAACGATGTAGCGCCGGAACGGAAATCGACGCCCTTGACCTTGATATACTCCCCATTTTCGATGGCGGTGACGTCCATCCCGCCCTCGCTGCAGGTCTCTGTCTTGAGGCCCTTCGAAAAGGCGATGGTCTCAGCCTCGGTTTGGACGTAGGGATCCAAGGTGCCGATTTGCGGAGCGCCGGTCGTGGTCCACCACGGCAGCTTCGGAATCGTGCCATCGGCCGCGTAGGAGAGCTTCTCCACGCAGATGGAGCGCTGTTCCGTGTGCCCCCCAGGCAGCGGTTGCGTGGTGGTCTGTGGGTAGCTGATGGCGTAGTTGAAACCGAAAACGTACCAGCTCCCCTTGTATTCTACGATTCCTGGATGGTTTCCCGAAGACCTGCTGTCGCCGTCCATGACGGACCCTTTGAACGTCCACGGGCCCGTCGGTTGGTCGCTCATGGCGTACCCGATGCCTTCGGGGCAGCAGGTGGAGGCCCATCCCAGATACCACCGGCCCTCGAATGCCCAAAGCCACGGGCCTTCCTCGTAGGTACCGATTCTGTCGAGCTTGACGATGTCGCCCGAATACGAAACCATATCCTGGTTCAGCTTTACGTAGAACAGCGGCGGCTGATGTCCGAAATAGAGGTAGGCTTGGCCGTCGTCGGCAATCCACACCGTCGGATCGATGTCGTTGCCTCCGGAATTCGGATCGTCAACGAGCGGAGCTCCAATCGCATCGACGAACGGCCCGGTGGGCTTGTCCGAGACCGCGACGCCGATGACCATGCGCCCGCCCTTCGGCGCGGGAATATACAGATAGAACTTGCCGTCCCTGGAGACGGTCTGCGGAGCCCACGCATTGTTGCCATCCGCCCATTTGAACGTCTTGTGGGGATCCCTGACCCCGGCGATGATTCCATGGTCGGTCCAGTTGACCATGTCCGTCGTGCTATAGAGCATCCAATTGTACATCGTGAAGCCAGTGGCGTTGTCCTCGTCATGGCTCGTGTACAAGTACAGCGTGTCTTCGTAGACCATCGGGGCCGGGTCGGCCGTGAACTTGGTCTGAATGATCGGATTGTCCGCCAGACATGCCCAGCTCGAGAGAACCGTTGCCATCGCCGAGGACGCCGACAGGATGACAAGAAGCGCTCGTTTCATGGCGATTGACCTAGAATGTTGCAGCCGGAATGCTCAGGGTCTTGATGTCCGAGTAGGCCGATTCGATGCCAGCGTTGGTGATCGTCGATTGTGCCCCTGTCGGGTCGGGTCCGTTGTCCTCGATCGTCACGTGCGATCCGTTCTTGTTCTGATGGACGATGTTCGGAGAGTCGAGCAGCACGTTGTGCGCGACGGTGTAGCCATCCGTTCCCTCGTCCAAGTAGATATTGTTGATGCTGTAGTCGGCCCACTGGCTCTGCTGAAAATCGTGGCAGTAGTTGTTGAGGATCTCCGAGGCGGGCATCTGGTTCGACAGTGTGTAGATCGACCCGCAGTCAGCCAGGATCTCGCATACATGGTGAATGTCATTGAAAGCGATCTTGTTGTTGGTCATCGCGTTGGTCGCGGTGTTCCAGCCATAGCCGACCGAGATACCCGTGTAGTTGACGTGACTGACTTCGTTGTGCTCGAGATCGAGGTAGGCCGGGTAACCGGCAGCAATCCCGGTGGCTCCCTGGATTTCGGTCGTTGCGTGGTGGACATAGTTGTTCTTGATCGTGTCGCGGGTGCAGATGTCGTTCTTGTCGGTCGGGTCGTAGACCACGTGATACTCGGTCTTCTCGTCGACCACGAATTTGCCGATGGAGATGCCGCTGCCGCCGATGTCCGTGAACGCGTTGCCGATGATCAGGTCGTCGTGCGTTCCAGAGATGAAATCGAGACCCGTGGCGGCCATCTGGGTGAAGAGGTTCCTTTCGAAGTGGATGTGATGGGCGTTGGTTACGGTGACGCCTGCGCCGGGCCGCCCCACCGTCTGCTGATTGTTGGAGGGTGCCGTGATGTTGTACTGCCCGGCCTGAGCATCGAGAAACCCATATTGGCTCGGACGCATGTAGGTCGAATGTGCGAAGGTCAGCCCCTCAAACCAGAGGTAGCTGGCCTGGTCGGACGTGCTCGTGCCCTTGACGGCGACCAGCGTCTCGAGCATCGGTGCGATCACCGTCGCCGTCGTCATGTCCTCGCCCGAGCGGGGCATGTAGTAGAGCGTGCCCGCCGTTTCGTCGAGGTACCACTCCCCGGGCTGGTCGAGCAGCTCGAACGCGTTCTCGAAGTAGAAGCGCATTTGAGACGGCCAGAAGGCGGGGTTGGGCCGCTCGAAGATCATGTCCTCGGGGCTTTGCACCTTGATGTATGCTGTGCTCCCGGAGGTCGTGATGGACGCGATCCGCATCGTGTTGTCGGCCCAAAGCACCATCAGGTGCATCTCGACCTTCTCGAGGTTCTTCCAGCTCGACACATCCGAGCTCGCCACCTGGAAGTTCCGGGCGCCTGCGTCCCAGCCCGTACAACGGGTGAAGTTGGGTTCGCCGTTCGCCCCCAGGTTGGGGCTGCGCGCGCGGATCGCCTTGGTGCCGTTGACGTACAGTTGCCGGAAAGGCGTCGTCACGCCCGTGGCGGCGTAGATGTTCTTGTTGCTGTCGAACAGCTCCCATCCCTTGATCGGTTGTCCGCCGGTGATCAGCGGTCGCTCGCCGGGGTACGCCATGTACTTGACGTGGAAGCCGCCCGCACCAGAATCGGCGTTCGAGAATGTCAAGGTGTCGGTCAATGGATACGTACCGCCGCGAACGTAGACGGTGAGGTCGGCCTTCATTGCGCCGTTCAGCGTGCGCACGATGTCGCGCGCCTTCGCCAGCGTGCGAACGGGGCTTGACAGCGTACCGGGATTCGAATCATCTCCGGTGGCAGCAACGTAGACGGAACCGTTGGGATCGAGACCGTCGGCACCGCCTGATGCCCCGCCCCCCGCGCTTCCGCCCGATCCAGAATTGCCCCTCGATCCGCCACTTCCTCCCCCGTTGCCGCCGACTGTCGTGAGGCCGCCCGTGCCGCGCCCCGCAGTCCCGCCATCCGCTCGGGATCCGGCGGCACCACCCGCAGGTACTCCGCCACTTGTTGGCGCAGAGCCGCCCGAACCAACACTCCCGCCAGCAGGTAAGCCACTGGCTCCTGCCGACACGGTCCCGCCTGTGCCCGACGTCGTACCGGCCGCGCCCAACGTCGTGCGGCCGCCTGTGCCCGACAGTGTGCCGCCCGCGCCAGAGTG
>JAFGIS010000570.1 GCA_016929495.1 Polyangiaceae bacterium | reverse complement strand
TTGGGTTGGCTGTCCCGGGTGCGCCGGCAGGCAACGGATCGCTCGCGACCCCGGCGGAAGCAGCCGCACCGGCGACGGTCGCGGAGTTCGACGCACCCGTCGCTGTGCTCGGCTCCACGCCACCGCTGCCGCCGAACACGTGTGGGGTGGTCGCACCGCCCTGCCCGGCAGCTGGCGTTGGGTTGGCTGTCCCGGGTGCGCCGGCGGGCCACTGAGCATCGCCGACGACGCCAGCGGAAGCGCCCGTCAGCTGCCAGCCTCCCGGATCCGCGCTCGCTGCGCCCCCGGCTGCGGGATCGCCGCCGTCGGCGGCCGCGGCAGGGGACGCGTCGCCTGTCTGGGGTCCGGTTGCCGCTGCCCCTGCCTGCGATGCTCGGCTCCCAACGGCTTCGTAGCCAATGCGCCCACACGCGATGGCGACCACCAGCAGCGGCGGGGCAAGCGCCCCAAGCAATGCGTCGCGCCCGGACACGTCGTCTCAGTGCAGTAGCGGCCGCGCTGGAGAGAACTTGAGAGCGTGACGATCACCCCGAACGGCCCCCGCCTGCAAATCACCGGAGAGGGAGGGCGACGACGTCGGCCCCTTGGTCCGCATCAAGACTGCTCGATGCGCAATATCCCGGCCAGCTGTACCGCGACCGATAGTAGGATCCGTGAGCTGCCCCGTGAGGCCATTGGGCACTGGGCCGGGTCGATATGGTCGACCGTGTCGGCGCCGGGGAGGCGGCGCGGCACGTGCACTCAGCCCGGCTGGCTCGTGAACACTCCAGGCGCTACCCTGCTCTTGGTACAAGCGTTCGACGCCGGGGGCACCGCCGCTGACGGAAACGGCCGACGGGGTGCTTCGGGTCCGGGGCACCCGCGTCGTGCATCAGCGACTTCCCCTCGGACAGGCGATCGAGGACCTTCTGCTGGCAGCCACGTGCAGCGGGGCGGAAGAGTGGACCGGGCAGGTTCACTACCTTCCGCTCAGGTAGGCGGGGGCGCCCTACGCACCTCCGCTCAGGAGCGGAGGGGGTAGTTCTTCGCGTCCCCAACGGGATTCATTCGATGCTGAGATGCTGAACCCGGTCCGGATCGAGCCGGTGGCGCGGAAGCACTCCTACGCCACCCGAAGCTCCCTTTGGGCCGAGGGCTTTCGCTGAGGCAGGGAGCCCGAACGCTCGACCGTTTCCACGAGCTCGCAGACGGCCAGCTGAACCGGGCGCTTGAACGGTTCGGCTCCCGTTTCCCACCGTGACACGGTCTCCGGGGCAACACCCAGGTGTTCGGCGAACTCGGTTTGGCGGAGGCCGAGGACCTTCCGAGCGAACTTGAGCTCCGGTCCACCAACGAGCTCGACATCCCGCAGGATCGTGATCACTGCCCGCCTTTCGAGCCTCGAGAGCTCATCGGCGCTCAGAAGCGGCGTACCGTCCTGCATGGTTCTTGCGAACCCACAACACCCATCGTCGACGGCGATGTATCGGCCAACCTGGGTTCGGTGTGTGTAGGCCATGTTCCTTACTGTCCTGGGTTTCGGTGCGTTGTGTCTCGAAGAGAGCCGGGTTAGAAGACCGTGACCACGACGACTCCAGCGTCGAAGGCGACGACGGTGAGGTCGTCACCATCGAGATCCTTGCCGACGACGCGCCATCGATCGTTCTCCGGTTGGTGCTTTGCGTCGCAAGCGGTCCTCAGGGCCTCCTGGATGTCATAGCGAGAGGCGGAGCACTCCTTGGCCTCTTGGTTCGCGTGGGGTGTCACGAAGAAGCGTCCCGTTCTGCCGGCCTCGTTGACTGCATCGAGCGCCTGCCGGGGAGTCATCCAGATCTTCACGTAGCACAACTTGAGGTTTCCTCAAGTCCCGCACGAATAACCAGGCCGGCCAAATGGCCCGCCGGTTCCCACTGCAACAAACCTGGAGGCGGGCGCTGCTTCGGTGCGAGGCCTCGGCGGGACGGCTGCGTCGTTCGGTGATACGACGACCCCGTGACCGCTGCCTCCTCCTGGCGGGCGAACCATGACCCCCTCTACCGCGGGGACGGACGGACGCTCTCAAGCCCCGATCCGAAGGCGGACCCCTCGATCGTCCGCCACATCCTCTATCTCGACGGCCCGGGACGGCCGACCCCGTACCACAGCACGACCGAGTCCCGGGAAGTCGCCGCGCGATTCGCCGAGCCGAACGGGCGGGTCTTCGAGACCAAAGCGAGGCGGATCACGGCGAACGGCGCGAAACACGTCTCCAGAGTCGAACTCCTCGGCCTGCTCAGAGGTACTGGCAAGGGCGACGCGCGCTGGCGCAGCGCCTTCGAGGTCATGCAGGCCCGCAAGTACGTCGAGGAGTGGCGCGAGCACCTCGTCGGGTACGCCGCGTTTCCCGACGTCGCGGCCGCCGCGCGCGCCGGCGCCGCGATCCTCGAATAGGGCCCGCCGATGCTCGTCCTCTCCTGCGTCAACTGCGCCTTCAACGCGCTCCAGTACGACAACCTGGGCACGGCCGTCGGATACTGCACTGAGCACCGACGAGTGCTCACGACGCCGGCGCTGACGACCTGCGGACGCCTCTTTCGCAACGACCTCATGCTCCGAAGCGCGGAGCGCGAGCAGGGCCTTCACGAAGCCCGGTTCACGCCGAGCGCGATCTCGAGCCTCGCGACCGGGAAGGTGGTCGACGGGGCGCGCACGAGTAGCTCGACCGCGGACCTCGCCGCGCTCGCCCGGGACGCGGTGGCCGCCGAGGTCATGCAATACGGCCGGCTCGGCAGCAAGATCGAGTCCCTCGCGCGGCTCTCGATGCTGCCCAAGGCGCGCGCGGAGATCGGCCTCACCAGTCTCGGACGGACCTACGTGCGGCGGTGCGTGGAGCGGGGCGGCGTCTGGTCGAGCGGCCTGCACCTGTTCTGGTGGGTGAAGTCCCGCGTCGCAGAGGAACCCGACGTCCAGGTCGACGATCTGCGAGAGTCCCAGGCGCTTCCTTTGAGCCGCCAGATGGACCTCGCGCGTTGGTCCGTCGTCATGCTGAGGCTCACGTTCCTCTCGGACGTCGCGGAGCACGCGGCGGGCACCAAGGACCCGATCCGCGCCGCGCGCGATCTCCCAGAGCAGGCGGCGCGGGCGACTCAGAGCCTGAGCTTTCGCAAGCTCCTGCACTGGGTCCGGCGCGGCGAAGGGCGTCGCATCCTGGACCGCGCGCTCACGCAGCGAGCCTATGAGCGTCTGAGCGAGAAGGTGCACCGCGAACAGGACCGGGCGGGGGCGGGGACTCTCGCGAAGTAGCGAGGTGCCTGGCCTCCTGCCCGGCGTACGCGGCCCGAAGGGGTGGGCCACGCTCTCACGAACCAGCATCAGCTACTGGCGTCCCCAACGGGATTCGAACCCGTGTTACAGCCTTGAAAGGGCCGTGTCCTGGGCCTAACTAGACGATGGGGACCGATCGAGGGA
>JAFGIS010000569.1 GCA_016929495.1 Polyangiaceae bacterium | reverse complement strand
TCCGGGCTCTTGACTCACGGCTCTCGACTGTTGACGCGGGGCTCGGGTCGCAGCATGCCTCGTCGGGCTGGGGCGGAGCCCCGCTAGAAGATGGCCTGCGCCATGGACGAGTCGCCCGGTTCCAGCAGCGTTCTGGCGCCGCTCCGCCTCTGCGAGTTCGCAATGGACGAGACCCTTCGCCGAAAACTCAGAAAGCTGGTCACCCGGCCCGGCGAGTTCTTCGTGGACGCTTTCCGAAAGCGGCTTCCCGCGCTGCCGATGCCCCGTCTGGCAAAGGCAAAGAAGCAGCTCCGAGGCCGGTACAGCTACTCTGTCGTGGCTGCGGTACACGGAGTCGAACCGTACCTCAACGAATTCTTCCGTTCCCTCGAGGCGCAGACGCTGGACTTCGCCGGCAACATAGAGGTCATCGCCGTGGACGACGGCTCGCTGGACGGTTCAGCCGCAGTCATCGAGCGGTGGCGCAGAAGGTACCCCCGGAACATCCGCTGCGTTCACAAGGATAATGGTGGCCAGGCCTCGGCACGGAACGCCGGCATGCCGATGGCCACGGGTGACTGGATCACGTTCACGGACCCCGACGATCTCGTGGACCCTCGCTACTTCGAGCACGTCGATCGTTTTCTGTCGTCCAGCGCAGCCCAGAAAGTGCGGTTGCTGTCGTGCAACCTGCTGGTCTATACGGAGGCCACGAGGCGCATTTCGGACACTCACCACCTGCGGTACCGGTTCGAGCGCGGGGACCGAATCGTCGGTGCCTCATCGCCGGGACGGCACCTGCAGCTTTCGGCGAGCTCTGCGTTCTTCAGCCGCGAGATCTTGTCGGCGACGGGCTTGAGGTTCGATGAGAGGATCCGGCCGACGTTCGAGGATGGGCACTTCGTCGGGCGCTACCTCCTTTCGACCCAGGACCACGACATCGGCATCTGCTCACATGCCAAGTACCTTTATCGCAAGCGACGCGCGAAGAACTCGACGCTGGACGGATCATGGACGGACCCGCGGCGATTTGGCGCCGCGATCGAATTCGGTGCCGAAGCGCTCCTGCGCACTGCGCGGGAGACTCTGGGAAGCGTGCCCGCCTGGACGCAGCGCATGGTCCTGTACGATCTTGCCTGGACGTTCAAGCGTCTGGTCGACCACCCCGAGCGGGCAACCTTCCTCGGCCCGACCGAAGTGGCGGCCTTCAAGGCCACGCTCCGGAGGGTGTTCTCCTACATCGATGCCAAGACGATCCTGGATTTCGAGCTGGCCGGCGTTTCATGGCTGCACAAGGTCGGCTGGCTCGGCCTCTGTGGGCACGCGCTTCCTTTCCAGAGTGTCCACGCAGTCGAGCACAACGCCACCGCCGGGATCGTGAAGTTCGTCTACTTCTTTGCTGGGGAGCAGCCTCGTGAGGCATTCGTCGTTGGCGGCCAAGAGGTACTGCCCGCCTCTGCCGAGAATCGGGTCTTCGACTTCCTGGGAGATGACTACGTCACGGAGCGCACGATCTGGCTGCCGCTTCGCGATGAGCACGAGACGCTCGAGCTGCGCCTGGACGGGCAGCGAGCACACGTCAGCGTGCGCGGCAAGAACCGGGGCGACGCCCTGACCGTAGGCGAGCTACTGGACGAAGTCGGCCGCAACAAGGGCCACGGCTTCGCGGAGGTCACCGGGTCGAAATGGATCGCGTGAGCAAGGAAGCGTGTCCTGGCGCAGACCGAGGGCATTCGCCGCAGGATTCGACGGCTTCGCCTGTTTCGAGGTCGTCGAGTTCTGCGGCGAATCACCGGGACAGCACACTAGTGCCGCGTTTCGATTGAGTTGAGGGGCCGGAAGCGACGCCCCCGGCTGGGTGAGGGCGTCGCTTCCGGCCCCGAAACCACTCGTCTGACCCGCGGCACCTCTTCATTGTTGGTCATCGTTTTAAATGAAACGATGCACTAGAACGGCTCGTGCTACAAGACTGGGCCATGGAACATGAATCGGACTGAGACGGAATTCTGGACCAGGTTGCGTCAAGGCACGGTGTTGATCGTCGGACTCTCCGAACGCACGGGGTTGCCAGCCGCGCGGCTGTTCGATGCCCATGGCGTCCGCTACAAGGTGAGCGACCACGCGAGCCGAGAGGAACTCGGTCCGCGGCTCGCGCAGATCAGGGTGGCCGACAAGGACGTGTTCAGCGGTCCCCAACGGCCCGAGCAGCTCGATGGCATCACCGAGGTGTTGATCGCCCCGGGCGTGCCGCGCAGCATCCCCCTCGTGCGTGAGGCCCGACGCCGCGGACTGCCCGTGCGTGTCGATCTCGACTTGATCTACGAGCTGATGGCCAGCAAACACATCGTCGCGATCAGCGGCACCGACGGCAAGACTACGACGACCTCGCTCACGGGTGCACTGCTGCAATCGATTGGCAGCGTTCTGGTGGCGGGCAACATCGGTGTTTCCGTCCTGGCGAAAGTCGACGAACTCGCTGCGTGCGATTGGCTAGTCCTCGAGGTGTCGAGCTTCATGCTCGAGCAGGTCGAACGCTTCCGTCCCAACATCGCGGCCCTCTTGAACATCGCCGAGGACCATATCGATCGCTACGCCTCACTCGACGAGTACGCTGCCGTCAAGTTCAACATCGTCCGGCACTGCCGACCCCAGGACGTGCTGGTGCTCAACGTGGACGACCCGCGGCTGGCACGTGCACGACCGAACCACGTGACCGTACGCACGGTTTCCCGCCAAGGAGCGCCCGCTGACAGTACCTATGCGGACGGTTGGTTCCAAGTGGGTGGCGCGCGGTTCGCCTACGCCGGCTGTCAACTGGCTGGCCTCGCCAACATCGACAACATCCTCACCGCTGCAACGATCGCGCACGAAGCGGGCGTCGCTCCCGAACATCTCGTAGGGACCCTTCGGCGGTTTCGCGGTCTGCCTCACCGATTCGAGTGCCTGGGTACGTTCGCCGGAGTCCGAGTCTACGAGGATTCGAAGGCGACGAACGTCCACGCGGTCGAGGCCGCCCTGCTCAACTTCCAGCGTAGCGTGGTGCTCATCCTGGGGGGCCGGAGCAAAGGGCTGGATTTCCGGAGTCTGCGCGCTCACCGGCACCGGGTGCATCGGCTCGTTTGTTACGGCGAAAGCGGCGAGCAGATCCGAGACGCCATCGAGCTGCCGGGAGCCCTCTACGCCTATCGGTTCGGTGACGCGGTGCGTCTGGCTGCGGCCCAGTGTCGGCCCGGGGATGTGCTGTTGCTGTCGCCGGGCTGCACGAGCTGGGACCAGTTTCGGGACTACGAGGCCCGCGGGGACGCCTTCCGCAGACTGCTTCCGAGCTGCTTTTCGGCGCGACCCGACGTCGAGGGTCTGGTCGGGAACGCTGCAGGGGCGAGCACCACTGCCTCAACCAACGAGTCCGGGGAGCTGCTGTGAGGTCGCTCGCAGGGCTGCCCGACTCTCAGAACGTCTTCGCAACTCAGCATGCCAGGATTCATGCCGCACCTTCCCGTCACACGCTGTGCGCCCGGCGGATGGCAGCCACCGCCCGTTGAGCGCGCCCGCAGCGAACGAACGCGGCCGGTAGATCCGGCGGCGCCTCTCTCCCGCATTTCTCTCGAATTGGCGCGACAGTGCAACCTTCACTGCGCATTCTGCTACACGGAGGCCACCGCCGGTTCGCGGCCCGGCCTGTCGGATACCGAGATCCGCAGCGTGATCGACGAGGCCGTGGAGTGTGGCGCGACCCTCGTCTCGATCGTCGCAGGGGGTGAGCCCTTGCTGCGCCGCACCGTACTCGTCGATCGGGAGTCCTGCATCGACTACGCCAACGACCTCGGCTGCTACTGCGTTCTGTACACCAACGCCACGCTCCTGGACTCCAGGGCAGCTCGCTGGCTCGAGCGCCGCGACGTCACGGTGGTGGGCAAGCTTCTGAGTCTCCGAGAAGCGGTCGAGGATGAACTGGTGGGTGCCGCAGGAGCCTCCCGGAGAATGCGCCGCGGCATTCAGGCCCTACTCGACGCAGGGCTGGCCGACGAAACGCCGTCACGGCTGGCCCTGGAAACGGTCATCTGCCGCCAGAACTACGATGACCTTCCCGACGTCTGGCGCTGGATGCGAAGGCGCAACATCGTTCCGGAAATGGAAATCCCGAGCGTACACGGGCGTGCTGCCACCCATCGGAAGCGTCTGCTCTTCGATGGAGCCGAGGCCCCGGACAAGTATCGTCAGCTGTTCGAGGAGTTGCTGCGTATCGATCGCGACGAATTCGGATTCGACTGGATCCCTCACCCGCCTTTCGTGGCCAGCTCGTGCCAGCTGTACTACTGCAACTGCTACATCACCGACCAGGGCGTGGTCCAGCCCTGCGCCAGCGTGGACCGGGAGTACGGGGTACTGCGAGTGGGGCCGCGCCGCGCCGAGGGGCTCCCTCTGCAGACGATCGTCACGAGCCCGGAGTTCCGTATGCTGCGGCATATCCACGAGCACCTCACAGGGGCCTGCCGGCAGTGCGATCTCGCCTACACGTGCTACGGCTGTCGCGCTGCGGCCTGGCATTCGTGCCAGGACTTGTTTGCCGAGGATCCGACCTGCTGGCGTCGGCCAGCGCCCGTCGGCTCGACTCGGTCGCTGAGCTAGGTCGCCCATGCCTGGCATTGCCCTGTCGGCTGTCGCCCGTGCCAGTGGGTGCCGCGTCGTAGGCAACGACGCCGTGCGCATAACGGGGATCCACCACGATTCTCGCCACGTCGAACGCGGCGATCTGTTCGTTGCCCGCAGAGGCGCGCGGGTTGACGGCTGGCGCTTCGTCGACGAGGCGCTCGCCCGTGGCGCCTGTGCGATTCTGACGGAGGCGAGCCGCACGCCCGGCGAGGTTCCGGTTCCGCTCCTCGTGGCGGCGAGCGTGCCGGAGGCGCTCGCGCACGCCGCGGCTGCCATCTACGGTCATCCGACGCGCCGACTGCCTGTGGTTGGCCTGACCGGCACGAACGGCAAGACCACGACGGTGTCGCTCGTTGCCGAGGGTCTCAGGCAGACCGGTGCGCGCCCCGCACTCATGGGCACCCTCGGCGTCGTTTTCGACAACGTGCGTTTCGATCCAGGGCTCAATACGCCGGAAGCCGATGAGCTCACCCGCATCGCGGCGCAGGTGCTGGAGCGCGGCGCAAGCCACCTCATCATGGAGGTGACCTCGCACGCGCTCAGCCAACGGCGCGCCGATGGCATCCATTTCCGCGTAGCGGCGTTCACCAATCTCACTCACGACCACCTGGACCTGCACGGCAGCTTCGAGGCGTACGGGGAGGCCAAGGCGCGGCTCTTCACGGCTCTGAGTCCCGATCAGAGCGTCATCGTGGTCGACGGGGAGTTCGGTGCCCAGCTGGCAGATGGTACGGCCGGGCCGGTGCTGCGCGTCTCGAGCGAACCCGAGGGCCGTGCCGATGTCCGACCCATTGCGGTACCCGTGCTGGACAAGACGGGCATTGTCGCCACGACCACGACTCCCTGGGGCCGTGTCGAGATCCGTTCGGCGTTGATCGGGGCTCACAACCTCGCCAACCTTCTGTTGGCTCTGACGATTGGCGGGTGTCTCGGAACCGATCTCGAACGATATGCCGCGGCGATCGGGAAGAGTGCGGCGCCGCCCGGGAGGCTCCAGCGCTGCGATCGTCCCGGAGACGAGATCCAAGTGCTCGTCGACTACGCGCACACTCCGGATGCCCTCGAGCAGGCGCTGCGCGCCTGCCGCATGATCACCAACGGCCGGATCTGGTGCGTGTTCGGCTGCGGCGGCGACCGCGACCGCAGCAAGCGATCCACGATGGGGGCCGTCGCGGGCGACCGAGCCGATGTCGTCGTCGTGACGAGTGACAATCCCCGGACCGAGGCTCCGGCTGCCATCGCTGCGCCCATCGCACACGCAGCTCGCCGCAGGCGCGCCGACCTTCTGGTTGAGCTCGATCGCGCCCGTGCCATCGAGCTCGCCGTGCACCAGGCGAGCCCGGGGGACCTCGTTCTGGTGGCTGGCAAAGGGCATGAGGACTACCAGGAGGTAGGGACCCAGCGGTTTGCGTTCGATGACCGAACGCACGTGCGGCATGCGCTGGACACCCGAGCCCTTCAGGGTCACTGAGCACCAAGAGAACGCAGCACCGCAGCGTCGAACCAACTGGGTTGCGGTCGAACCCGGCAATAGAGAAAGCGGTTCGCGCTGAGTTGCATGACACCGTCAAACGTCTGCAGGCGCGGATGGGCCGTGTTCGTGGCGAGCAACGTCGGGATACCTAGAAACGGATCGGTCTCCATCACGAGCATGTTGTGATAGAGTGCACGTTCACCGTGCCTGATCCTTCGGACGACCAGCACGTCTCCTTCGCGCAGCTGGTCTGCTTGCTGCACAAGGGCCTGGAAGAAACGCTCTGTCTCCCGGTACAGGACGCGGTCAGCCGAGGGGACCTTCCACAGGTCGAAGTGCTCGGGATGTTGTTCGGCGTAGGCCAGGAACTTGGCAACGCGACGCCGGTCGTCGATCTCGAACACATCCAGGTTGAGGGTACCCACGATGCGTTCAGGTTCGGGAAAGAGCTGGCCCGTGGTCCCGTCGCAGCGGGCGGATCGGTACCAGGTGCCGGCGGCCCGTTCCCACGTGTCATAGACGAGTTCGAGGCACACCTGAGGGACCCAGGGCCGTCCCTGGGTGTCGTAGACAGGGTACCGCTTGCCCAGAAATCGAAATGAGGTCATGCCCTTGGCGTAGGCATCGCGCCAGCGCGGCCGCAGTGGATAGCGATCACGCGGATCGTCTTCGCCGCGTGGTGCATCGAACGGCAACTTCTCACGCACCTGCGCTTCGACCACCTCGCGCACTCGTGCCTGGACACGCTGCCGGTCCAAGCCCGCCGTGTAGGCGGCGGTCGCCTTCGACACGCTGGCGGCGCTCGGGGCGTGGCAAACCAACTTCGCAACCGGCCCTTGGACGTCGAACAACGCGGGCACCCATACCCCGGGCCCGTAGCGAACTTGGGCCACGAGCGACTCCATCGTCAGATGCTCGACGCGGATCCGGTCGAAACCATGCAGCCGACGCGCCTCGCGGAAGTCGATCGCCAGTGTCATGCGAGTCAACCCATCGGGTGACAGGCCGACGCGATCGGCGAGAAGCAGCTCGGCGCGTTCCCCGGTGAGATCGCCGCCCACGTGGACGTACTCGGCACCGCGACGGTGCTGGTGTCGCCGGAGCTCGTGAACCGCTCCTGCCCGCATGAGGTAGACAGTGGGTTCGGTGAACAGATCCGTCAGACTCACCTGTTGGATCACGGCGAGTGCTGCGTCGGCACCGCGAACGTACAGATAGCCTTCGCGGAGCAGTGCAGAGCGGCGCTGCTCGGGCTTGGGGTAGGTTCGAAGCATGCGACGAACCTCGGCCAAGGCGTCAGGCCCCGTCTCGAGCCGATGCAGCGCCCGACCCATGCCGTCAGCGGGTCCTTCGTAGCGGGGCTCACGCTTCCACAGCACATTCGCCCCGCGGATCCGACCTGCCAGCAGGGCCCGCTGCGATTCGAAGGCGGCCGCGCCGGGGGCTCCCGGCAACCGCAGTGCCGTCGCGCGCCGCTCGGCACAATCGTTGCGCGACGCGGGGTTGCCCAGCGCGCTCATCCACGACGGATCCATCGCGCGGCCGGCGCTACGCTCCGCCGACGCTGTTGCGTGAGCAGGGGCAGTGGCCTTGGGCCTGCGTTCGGCCTGCGTGTCGCACCCGGACAGCCATGGCCCACCGGCACACACCAGGATCCAGCAGCCCAGCATGGCTCCTGCGACCGTGAACTGTGTACCCATGGGAACTCGAGCCGAGTAGAGAGCGCGTCGTCGATCAAGTGTCAAGCCCACCTGGTCATGTTTCTCGTCAATATTCAGCTGGTTGCCACGAGGAGCAGAAAATGTACGCCTAAATCGACGTACGTCATGTGTGACATACGTAGGTATTGACGTACGTTACGCCTGACGTATATTGAGACCTGGCGCCATGGTAGTCGAAGAAGCGAAAGCGAATCCAGGCGGTGAGATCTCACCCGAGGAGGTCTTTGGTCGCGATCGCCTCATCCACTCCGTCTGGCGCACTCTGGAGCGTCGGCCATTGCCTGCAGACGTGTCTGCCCACTCACACACAAATCGTCGTCGCTGCGCACGCCATCGAAACCGAGCGAGCGAAGTCGATACGACGCAAGCTTCCAGCGTCCCTTGACCTCGTAGCGCACGGGGCGTCCGAATGCGTCCAGAAGTCGATGCTGAGCTCCAAGAGCGTTGGCGAAGGACGACGCGACCGCGTCAGGCACGGGGAAGTGGCCGCGGCCGTCGGGCGGGGGATAGCGCTTCGCCTCCCGGTAGGCGTTCTCGACCACCGCCTGTGCCTGCAGCAGGCGTTCGGTCGTCCTCGCCTCGCGCGCCAGAACGAAAACGGCCAACGCCGCCCACAGCAGAAAGCCCCCCAACAGAAGGCCCACCGGCACGCCGAGCAGCGGCGACCCACGGTGCCGGGCGAGCCAGCGGTAGTACGGGCGAACGGCCCAGGTGAGGTCCATACCGACATCGATGTCGGTATCGAGGTCGGCGTCGACCAGCGCACCGAGCAGGGCGATCGCGAAGAGTGACAACGTCACCAACGCCAGCAGGCCGGCGATCACGAGGAAAGGTAACAGTGCGAAGACGCAAACCGTGATCAAGCTGCCTGCATGGAGCCGCGAAGATCGGTCGTCCAGCCCAGGACAACGACGAGGAGCAGGGTGATCACTGCCGTTGCGGCAACGCGCCGCGACACGGCCCGCATGAACGCAGGTGCCGCAGAGTCCGCTGGCCGTGCATCGGATGCTGATCCCGCTGAGCCCATCACGACCACCCCTCGAACCAAGCACGAATCGCACGAGGAGCCAATGCCGACGGGGTGCGGTCACTTGGCCTGCTCGTCCCCGTTCGCTTCGAGAGTGCCAGTACCCCTGTGGTTGCGCCGAGAGGTGCAGCACAAACCGCAATGATTCCAATCGGATCCGGGTCGTCGTGCGCCATACCAGGCAGTCGACCCGCGAGCGCTCGTTGACTTCGCCGAAGCCAATCCGATACGTTCCCCTCGGGTGTGTAAGGGATGCACCTGAAGAATCGGAGGAAGCATGAAACTCAATCAAATCATCAGAACCTCTGTCCTCGGCCCGGCACTGGTGCTCGCTGGACTGACATCCAGCGCTCCCGCCGACGCCGGCCAGGGCAACGGGATGACCTTCAACTGCTACACGAGCGGCAGCACGTCGACTTGCTACGGCTCGCTGCGGGCAGCCCGCCTCAGTTCCGGGAGTTCCGATCGTGCGTATTTCATGGTCTATAGCAGCGGCTCCGTCTATTTCTACGCGCGCAAAGACGACAGCACCTATAGTTGCTCGTTCTCCAGTGCCGACAGGGAGAACATGCGCGCCGCGGCGATCTCCGCCGACTTCAATACCTATTTCTATGTGACCATGAGCGGCGGCACTTGCTCGTCCACGTACCTCAAGAACGATTCGGCCTACCAGCACCTCGAGCGTCCGTGAGAAATCTGAGGACTTGGATCGCCGCTGCCTGCGCGGCGGCGATCCTAGCCGTCTTGGTGTGGGAGGTTCGCTCGACGCGGCAAGGCTTCGAATCCGTTCGACAGGAGCTCGCGCGCCGAGAACGGGGGACCGAACAGGGCCAAGCTCCGGTCGCCAATCACACCACTCACTATCACAGTTCGACTGTCAGAGTGGACGAAAATGGAATCGCCACCGAGGTCGCGCGCCGCTTGGAGCGCCGCGAGCGCGAAGTCGCGAACGACGAAGAACCTAGTGAGCAGCAACAGCAGGAAGCCGAACTGCGGAAGCAGGCTGCCGATGCCGAGGTCGAAGAACTCGTTTCGCCGTTGCTCGGTCGCCCGGTGACGGTTGACGAGTGGAACGAGTTGGGCAGGACCATCTGGCAGGCGGGCCCCGATACCTATCGGCAGGCCCTGATCGAGCGGGTCCTCGCGAAGGTCAACTCTCAAGAGCTCCGACCGCCTCCGGGCAACTTCATCAACCCCTTGGAAGGTATCCCGATGGGCGAGGGCGCCCCCGGAGAGACGCCCGTGGACTGACGGAACACGGAGAGCAACGAAAAGCACGAACCATTGCCTCTTCCCCTCTCGCCAGTTCTTGCCGCCCACCGTTCGCGAAGACAGGGCCGTCCCGAGAAGGTCGGCGTGGAACTGCGGTTCGCTCGAGCTGATCGTCGACCCCGCCTGCCAAGTCGCCCGGTCACGAGGTCGAGGCTAGCACCCGGCGCGTTCGTGCATCGCAAGCTCTCTTTCGTGGCTGAGCCGGCCTGGCTCGGGCGATCGCGGGCCGAAGCGGCCACGGCCTGGTGGGCTCTTGGTGGTCGATGGTCGCCTCGCTCCAATGCTGGCGGACTCGTTCGACGTGGGTTCTCCAAGTGCACGACGCCGGCCGCCGGGCACCTGGGCTCTCGCGGATTTTTTGCAGTTTGAGTGTCTTTATCCCGGGCGCCTGCTCGGAAAGAAATCCCGGAACACTGGACTTGGCACAGGTCCGTGCGAGCCGCGTTCCCGTTGCCGCTGCCTCGGTGGACGGTCGCGGAAGACGACGCGCACCTGGGTAGGGGAGAAATTGCCGGACAGGGGTGGTGGTCGGCGGTACAGTGAGTCCGGGAACGTCAAGCGAGGTGCGTATGAAAGCCCTGATCCCCGTTTCCATCGCACGTCGGCTCCTCGTGTCGCTCAGTGCGATCGTAGCAGGGTGCACGGCGCAAACGGACACCCCGGTGTTGTGCGACGCGGGCCTGCGCCCGTGCCAGAGCGGCTGCGTCAACATGACGAGCGATGCGACCAACTGCGGCGCTTGCGGTAACGTCTGTCCAACTGACCAGGAATGCATCGCCTCCGTCTGCACGAGCAAGGACGCCACCACGATCGAGAACACGAGCACGTGTCCCGAACCGACCGAGGACTGCGCTGGGACTTGCATCGATACGACGGTCGATCCCGCCAACTGCGGAGCTTGCTCCAACGCATGTCCTGAGGGTCAGACCTGCAAGAGAGGAAAGTGCGGTTGCCCCGACGAGTACACGCTCTGCGGCGACGGGTGCGTCGACATGCGAACCGACCTCTACCACTGCGGGGGTTGCGACAAGGCGTGCAGCGGTGAGGAAACCTGCATCGCGGGGAGCTGCGAATGCCAAGCACACCTCACACGCTGCGTCGACGTTTGCGTCGATCTCCAGGCGAGCGGCGACAATTGCGGGCTCTGCGGCCACGCCTGCGACCCCGGGCTCTTCTGCGGGTCCGGGCTATGCGTGTCCGACTGTCCCAGCGACACAGCCCCCTGCGGTGCGAGCTGTGTGAGCCTCGATACCGATCCGGGGAATTGCGGAGACTGCGGCGTGGTGTGTCCTACCGGGCAATCCTGCGTGGCCGGGATCTGTGATTGCCCGGAGGGCTTCATGGACTGTGGGGACACGCAGTGCACGAACCTCCAGACCGACATTGGCAACTGCGGCAGCTGCGGCACCGCGTGCGCGTCGGGTCAGACCTGTGCGAACGGGGTGTGTGCCTGTACCGTGGCGGGACAGACGGTGTGCAACGGTGCTTGCGTCTCCGTGAGCTCCGATCCGGTCAATTGCGGGGCCTGCGGGGTGATCTGCGCGTCGGACAAGTCCTGCACGGACGGCGCCTGCGTAGGCACCGCCGCCGAAACGGGCGGCACGAGCGGCGTGGGCGGAGCAACGACGGCGGGTGGCAGAACAGGGGGGCGGACCGGGGGCACCGGTGCCGGCGGCGCCTCGGGCGGCGGGACCGGTGCCGGGAGCATCGTGGCTGGCTACCACGTTCACGGCGCGTGGAAGGGGAAGGCCTGGACCTCGACGGATACCGCCCACGTAGCCAGCATCACCCCAGCGGACTTCGACAACCTGACCACTGACGGACCCTACTGCGCGTCGGGCACCGTCCCGGCGACCTCCGACTACTCCGCGGTCGCGATGATCGGCTTCAACGTCAACCAGGCGAGTACCACCGATGCGCCAGCCAGCACCTGGACGCCGACGAGCATCACGAGCGGTGGCGTAGTCGTGAACGTGACCAACCGCGGTGCCAGCACGGTCTTGCGTGTGCAGCTGCTCGGCCCGAACGGCGACACCGTCGCAAGCGATCGCTGGTGCTACGAGCTGTCCCAGTTCGGGCGGGACGTCACCATTCCCTGGACCAGCTTCAACACGGAGTGCTGGCAGGGCGGCTCGGGTGTGGCCTATGCCGGCGAGCCCATTGAGTCGGCCATCGTCCTCGTCCCGGGGACGAACGCCGAGGATCGTACCTTCGACTTCTGCGTGAACGACATCGGTCCGGCGTAGGCCGGATCGGTCTCGGCAGCCTACATAAGATCCTTCCGCTCGCAGCCGAGCAGCACCTGCACGCTGGCCGTCGGCATTGCGGCCAGAAGTTCGCAGGTCGCCGGACACACGTACATCTTCGTTGGCGCCACCGGGTCATCGTAGTACCAGGCCGGTCCCGAGGCGCGCGAGCAGTCGTCCGCCGAGGGGACGTAGGTCGCGGGGGTCGTCACGGTCGTCGCCGCATCGACGATGTTGACGTTGACGAGCATGGGATCGAGCGTCGACCCCTTGGGTGGCTCGGGAAGGGTCCATTCGCAGGGCAGGGGGACGATCTCGGTCGTGGTGAACGTCTCGGTATGGGTCTCGACCACCGTGACGCTGTCACGGATCGCGTTGAGCGCAGCGAGAAGGCCCTCGGCGCCCGTCGTGGACACGTCGCAGGCCTCGTCGCCCGGCGCGCCCGGGGTGCAATCGGACCCGCCAGCGACGGCTACCTGGTCCAGAAGAGTGAAACCGTCCTCGCTGACGCCGGCCATGCCGACCGTGAAGGTCACCACTCCATTGGCCAGGCCCGCTGCCGCAATCGGGGTCAGTACGCTTGCCGAGTTCGGATCCACGCAGTTCGCCGAGCCGCCACCCATGCCGGGCCCGCCGCCACCGGTGTCGTTGGGGCAGATGGCGCTGAGCCCGCATCCATGCGGCTCGCCATCGGTGACGAGGATGACCACGCACTTCTCGTCCGGGTGCTCCGTCTGGAAGGTGGCGCAGTAGTTGGTCGCGCCGGTCAACGCCCCGCCGGTCGGGGTGTTCAAGGCCGTTCGCGTCGACTGCAAGGACCTGACGATCGCCGGGGCCTGGTCCGGGAGAGTACCCATCGCCACGGCTGGAGTGGCATGCGCCACCCCGTCACATTCGTCGGCCTCCTGTCCGCTACCGCCGGTGGGGTGGAAATACTGGATCGCGACGTCGATCCCTTCAGACGCAGGATCCTCGACGAAGCTGGTGAGGGCGCTGACGGCTTCGTCCCACTTGGATGCCGTAGCCCCCATCTCGTCCATGCTCAGCGTGTTGTCGAGCATGACGTAGAGCGCCACTGGCGCGGGGACCTGGGTTTCCGTCGTGGTGGTGACCTCCTGCGGGACCTCGATGGTCTCCGGTTCGAGCGCGGTCCCCGTGCACGACTCTTCCTCGGTGATCTGCTCGGCCCCCGGGTCCACGGTCCCTCCGGTCCCGATCTCTTTCAGGACGCCGCCCCCTGTCGAGCTGGTGGTAGCGCCGGTACCGTCACCATCCCCCGAACCCCCGGTACTGGCCCCGATGTCCGGGGAGCCGGCCGAGCCGTCGCCTTCGTCTCCAGGGTCGTTGCCGGATACGGACGTGCAGGCCAAGGCCACCACGGGGAGGAACGTCGAGCACAGGAGAAACGAACGTTTCACGGGGCACCGCCCTTCGGTGATTCTGCCGGCCCCGCCCGCGAGCGGACGCCAGTCGGCGTTGTCGAACGAAATCCGGGTAAGCCGCTAAGCCGACGCCGAGGTCAAGGCGCCCTAAGCAGTTGCTGCTTCGACCTGCGCACCGAGTGATCGGTGCGTCTATTTAGCACCTTGCGGGACAAGGTACGAGGCTAACTTGTGTCCGGAGACATTGGGTCCGGGAGACCACACAGGCCTCTAGCCTAGTGTCAGGAGCGCCATGGACCGGCTCAGAGGAAGCACAAAAACCGAGGGGGTCTTTTGGAGCCCTCCGAGTGAGAATTCAGCTGTGAGTCAGCACACCAGCGACGCCCGTGCGGCTTGATCCGGCCCGATGACCCATGGGTCTTCGGCCTCTTGTGAATACCCCTGCCGTCGTGTTCCTCGTGCGTTCGCCCGGTCCGATCACTTCGGTCTTCGCGCTCACCACCGAGCGACGACCTCCAGGTCGTAGTCGACGAAGCTTGGATAGTCACCCCGGAGCCACAGAAGGATCCGAGCGCCGTCGGATTTCGGGATGACCGGTCGCAGGTTGTCGACGGTGGAGTCCCGAGTGATCCGCTCCCAAGTCCACGATGTTCCGGCGTCCTGGGTGCGCCCCTCATAGATCTCGAAGTGACGGCAATGGTCGGCTCTGCTCACCAGCGGCTCTCCCGTTTCGGGATCGGCGTTGGTCGAGATCAAGACGACGTTCGTGTCGCTCGGGTCGATGGCGGCGAGCCCAGCATAGTCGTCCTCTCCTTCGTAGAGACAGGTCCCTGCAAAGGCCATCTGGTGAGCTGCCCAGGTGCTGCCATCCCAGCGGGCATACCAGTACCGAAGGTCGTCGCCGCCTTCGGCGGGCGGCAGCCCGGCGCCGCCGACCTGCACCGAAAACACGACGACTGGCCGTCCCTCGGTGTCGAGCGCGACATCGACGCCCCAGGCGAC
>JAFGIS010000568.1 GCA_016929495.1 Polyangiaceae bacterium | reverse complement strand
TCCGGGCTCTTGACTCACGGCTCTCGACTGTTGACGCGGGGCTCGGGTCGCAGCATGCCTCGTCGGGCTGGGGCGGAGCCCCGCTAGGACTTCGCCTTGCTGCGCCGCAGCATGAACTGCAACAGTTGACGGGACACGCCGAGCAGGGCTGCCGCGCGAGTGCGGCTACCGCTGGTGCGCGCCATGGCTTCCTCCACCATGCTGGTTCTTAGCTCGTGCCCGAGCTCACGCACGGACGTGCGCCCGACCGCATCGCGCACCAGGGGCTTCAAGTTGACCGGCCTCCTGATAGCCTGCTCGATCGCCTCGACAAGTTGGGCGCTCGTGAACGGCTTGGCCAGGAAGCACGCCGCGCCGAGCCGCCCCAAACGAAACGAGTCCAGTGGTGTGGCCACGCCGCTGATGGCGACCACGGCCAGAGTGGGAGTCTGCAGTCTCACGGCCTCCAGCACGTCGAATGCGGTCACCGTCTGGAAGGCTCACGTCGAGCACGACGACATCAGGCTTGTTGTGCTCTATCTCGCGGGCGGCCTCCGCGGTGGTGGCGCATAGAGCCACCTGCGTCTGCTCGCTGGCCAGGGACACGGCCAGCGCCTCGGCGAACGCTGGGTCGTCATCGACCACCAAGATCGTCCGACATTGATCGAAGATGCTGCCAGCAAGTACTGGAGGAGGCGTTTCGGATTCGCTGGCAGCCCAGTCACTCATGATTCTACGTAGAATAGCCTAGATCCGGAAGCCGTCGTTCCACAATCGCAGGAGCGGAAGGACAGCGGAAATAGGCTTCCGGGGGGCAGCAGTCCCCGGGCAGGCGGAGGGGATCCCGTCCCACTGGAAGCTTGGTGTGCGGGTGCAGGGTCCTCGTGGCCGACCGCCCGCGCTGGGACTCAGCTCGCCGGACCAATCAGACCGACGATCGGCACGAGATGGGTCGTCGCGCCCAACGCCACGGTCTCGGGCACGCTGACGAACCCGCTCTCCGCGCCGCCGCAATCGGAGCTGAACACATTGAGAAAGACCTCGTAGGTGCTGGGGCCGATCAGTGCGAAATCGGCGGCGCTGAATCCAGACAGCTTGCTCGTGTCACGGAGCTTGACCGTGTTGGCGCTCAGATCGCAGATATTGGTGGCGAGATCGGCGGCCGAGTAGACGCTTACGTTGCTGAACACACCGTAGTACGCCGTCGTGTTGTCGAACTCGCAGGGAGTCGTGAACGGGAAATCGTGCGTGCCGGCAGGTGCCGTGATCTCGAATTCGTAGGGCCCTGCGGCAGTGAGATACGCCAGGACGGCCTTGTCCTCGTTGATGCCCGCTCCGAACTCGGTCATCAGGTACGCCTCGCCTGCGTGCGCCGTGAACAGGGTGTCGTCGAAAGCGTCCTTCACGTTGTAGTCCTTGGTGAAGGTCGCCACGCAGTACGAGTCCCAAGGGGGTATCACCGTGCCGGTGCTGCTGCCGCCGCCTCCCCCGTCTGCGCTGCTGTTGCCGTCCCTGCCGTCTCCCGGGTCGTTGCCGCAGGCGGTCGCGAGTAAAAGGGCGCTCCAGGCACACGCAGCGAGAGGATGGCGATCGCGAAGCGACATTCTGTTCATCGTGCTGCTCCCAAGCCGGACGATCGGGCCTAATCCGACTCCAACCCATCCGGAATTCCGTCGAGGTCCTACTGAAGACCCCGAGTCTATCTTCCCCCGGCGGCACAGAAACAGTGGCCCCCGAGCGGGGCTGCTCGCCGGTCGGTCGGACGCTCGCGACGACCCATCCCGTCGCAGGCTACTCCGCAATCACCTTCGCCTTGGCTTCGCCCCCGGGCGTCTCGGAACCCGCCGACGGCTTGGCGGACAGGACCTGAACCTGGTTGCCCCGGATCTCGAGCGCCTCGACCCGACCGGTACCGTAGAATCGGGATAGCCCCACGTCGATGCGCCACACCTGCTCGTCGCAGGCCGCATTGATGCGTTTCTGCGGCGTGTGACCGACGACCATACGCCGGGCCCCGAGGCTCGAGAGCGTCTGGCTCAGGGTCGGGCAGGCATCGTTCTCGAGCTCGGAGCTGCTGTACAGACGCACCCAGTACGGTGCGCGCATCGACCGAAGCATCTCCGGCAGACGCGGCATGTGCCCGTTCATCCAACGACGGACGTCGCGGTTGATCTGCCCGATCCCGTAGGCAAGGTGCTCGGGGAGCAGACCGCCGTGGACGAAAACGGTGTCGCCCACCTGAACGACCACCGGCCATCGTGCAAGTCGGCGGGCGTAGGGACCACCGGGAAGAAAAGCTGCCGCCCTTCCCCGCGCCTCGGGCGGAAACAGCGCGAGGGCCTCGCCCAGCTCCGGCCGCTCCACGTCGGAAAACTGTGCAAAGCCTTGCTCGCTCACGTAGTCGAAGTGCCCAGCTACGTTCAGCACCTCGTGGTTGCCGCTGAGCACGTGCACAGCGCCGCCGGCAGCGCTGGCCTGGCGGGAAACGTCAGCCAGCAGCTCGAAGAGGCGCCGTTCATCGTCCGACCTGTCCATCTGGTCCCCCGTGGCAACCACGACCGTCTTGCCGCCGATCCAGCGGCCCTCTTCGCTCATGGCCCCGACCAGAATCAACACGGCCCGGGCAGCCGCCGCGTCGCCGTGCAGGTCGCCGAAGGCCACCACTCGCTCGGCAGCCGGGAGTTTCCAGGGCAGCTCGTCCAGCTCGGACGCAGCGGGCGCGGCCAGAGCCGACGCTTTCTGCCCGGTCCTTGCCGCGGGCGCGGCCTTCGGTTCACGGTCGCAGGCCGGAGCGGCCAAGGCCAGCGCCAGAAGCAACCATCTGCACAACGGCATGCTACCCATGCTCTATCCCACCTCAATCAGGTGGACGTCCACCAAGGGCCGCTTGCCGCAGAATTCCTTGAGCTGCCGAGCCACCGCGCGCCGAACGGCCTCGGGCAGGCGGGCGCCCGAATGGGGACGGTGCCGCTTGACGGTGTGAGCGACGGCCGCGCCGACCTTCGCCGCTATGCCGTCGTCGCCGACGGCCGCGATGCCGCGCAGACTGACCATCGGCGGCGCCGCAAGCGTGCCATCTGTAGCGACCACCACGGTCACGACCGCCGCACCGCAGCGGGCGAGTTCGCAGCGTTCCTGAAGGCGCTGGGCCGAAATGGGCTTCCCGCCCAGGGCCACGGCCCGCTTGCCGTGGGCCACCTGCTCCGCGCGCCGCAGAGTGCGGCCATCGAAGCGCACGCTCGTGCCGTCTTCAACCACGAGCAGCTCGCGAACGCCTGCTGCGCGGGCGAGCTCCGCATGCGCCAGAAGATGCCGCAGCGTCCCGTGAATGGGCATGAAGGCCAGCGGTCGCAGCAGATCGATCATTCGGCGCTGTTCCGAGCGGGCCGCGTGACCGCTGGTGTGGACGTCCGGATGCGTCTCGCGACTGATGACGCGCGCGCCGGCACGAAGCAGGTCGCATTGCATGTCGCGCACGGCCCGTTCGTTGCCCGGAATCGTCCGACTCGACATGATGACGGTGTCGCCCCGCTGTACGGCGAGCCAACGGTGGTCGCCCGACGCGAGCCGGCGGAGGCCCGAGTTGCGTTCGGCCTGGGTCCCGCCGACGATCACGAGCAGCCGCTCTCGCGGCCAATCGCCGGCCTCTTCCGCACCGACGAGCCGATCGGTCTTCCATTTCAGTCGTCCGAGCGCTGTCGCGACCTGTACCTGCATCTCGAGGCTTCTGCCGATGCAGCACAGAGAGCGGCCCGTGCGTTCGGCGATCTGACCGAGCAGGATGAGGCGGTGGATGTTGCTCGCGAAGATGGCCACGAAAACGCGACCGGAGGCTTCGCGCACCAGCCGCTCCAGCTCTTCGCCCACGCCCTGCTCCGAACCTTGGCGGTCGGGGATCTCTACGTTGGTGCTGTCGCTGAGAAGCAGGCCGACGCCGCTATCACCGATCTGCTCCAGACGCGCGACGTCGGTTGGCGGGTTGCCTGTAATCGACGTGTCGAAATTGAAGTCCCCCGTGTGGAAGACAAAGCCCGCGTCCGTGTCGATACAGAAGGCGAACGCGTCGATGACGGAGTGTGAAACCTGGACCGGCTCGACGGAGAAAGGCCCGATCGCATAGTGTCCCCCGGGCTCGATCGTGGTCATTCGGGACTCTTCGGTGTCGATCCCGCTTTCGGCGAGCCTGCGCCGCGCCACGCCGAGGGCGTGAGCCGGACCCCATACCGGAACGTCGAGCTCCGACAGAAGGTACGGGAGCCCTCCGATGTGATCCTCATGTCCGTGGGTGAGCAGCACGCCTCGCACCCGCGACCCCTGCCCTACGAGCCACGAATGGTCAGCGTGCCACAGGTCGATGCCAAGGTCGTCGTGCGGGAAACTCGAACCACAGTCGACGACCAGGATGCCGCCCCTCTGCTCGATCGCCAGGCAGTTGCGACCGATCTCGCCGAGCCCGCCCAGGGGGACCAGCCGAATGGACTTGCGCATGGAAGCCTTGGCCACGTGGATCTACCTGCGCTCGGCAGTGTCGGCCCGACGCGCGCGATCGTAGTCGGCAGCCGCCCGCTCGATCATGAGCGCGTCGCGTGACGCCTTCTCCGCCTCCCCGACGAGCGTAGCCGTGAACAGCGTGAGTCCCCAGATGCCGTTTTCGCGCCGGCGAAAAGGATACCGCGTGCCGCGCGCCGTCTGAAGGGTCGCGCGCTCGCCTTCAATCTGCACCGAATCCGCGCCGCTCAGGTCACGGCGCAGGCGCTGAAGCCAACCGCGCCGCCGGGCATGGACCGCAAACACGTCCTGACCGTCCTTCGCCGTCGCCTCCGGGGCATACGACGCGGCGAGCCTGGATCGCTCGGGTTCCGGGTAGGAGGCGAGCACACGGTTGCGGGTCGCGCGCCGATAGTCGCGAATCGTGTAGCAGGCATGCTGTGTCGCCGTCTCGAGATAGGCGAAGAACTCCTCGGGACGGTCACGATTGACCGCGCTCATGATGCGCAGATAGGCGCCGAGCGGCGTCCTGTCGCTGGGATAGGTGGCCCACGAATAGACCGACCAGCCCACGACGGACAGGGCGACGGCAGCCAGGAACAGCGCAACGCAACGTCGACTCACGATCGGTACACGTAGCACTGGGCTTCCGTTGCGCGAGAGCGACACCGGTTAAGCCAGAGGTCACGCGCACGGCCCAGAGGCCGACCTCGGGAGCGCCCGGTGGCTCCTGGCACAAGGCGACGCCTCGATTTCGCTGAATCGAGGCCCGACCACGAGGGCTACCCCCCGTCAGGTCGGCGCAACGCGACGGGTTCATCGAAGCCGTCGCCCGGCCGGGGGCGTTGAAGAATCCGTCGCTTCAATCCTCGCGCGGTACTAGTAGCGCTCGATGGTCGCGGGAGCGAAGATCGCCATCGTCGTACCGGCCTATCAGGAAGGCCGCCTGATCGGTCGCACGCTCGCCGGGCTGCCGGACTACGTCGACATCGTGGTGGTCGTCGACGACGCGAGCAGCGACACAACGGCGACCGTGGCACGCTGCTCCGGCGACCCTCGGATAGGTGTCGTCGTCCACCCGGAGAACCGGGGCGTCGGTGCCGCCATCGTCACCGGCTACCGCCGCGCGCTCGACCAGGGAGCCGACGTGCTCGCGGTCATGGCCGGCGACAATCAGATGCATCCGGATGACCTTGTCGGAGTGCTCAGGCCGGTGCTCGACCGAACGGCGGACTACGCTAAGGGCAATCGCCTGCTTCACCCCGACGCACGGACGATGCCCTGGGCGCGACGCAGCGCCGGACGCGTGCTCGCCGCCTTGACTCGGCTCGCGACCGGCCTCGATATCGGCGACAGCCAGTGCGGGTACACGGCGCTCAGCGCGAGCGCCGCACGTCAGCTGCCGCTCGAGGGGCTATGGCCCCGCTACGGCTATCCCAACGATCTACTCGGACTGCTGGCTGCGCACGGTATGCGCGTCGCGGAAGTGCCCGTGCGGCCCGTATACGCCGACGAGAGCAGCGGAGTGCGGCCTTGGCATGCGCTCGTGGTCGCGTACGTGATCGTGCGCCGTTGGGCGCTCACACGGCTCGGCACGTAGAGCTACTGCTGGATCGCCCGGTCGACGATCTCCTTGGCCCAGCGCAGCGCATGCTCCAGATCGAAACACCGAGCGAGCTCCTCGGGTGCGAGCAGGGTTCCCAATTCCGGGTCAGCCGCCAAGAGATCCTGGAAACGGCCGCCACCCTCGAAGGACCGCATGGCGCTGCGCTGCACCATTTCGTACGCGTGCTGGCGCGCCACTCCCTTGCCGATCAGGGCGAGCATGACGCCTTCACTGAAGAACAGGCCGCCGGAGCGATCCAGGTTCTGGCGCATGCGCTCTGCGTACACGACCAGACCCTCGACGATGCCCGCCGCGCGTTCGAGCATGAACCCGAGCGTGGAGGTGGCGTCCGGGAGGAACATGCGCTCGGCCGAGGAGTGCGAGATGTCTCGCTCATGCCAGAGCGCGACGTTCTCGAGCGCAGGCGCGAGGCACGAGCGTACCACACGGGCGAGCCCACAGAGGTTCTCGCTCAAGATGGGGTTGCGCTTGTGAGGCATCGCGCTCGAGCCCTTCTGACCACGCGCAAAGCGCTCTTCCGCCTCGCCCACCTCGGTCCGCTGCCAGTGGCGCACGTTGGTGGCCAGCCGCTCGATTCCGGCGGCGAGCAGTGCTAGTGCGGCTGCAAAGGCCGCGTGCCGGTCGCGCGCCACCACTTGCGTAGCCACGGTCTCCGGCATCAGTCCCAGGCTCGCGAGAGCGCGCGCTTCGATCTGCGGCGCGAGGTGGGCATAGGTTCCGACCGCGCCCGCCAGCTTGCCCACGGCGATCTCCTGCTTGGCACGCTCGAGGCGCTGCTTGCCGCGCTTGATCTCCACCAGATGGCCTGCCAAGACCACACCGAAGGTCACCGGCTCGGCGTGAATGCCGTGCGAACGACCGATCATGGGCGTAGCCACGTGCTCGGCCGCGCGTCGAGAGAGCGCCTGGATCAGGCGGTCGCATTGCTTCAACAAGAGCTCGCAGACGCGCACCAGCTGAACGCCGAGACTGGTGTCGAGCACATCGCTCGAGGTCATGCCCCGGTGCAGCCAACGCGCGGGTTCGCCCGCGAGCTGCTCGACGTGGGTCAAGAACGCGATGACATCGTGACGCGTGGTGCGTTCGATCTCCTCGATTCTTGCCGGATCGAGCTCGAGCTTCATGGCGCGCAGCTTGTCGGCCGTGCCGCGCGGCACCAGGCCGGCTTGTTCCATGGCGTCACAGCCTGCAAGCTCGACCTCGAGCCAAATGCCGTAGCGCGTGCAATCCGACCAGAGCTCGGTGAATTCGGGCAGGCTGTAGCGGGGGATCATGGTGCGGGGCCACGTACCTCATCGGCACGGCGGAGGCCAGAGTGACAGCCCTGGAACACGGAAAGCGCCGCGGAACGCTGGCCGCTTGGCCAGACGGCGCTGAGGCGCTATACGCTCGGAGTGCCGCTCGAGCTGCCCATGAGACCGCGGGTTCGCTTGCCGGACGCACTGCCGGAGTCCGAGGTACCGAGCGCACCGCGTCGCGGGCGTGCCCGCATCTTCGGGCTCTCCTTCGCCGGGTATGCGGCGGTCGTCGCGCTCTGCGTCGGCCTGACCTCGGGCGCGCTTTCGCTGCAGAAAACGGACGGACCCGAGCCGAGCCCGGCGTCGTTCGAGCCCACCGCTGTCCCGGCCGCAGTCACCTCGACCCTGTCCGAGGCGACTCGGCCCGAGACCACGGTGGCCCAGGCGGCCTTGGCGCCTGCCATGCCGAGCGCACAGCCCACGCGCGCCAGGTCGACCGCGCTGCCAAGCTGCGAACAGGCCGCGGAGACGTACAAGGACGACCTGACGGAAGGCAGCACGGCCCTGCCCCGTGACATGACGGGATCGGCGTACGGAGCGCTGCTCGACGGACCGGCGACCCAGCTTCTGCTCACCAACTGCGCGGCGCGTCACTGGCGACACGCGGACATCTGCGTGGCCGTCAGAGGGTTTCGTGCGGTTGGGGTGAGTGTGCAAACCGATCCGCGAGATGGCTCGGTCGAACGCTGCATTGCCGCGACGATCGCGGGGCTGTCGTTCAGTCACCAGCCGGTGCTCAGGCTGATACGCTCGGAGATCTCTCTTCTGCCGAAGCGGTAGTGCAGCCGCACGCCCCATTCCCGGCGCTTCCCCGGGGCACGGCTCCGCTGGTGTCCGTTGTCGGGACGGCTCGCGACCCGGCACGGCTTCTGACCGAGGATGCGACCCTTCTGGTGGCCGAAGCGTCGGGCGCTCGCGTAGTGGAGAGCAGACCATGCCGCGGCAAACGCGGACCCCGCGAAGTGAACGTCCCCAACGCCCGGCCCGTGGCGCTCAGCGCGGCCGGAGGGAGGGCATCTGGATGCGCGCGCCGCCTCCGCCCACCGCAGATGCAACGCTCGTGCCGCCAGTCCGCGCGGGTTGGTGCCCGAGCCCCTGGGTGCTGCTGCGCCGGTCCTTCTCGGGGCCAGCCTGGTCGGTACGTCCGGCCAAGACATTCCGAACGTTGCCCGAACGCAGCACGTGCCAGAGCCGATGCTCGGGCACGGCGCGACCGGGCAGATGTCCGCTCTGCCGCCAGCCCGGTATCTGTCCCCGTCCAGCGCCTTCGACGAAACCCAGCTCAGCGGATCGCGCCCGATCTCGCTCTGTCCGGCGTGGCATGCCTGCCGGACGGAGTCCGGCTCGCCGCTGGTCCTGCAGGGATCTTCAGGATCCGCCTGCCTGGCGGCCAATGCATCTGGCCGGAGCTCCTGCTCGTCCTCGACGCACACGCCATCCAGTTTCAGCGGCTGCGTGCGTTTGGCGGGTCGGACCCACGTTCGACAAAAAGGCTACTGCAACTCGGCCCACAGACCACGGATCGCAGCAGGGAAACGCCCGCTGGACTTCGCCAAGCGGCGCTAGTATCGTCGATTTCGGCCATGCCAGGTGACCTTTTCGGGCTCCTCGGTTGTGTCATTGACAACCGCTACCGAGTCGACACCGTCGTCGGTGAAGGCGGCTTCGGCATGGTGTACCGGGGCTGGCACTTGGCCTTCGATCACGCGGTGGCCATCAAGTGTCTGAAGGTGCCTGCGCATTTCACCTGGGAGGCCAGGGGGACTTTCCTCAAGCGCTTCCGCGAGGAGGGCGTCTTCCTGTCGGCGCTCGCTGCCCATCCCGCGATCGTGAGGGTGTTCGACCTGAACGTGAGCGAGCGGGAAGGCGGGCAGGCGATTCCCTACTTGGTCCTCGAATGGCTCGAGGGAGTCGAGCTCGAGGCGCTGCTGCAGGAGCGGCGGAGGGCCGGACAAGGACCGATGAGCGAGGCCGATGCTCTGGCGTTGCTTCGCCCCGCGGTCGAGGCCCTCCAGCTGGCGCACCAGCTGAAGATCGTGCATCGGGATCTCAAGCCGAGGAACCTCTATCTCGCGGAGACACGCCAAGGGACGGTGCTCAAGGTTCTGGACTTCGGGATCGCCAAAGCGCTTCATGACGGCGAGATGGCGACGCGGTTGGCCACGGGGACCACGAGCGGCTTTGAAGCGTTCACCCCAGAATACGCGGCACCGGAGCAGTTCGAGGGCAAACGCTTTGGTGGGACGGGTACCTGGACGGACGTGTACGCCTTCGGGATGATCCTGACGGAGCTGGTGCTCGGGCGGCGTGCCTACCAGGGTGACTCGGTGTTCGCCCTGTACGGGGAAGCGACCGGCCCTGTGCGACCGACGCCGCGCGGGAGGGGGCTCAGCGTGAGCGACGCGTTCGAACGGCTTTGCGCGCGGGCCTTGGCCGTGAATCCCGCGGATCGCTTTGCTAGCGCCAACGAGTTGCTCGAGGCGTTCGACGAGACGTTCGCTGCCATCAACGGTTCTTTCACCAAGGTCTCGGCACCACCTCTCACCGCGCCTTCGGATCCGCCGCTCGCCGCAACCTCGGATCCGCCGCTCGCCGCAACCTCGGATCCGCCGCTCGCCGCAACTTCGGATCCGCCGCTCGCCGCAACTTCGGGTCCGCCGAGCGACCTGCCGATGGCAACCCTTGGGTCTTGGCTTCGTGCTGACAGGGACTCCACAGGAGAGTCCCAGCCGGTTGTTGGCGAACTGGCGGCGGGCAGAACGCCGCCGGCGCCCAGCGCGCCGACTCACATGGTGATGGCGGCACCAGCAGCCACTCGGCCTTCACTGTTGTCTTTCCGGCGTGGCGTTCCGCGGTGGAAGCTGGGCCTCGCCGTGGGGCTCGGGCTGTTGTCGAGCGGCGCTCTGGCATTGTGGCTGTGGGCAACCCCAAGCGTACCCGACGACGAGATACCCGGACCGTCCGCACAGGGCACTGTCGTTTCGCGCGGGCGTCCCACGTCATCCAAGCACCACGCTCCAACGGTCCCCCCCGAACCATCGATACTCCCGTCTCCTGCAGCGTCGGTCCGTCCTGCCGCATTGCCGACGCCCGTCTTGCCTGCTGCCAGTGCACGTCTCGCCTCCGCGCCGACGGTCGAGGCAAGCCCGAGTGGATCCGCCGTGCCGCGGGTGTCCACCGCACCGCAGGTGTCCGCCGCACCGCGGGCGTCTCCTTCACCCAAGGCATCCAAGTCCTCGACGGCGGCCCCGCCGCCCCCAGTCAAACGTCGTTCCGTGGTCGCGCCCAGCGCGCCCGCGCCTCGGCGGCCTCCGCCATCGGTTCGCATACCGTTCCCCAAAGACGATGACCTCGCGTTCTAGGTTTTCCTTCTCGTTCCTGTCACCAAACACCCTTCCGCGCTCCCTGCTAGCTTGCCTGACGGCGTGCAGTCTGTTGGGACACGCCGCCGAGGCGAGGGCCGAGTCCGGCTCCAGCTCCAGCAGTAGCGAGGATTCGTCTCGCGCCGTCGCTCGGACTCTGGGAGAAGAAGGGTTGGCTGCCTTTCGGGAGGAGGACTACTCGCTCGCTGCGGAGAAGCTTGGCAAGGCCTTCGATCTGGTGCGCGTCCCCACGGTGGGGCTCTGGTTGGCTCGGGCGCTCGCTCGCACGAACCAGCTCGTTCAGGCTGCCGAACGATATCAGCAGGTTCTCCAGATCGAGGACCCGGAAGGGCGCGTCAGCGCTCAACGCCAGGCTCAGCGGGACGCTTCCTTGGAGCGACGAGATCTCGTACGCCGTATCCCTGGACTGACGATCACGGTAGTGGGCGCAGCCGCGGAAGGGCTCACGCTCCAACTCGATGGCGCGCCGCTGGATCCCGCGCTTCTGGGCACCGACATGCCCGTCAACCCTGGCCAGAGAACGGTCACTGCGACTTCAGAGGGTAGAACGCTCGAGAAGCAGGCCACGCTGGCCGAGGCTGACCATGCGAGCATCGAGCTCGACTTCACCGCTGTCGAGGCTGCAGCGTCGACCTCCGAGCCCGCGCCGCTACCCGAGCCCGCGGCTGCGCTGCCTCCTACGAATCCGCCGCTCTTCGCCTCCCAGGGCCCCGGGGATCGGCCGGTCCCGGCCGAGCGCGATCTTGGATGGCGCCGGACGGCAGGCTGGGTTGGCCTGGGTGTTGGCGGCGCTGCATGGGCGACGTGGGGAGTGACGGCGCTGCTGGCAAAGCGGCTCCAGCGCAACATGGACAGAGACTGCACTGGCTCGGTCTGCCTCGAGAGTCGCCAAGACGATGTGCATCGGTACAATGTGCTCCTCACTGCCTCGACAATCGGGTTCTGGACGGGGCTGGTTGCCGGCGCGACCGGTGGGTATCTGCTCCTCAGCCTTCCCGGGCAGAGCGGCGAGGATCCGCTGGTTCCCTGGATCGGGATGGGCACGGTCGGCGCTGTCGGGAGGTTCTAATGAGCGTTGAAATGAGATCGCCGGTCGTGGCCTCCCTGCTTTGGCTCACGGCTTCGGTATTGGTTCAGGGGTGCGTCTACCATCGCATGAGCACATCGAAACGGTTGTCGAGCGACGACGCTGGTGCAGCAGGAAGCGCGCTCGACGCGGCCGGAGGCACCGGCGGCAAACAAGGTACCGGCGGCCGCCATAGCGGCGGGGCCAGCAACGCCAGCGCCGGCAGCAACGCCAGCGCCGGCAGCAACGCCAGCGCCGGCAGCAACGCCAGCGCCGGCAGCAACGCCAGCGCCGGGACCACGGGCAGCGCCGGGACCACCGGCAGCGCCGGAACCACCGGCAGCAACGCCAGCGCCGGCAGCAACGCCAGCGCCGGCAGCAACGCCAGCGCCGGGACCAGCGGCAATGCGGGAACCGCCGTGAACCCCACAGGGGGCAGTGGCGCAACGGGCGGGAGCAGCGGCGGCGCTGCAACCAGCGCTACCGGTGGGAGTGGCGGGACCAACACCGAGCCCAGCGGCGGCAGGGGAACCGCCCTTGGGGGCGCCGCTACGGGCGGCGCCGTGACGTCTCCGTGCGGCCCGGGATTCTTCCTCAACGACGATGGCATGTGCAAGCAGACTACCAAGTGCACCAGCGGACAGTGGGAACGCTTTCCAGCCACCAAGACCACCGACCGCGTTTGCCTGGATCTGAGGACCTGTACGGACGATGAGTACGAGTACGGGAAGCCGAAGGACGACGTCTACACGAGTGATCGGATATGCCTACCCTTGACCACCTGCCGGAGCGACGAGTATCAGGACGTGGAGCCATCTCGGTACTCGGACCGCGTGTGCAGACAGCTGACCGTCTGCACGTCCGAGCAGTACGAGCAGACACCACCAAAGGTCGAGAATGGAATCACAACCGATGACCGAGAATGCGCGTCCTGCGGCGATGGCGAGTACCTGTCTACGGAAGACCAGGAATGCAGAAAGATCACCAACTGCGCGGACGATGAGTACCAGGTAGAACCGGCCGGCGCCACGTGGGATCGCGAATGCGCACCCCAAACGACCTGCACGGAAGGTCAATACGAGGACGCGGTGCCCACATACGACACGAACAGGTCCTGCACCGACTGTTGGCCAGGGACGTACTGCGCCGGCGATACCGAAGATCCGGTCCACTGCTTCCGAGATCCGGATCGCGATCCAGCCACGCCTTGTGTAGACCCCATCGAGCTCGCCGCCGGGGAAGCTCACACGTGCGCCGTGGACGACGCAGGTCACCTCTCCTGCTGGGGAGACAACTCCGAGGGCCAGATCGACGTACCGAAGGACCTTTGGAACGTCGTCCATGTGGCCGCGGGAAGAGCCCACACGTGCGCGGTGAAGACGGAATTCGCGAACGGCAAGAACACCGTTATCTGTTGGGGGAGTGTTGCGGGAGGCCAGGCGCAGGTTGCGCCAGACCTTGGGGACGTGGTTCAGATTGCTGCGGGCGGGGATCACACGTGCGCGGTGTGGCAGGATGCGAGCGGCTACGGTCACGTCTCGTGCTGGGGACCGTTAGGTGATCCCGCGACCGCCGTACCCGCCGAACTGGCGGACAAACGCGTGGAGCAAGTGGCTGCTGGAGCGGACTACACGTGTGCGGTCTGGAGATTCGCTCCAGACGCTGTAGACTCTGACGGACTGGGTCACGTCTCGTGTTGGGGAGTGAGCAGTGAAGCGAAAGACGGCGCGCTGACAGCGACGGCGTCGCTCAACGTGGTGCAAGTAGCCGCAGGGACCGCTCACGCGTGTGCGATCTGGAAGGACGATGCGGATCGGGGTCATGTCTCTTGCTGGGGCAACGGCACCGTCAACCAACTTGACGTTCCGGATCTGGAAGAGCGCAACATCTCTCAGCTTGCGGCGGGAGCGTTCCACACCTGTGCGCTGGACAACGAAGGGCAGGTGTCATGCTGGGGACTGAACGACGACAATCGGCGCGACGCTCCACCGCTAGACGACGTCACTCAAGTCGCGGCGGGAGAAGCTCACACCTGTGCCGTGAGTACGGTGGATGGCGAGCGGGTGGTCTCTTGCTGGGGCAGGAAATCCCAGGGTCAAACCACGGTTCCGGCGAGCTTGGGTGTCGTGTCGAGTGTCTCGGCAGGGTTCGGCCACACGTGCGCAGTAGTCCAGAGTCAGGATGACTCCGCAAACGCTCGGTGTTGGGGCGACAACACCATGGGCCAAACCGACATGGTGAATCCAGACGGCGTAGTCCAACTGGCCGCGGGGGCCGCACACACCTGTGCTCTGAGAAGTAGCGGCACCGTGGACTGTTGGGGAGACAGTAGTCTCAACAAGAAGGAAGTCCCCAGCGGCCTAGACAAGGACGTAGTCGAAATCGTCGCGGGCGCCGATCACACCTGCGCGTTGCGGTTCGATGGTCGCATTAGCTGCTGGGGTTACAACGCCCTCCACGATGTCGATGGACCGAACTCCGACAAAGGCGACTTCGTCCAAGTCGCAGCGGGCGAGCGCCACACGTGCGCAGTCAGCACTTCCGGAGAGGTCAAGTGCTGGGGAAAGAACAACACGGGCCCGGCGGCTTCGCCAGAAGGCCTCAAAGGCGCGATCCAAGTAACGTGTGGCGCGAAGCACTCGTGTGCGTTGTGGAGAAACGAGTACGGTACGGGTCAAGTGCACTGCTGGGGCGACGACGACGTGCCGCAGCCAACAAAGGTTCCTCTGGATCTCGGCAAGGTCGTTCAAGTCGCTGCGGGTAGCTATCACACGTGCGCCCTGACCGATGAGGGCTCGGTCCGCTGTTGGGGAGACAATGACGCTGGCCAAATCGACGTACCGCCGGACTTGGGTACCGTCCTCCAACTCTCCGCAGGCGACCGTCACACGTGTGCGGTCGACAGCACAGGACTACTGTCCTGCTGGGGAGACAACACTCACGGTCAGGTCTCCGGCTTCAACCCCTAGCGCCCCCCTAGCGCCCTGTCTCCAAGACAGGCCCCAGAACCCACGACCCGCCTGTTGGCCCAAATCGGCGGCGCTCGCCGCAGAACGGGGCGGCCTCGCCCTGTTCGAAGCCGTCCGGTTCTGCGGAGAACCACCGAGACAGGACGCTAGCCGCTGATATTGGGATCGAACGGCGTCCTCGGATCATCGACGCCGCTGTTGAGCTCCCCACGCTTTCCGAGTCCGCACGCCACCAGCGCCTGTTCCGCAGCCTTGCTGGCGCCGCCTGGAGCCCCGTTGCTATGTGCGAGCTCGTGGATCAAGGTGGCCAGCACGGTCCATCGTCCGTAACGAAAGGCCACGGAGCCGATGGCGATTTCCTTGCCGCCCACGGCATTGGTCTCGCCGTACCCGCCAATGGTTGCGGAGTAGTTGATCCAGATCGTATTGTCGGCGAGAAGTTGTGTGAGCGACCTGGCATTCGGCAGTGTCCGGAAGTACGCGTCGGCGCTCGGCATGCCGCGTGCGATGGCCCGAGCGCGGGTGCGAGCCCATTGCGCGTCCGGTCGATAGCCGGCGGGAATCGCCGTGTACCCCGGCTCCGGACTGACGTGATCTCCCAGATTCAGCTGCATGACCATGATGGATCCTCCTCGTTCTTGCGATCGTTGTGGATGTCGTTCTCGAAGGGAACCCCCGGTCTCCTTGCGTGCGCCCTACCGCAGGGCCGCTAGCTCCTGGTCCTGCGGCAATGCCCGGCGTACCAGGGCAAGAAGCTCCGAGCGCGAAGCGTCGAAATGCGACCAGGTCTCGATTCTGCCGCGCTGTTCCGTCCTGACAACGATCAGCGAATTGCATGCGAAGTCTGCCGCCATCTCGGTCGCGCCCGTCGACCCCGGCATCGTTGCGCCCTGGAGCACGAAACCCACCATATGCTTGCGTGCACAACGCCTGACGACCTTGTCGTTGAACCCGCTGCTCGACCGCAGCCACGTCGCCAGCCCCGTCAGCACCTCCGCCGCAACCGGCTGCTCGGGTTCGGCTCGTACTCGAAAACCCGCGACCCGGTCTCGGGCGAATCGGTCGGCGCCCTCGACGTCCCGCGGATCCAGCCGGACGATGACCGCCCGTTGCGACTCGGACGCTGCACGCCGGCGAGCCAGCATGGCCGCTGACGCAGGCATTTCGAAGGCTGGTCCCTCGTACCGGAGGCTGGGGTCCTCGCAGCCGTGGACGACGAGCCGATGCGTGCCGGGATGGAAATCGTCCGCCGGGCAGGGAGCCGCGCACTGAGCACTGCACGTCGTGCCGCTCCAGGGCACCAGGACCAGCTGTTCTCCTGCGGACAGCGATCGGCACGGCGACGGCGTGGAAGCGCACGAGTCGACCAGGCGGTATCCGGTGTCGCCGTCCAGCCCGGGGTACGCGGTCCAGCTTCCGTCCTTCGCCCGGGCTTCGATATGCGCCTCGGTTGCGAGCTTGATCGGCGTGTGGGCACGGACAGTGAACTGCCCCGGCCCCGAGTCGATCACCTCGGCCGCGCCGGCGGAAGGAACGGCCGGGACGGAAGGCGCAGCACCGGAGGCACTCTGCCGCACCACCGGGACACCGGATGCATCATGCCGAGCGCTGCCGCCACCCCGACACCCTGCCATGGCAAGCAAACACCAGGCCGCGTATCGGCGAAACGTCGCGGCACTGCGTCCGCAGAAGCAGCAAGAAGAGGCATCACCGGCCATCAAACACACCAACCGAAGCGACGATACAACCTGGGCCAGCCCGACGCAAGCCCTCCTCCGCCTGGCCCCGCCTGGCCGCGCCTGGCCGCGCCTGGCCGCCTGACCCCGCCTGGCCCATCCGGCGGGTCTTGGCGGCCGTGATCCCGCACGGCAACGGCTCGGGCGACGGGTGGCAATCCAGATGCGTGGGCCACGGCAGCTCGCGTTCGAGCATCCGAATGGTGAGCACCTTCAAGCTCTGGCACTGAGCGCGCGGTGGTTCGCCGCAAGATTCGACGACTCAATCGACACGCGGCGCTAGTCTCGGTCTAGCCCGAGCAGCGGGAGCAAGTTTGCGTAATCCACGAACACGTGGTGGGCGGCGGCCTGGCGCAGCACGGTCGCCGGGTAGCTCGACGTATAGCCCAAGGTGAGCATGCCCGCGCTCCGCGCCGCCCGGACACCCAACACGGAGTCCTCCACCACGGCGCATCGCTCGGGGTCGAGGCCAAGACGACGGGCAGCCAACAGGAACAGGTCCGGCGCCGGCTTGCCTCGCTCGACCTCGATCGAGCTCACCACGACGGGGAAGAACTCGGTGAGCTCAACCTGCTCGAGGTTGAAACGTATCTTCTCCGGCTGGCCCGACGAGGCCACGGCCATGGGGACCCTGCGGGCGTGCAGGCGCTCGAGCACGCTGACGACCCCGGGAAACGTCCGCAGGTTGCCCCGTGCCATGCGGAAGTACTCGGCTTGTCGTTGCTCTAGCAGGTCCTCGCCGAGGGGCGTGCCGCCCAGGTGACCGAAGTGCTCCAGCACGGCGCGGTCCGACGCCCCGATGAAGGGCTCTATCTGTTCGATGGTTGCGGGGATCCCGTGTCTCGCGAGCACAGGAAGCCACGAGGCGAGGCTGAGCCGCTCGCTGTCCACCAGAACACCGTCACAATCGAAGATGACACCCAGCACGAGGGGCCGGGAGTTACCCGCACAATGACGTCCTGTCAACCAGCGGCGCGTGACGACCAGGACAGGGGCTGAGCGAGCCGCTATAGCATCTTGGTTGCAATCACAGGATCTCAACCCAAGGAGCAAGGCGGCCCGAGTCGCCGACACCCGATCCCGCGCCGCGACGCCGGGTTCGTTCGCGACGACCGGCCGCGGACCGTGGCCTGCTGGGGTCGCACAACGCCGTTCCGTTCCGGTCCAACGGCCTACAGCGCGAGCCCTTCGGCCGCCCTCCGCGAGGACGACCCTGTCCGGTCCGGTTTCGGTTCGCGCGCGCAGTGGCTCGGCTGCCTTCGGCGAGCGTTCCGCTGCTCCCGAAAGCTGCCACTTCTGCGGTAGTGGGCCGGTGCCAACGTTGACGGTCGTGTTTCCATCGGCTAAACGCTCGCGCATGGGTCCTGGTGTGGTCTCGTCCGAGCAGGCGGCGCACGACGACACGGCACGCCCGGCGGTATCGCCGCCCGCGAGCCGGATGCGGGGGCGCTGCAACGTGCTGACCCTATCGCTCTTGTCTTTCTTCGCGATCGGGTTCGGCTGCTGGCTGATCTACGCCAGGAGCAGCTACCTCGAGCAGTACGCCCAGGTCACGACGAGCTGGCATGTCGGGGTGCCGCGCATGGTGGAGCTCACGCTGGTCAAGGACGACAAGGCGGGGCTGGCGTGCGCCTCCGATCAGGTGATCGAGGGGCTCCACTGCGGACACAGGGCCGATCTCCGCCCGGCCGATCCGTCATCGCCTGACCACGCACAGGTGCTTCAGCCCTACAACACCGTCAAGAACGAGCTGCTTCTGGGGTCGGGCCTCTGGGGCTGGCCTGACCTCAAGCAGAACCTACCGCCGACCCGCTTCAGCGTGGTGTGCACCTACCTGCCGCTCGGCGTGGTGAAGTCCGTGTCCGTCCGCTTCGGGCCCACCGCCCGCTTCAACCCGGTCGGCAATACGGTCACCGCCGGAACGCTCACCAACTGCGTCCTGCCCCGATGAACGCCCCCGTCTCCTCCCGTTGCGCTGGAGAGCTGGCACGCTGGGCGCGCGCGGAGCTCGGCGCCTGGTGGCGCCGCGGACCGATGCCGAAAACGAGTGTGTTGCTCGGGCTCATGATGGTGGGAGGCGTCGCGCTGCGGATCCAGCGCCTCCCCGTTCCCTTCGATTTCACGTTCGACGAGCAACAGTACGTCGATGCGGCGCACCACTACCTCCTGCGCATTCAGAATCTAGCGACGTGCCACCCGCCGCTCAGCAAGCTCTTGCTCGACGTCGGCATGCTGCTCTTCGGGCACAACCCGATCGGGTGGCGCTTCATGGCACTCTGCTTCGGGATCCAGAGCGTGTTTCTCGCCTATTGGGTCGCGAGCTCGCTGTTCGAGGACCGCCGGGCGGGCTGGTTCGCGGCGGCGTTCGTGGCCGCGGACGGCTTCTTCATCGCCTACTCGCGCTGCGCGTTGCCCGATGGCATCATGGCCACCTTCATCCTGTGGGCCCTGCTCGCGGCGGTCAGCGCACGTGGTTGGCCCGGCGTGCTCGTCTCAGGGGTGCTGGTCGGGATCGCGGCCTCCGTGAAGTGGAGCGGACTCATGGTCGGCCTGCCCGCTTGTCTGGCGGTGTTGCTCTTCCGCCGCGCGCCCTGGTACTCGCTCGCGTCGTTCGCGGTCGTCCCGGTCGTGCACTGGGCAGTGTGGGTGCTCGGCCTCCGCATGATGGGGCACCCGAGCGACCTCAAGTCGATCGTGCAGGTCATCCAGGGCTTCCTCAACGCCCACCTCAGCTTCCCGCACAACAACCCGCTCTCGTCATCCTGGTACACCTGGCCCGTCCTCTACCACCCGATCGTGGTGAAGCTCTCGTCCTATGGGCTCAAGTCCCGGTATTCCTCGAGCATGGGCAATCCACTGCTCTGGTACACGGCAGAGCTCGCACTGCTGGGCTTGCCCCTGGTCGGCGCCGTGGCGGCGACGCGCGCGCGCTGGCGACAGCGCTGGAGCGGCTGGTTCGATCGCCAGTTCACCAAGGCGCTCGTGATCCTGGTTGTGGGCTGGATCGCGATGCTGCTTCCCTGGATCATCAGCCACTCGCGCACGTTCTGGTACCACTACATGCCGTCGTGGACCTTCACCTTGTTGCTGTTCTCGGGGCTGATCGCGCGCCTGGAGCGCCGGAGTCCCCGGAGCGTGCTCGCGTTCGTGCTGGTCGTGCTGGCCGTCGCGGTGTTCTATGCGCCGGTGTGGGGCGAGTTCCCGCTGACGACAGCGCAAGCCAACCTGCGACTCATCTTCAAGCCCTGGCAGCCGTAGTCTGCCAAGAGGCTTCGAGACACGCCCCTCATGCCCTGGTTGGGGTCCTCCCACCCGTCAGCCGCGCGCGGCGTTTGGCAGAATTCGAGCGCAGGACAGCCCACAAACCGGGGCCGAACCAGCAGCGGATCGAACGCAATGAGCTCTTGAGTGCCCATGGCAGCATGGCGATCCTGGATCGCCTTTGGGGGCGGCACTTTCGGCCTCTCGACTCGATCGACGACGCGGCACTACTTCTGGAACACGACCGTGCCCGCCGTCGTGCCCATGCCCGTTGTCTCGGTCTGTGGGCTGACGGTCAAGGTGCTTCCGGAGACGCAGTACGAGTAGTTCACGCCGTCCGAGGTCGTGATCACGTTGCTCGCCGCCGTGTATGTGCCGGTCGTCGACAGGGAGGCGGATACGACCCCAATCCCGCCAGCCAAAGCGGCGCTGGCTGTGTCGACGGTAGCCGTGCAGGCGCACCCGCCGCTCGCAGCGTCGTCTGTGCAGACGACGGTGCAGCCGAGGCCCGATCCGAGGGGCCCACCAATTTTTGCGCAAGCGATTTGGGTCCCCGACAGCTCCTTGCACGCGGCCGGCAGCGCGAACTTCATCTCCCCCGTCGTGCTCGTGTTGTCCGCAAAGGTTCCATCGGCTTTGAGGTCCCACGTTCCGGTTACCTGGAGGGTCCCCTCCGTCACCGGCCCGGTCGAGCAAACTGGACTCAGGCCACCCTTGGTTGGATCGATTGCGCCTGACACTTTCAGACACGATGACGTCACGGTCCAGGTTCCGATTACGTCCCCACCGCAGGGCGAGACATTGGAGCAGGGGTCGCCCCCGCCACCCGTGCCGGTCGCCGTGCCACCCGTGCCCGTCGCGCCGCCCATGCCCGTCCCGCCGCCCGTGGCACTCGTGCCACCCGTCGAGGCAACTCCCGAGTCGTCGTCATCACCACCACAGCCTACGAGCAACATGGCAAGAACCAGAGTGTTCGCGCTGAGCGCAACGAGGTGGTGTCGATGATTCATGGGGTTCTCCTGGGCAAAGCGCGAAGCTACGCGCGCGCGGCCCGGCCATTCTGCCCCAATGCGACGGGGTGCGCAACACGGTATAGCACAACCAGGACGATAAATGATGTCGTGACCACCCGAGAAAGGCAGTGACTGCCGTCTGCCATGTCCTGGGAGGCTTTCTCGACGAACAGCGGTGATAGGGCAGGCCATTCGCTCTGGCGTTCACCACCCAGCCCCGGGCCTCTGTCGACCAGGCGGATCATTCCGGGACCGAGGCGGCACTCTGCCATCCGCGGCGCCCGCCACCCTGACCGGCTGGTGGGAGCGCTTGTCGTGTGCTGGGCATTGCGGCGGGCGGCCGGCGGCGCAGCAACTCGCGGGATACCTGGTGCCGCGTTTCGACTGAAGCGATGGGTTCCTCGCCCCCCCGACCGGGCGAGGGCGGCCAGAAACCCGCCGCTTCCCACCGATCTGACCCGCGGCACCCCTGGTCTTTGGGCATCGTTCCAATTGCAGCGATGCACTAGTGGCGTGTCTCCAAGACACGCCACATAAGTGAAAGCTCGTGTCCTGGCTCAGACTGCGGGCATTCGCCGCAGAACTCGACGGCTTCGCCCCGTTCGAGGCCATCGAGTTCTGCGGCGAATCACGGAGACAGGGCACTAGTCCGTTCGCCCCAACACCGCATCGACACACGCCGCGATCTCCCCACACGCCTTGCTCACACAGAGGTCGAATGCCGTCTGGGCCGAAACAATGAGTACGGGACGAATACCGCAGCGATCGTCCCTGAACGAGGTACCGGTGGCATCGCACGCCTCATGCTGAGCAAGACAGGCCTGGACCCGAGGATCGTCCGCTGGTGGGGGAGTCACTACGAGCTGATTGACGCAGGCGTCGTTGCTCACGCCACAGGCCAGCGTCTGGAAGCAGCTGGCAAACGCTTCGAAGAGATCCGCGCGGTAGACTGGAGCGGTGCCCCAGCGAGCCCTGCAGGTCGCGATGCATTCTTCTCGAGTCGGTGAAATCACGGCGGGGCCCGCGCAACGCTGTGCCCAATCGCATTCCGCCGCACACTCCGCATCCCCCGTCACTCCCGAGGACTCGAAACCTCCGCGGTCGTCCTCCTGCTGTACTGGACCACAGGCTGCCAGGCAGGGACACAGGCTCGACAGAACGCCTTCGCGCAAGAACGAATAGCGACGAGTCATCTCAGAGCTTCCTCGAGAGGAATACGATTCTACTGCCCTTGTGGGGCGGCCGGAAGGCGCCGACTGTTCTGCCGCCAAATCCCTCGTGCCCGTCTCCAAGACAGGCACCTGAATAGCAGCGCGTTTCTTGGCTCAGACGGGGGTTTCCGCCGCAGAATCCTGCGGCTTCGCCCCGTTCGAGGCCGTCGAATTCTGCGGCGAATCGCGGAGAAAGGATTCTGGCGGTGCTCGGCGCGGCCGTGCTAACAGGGCGTCATGGGCATCCTCCCTCGCCGCGTCTTGCTCGGCCTCTCTTTGGCGTTCGCTCTCTCTGCCAAACCCGCGGCTGCCGCCGCGCCCAATCCGCGCCAGCGCCTGCTGGCAGACTCCGGTTGGCGTTTCCACCTCGGCAACGAGTGGGGTGTCGGACATAGCCTGGCCAAGGCCGGCACCGGCATGGGCCCGGCCACCCTCGAGTTCAGCGACGCGAGCTGGCGACGCGTCGACCTGCCGCACGACTGGGCCGTGGAGCTGCCCTTCGATCCCAGGGCCGACGGGGCGCACGGCTTCAAGGCGCTGGGCTATGCCTTCGCGCAGAACAGCGTCGGCTGGTATCGCCGGACGTTCCTCCTACCGAAAGCCGACAAAGGACGGCGCCTCTGGCTCGAGTTCGACGGCGTGTTCCGCGACTCGACCGTATTCGTGAACGGATGGTTCATGGGCCGTCATGAGAGCGGCTACGGCAGCTTCCGCTACGACATCACGGACGTCGCCCAATACGGTGGGAAGAACGTCATCGCCGTTCGGGTCAATGCTTCGCAATCCGAGGGCTGGTTCTACGAAGGCGCTGGGATCTACCGCCATGTGTGGCTCGTCAAGACATCGGCCGTAGCGATCGCGCCCGATGGCGTCTTCGTCTACAGCCGGTT